>NZ_JBHVRX010000030.1:0-102039 GCF_042885515.1 Streptomyces sp. NPDC058052 | reverse complement strand
GCCCCCACCCGCCGGGGGCCGCGCCGGCCTCAGCGGCCCGGCCTCCCGCCCGCGCCCCCGCGCAGCGCCGCGCGCGCCGGCAGCCCGGTGGAGGCGAGGCCGAGCACCACGACACCGGCCGCGAGGGAGCCGTACAGCAGCGGCGGCACGTACGGTCCCTCGCCGGTGAGACCGCGCGTCATCGGGACCAGCGTCGCCAGCGCGATGCCCGTGCCCAGGGCCAGGCCGCCGAGCGCGACCAGCAGGGCCTCCCAGCGGATCATGCGCAGCACCTGGCGGCGGGTCGTGCCGATCAGCCGCAGCGTGCCCAGCTCGCGGCGCCGGTTCAGGACCGTCATCACCAGCGTGTTGGCGGCGGCGACCGCCGCGAAACCGCCCAGGACGGTGGCCATCACCCGGTTCGCCCAGGCGTTCAGCTCCTGGTCCACGCTCCGCGCGGCCGCCCGCCCGGCGCCGTCGGTCACCGTCCCCAGGGCCTCCAGGCCCTCGCCCGTACCGCCCCGGACCAGCACCTCCGTCGCGTACGGGGAGGTGACCCGGCCCGCCAGGTCCGACGCCGGCAGCGTCACCTCGGCGATCCCGAGCCCCCGCGCGTACGTGGCCACCACCAGCGGCTTCGCCTCGGCGCCGTCCGGCATCCGCAGCGTCATCCGCTCGCCGGCCCGGACGCCGGCCGCGTCCGCGAGCCGCTGGTCGACGGCGACCGTGCCCGCCCGCAGCGCCGCCAGGTCGCCCGTCCGGACACCGAGGTCCTGCACCGGCGACGGATCGCCGGAGACGGCCTGCGCGGACGCCGCGGAGAAGAGCACGCCGGACGGCACGAGGACGGACGTCCGCCCCACCGCCACGGCCGCCGTCACCCCGGGCGCCCCGGCCGCGCGCGCCGCCGCGTCGGCCGGCAGACCGGCCGGGTCCGCCACGACGTGGTCGGCGGTCAGCCCCGCCCGCCGCTGGTGCTCGGCGGCCCGGTCGGTGCTCGTGTGGAGGAACAGCAGGGTCGAGACGAAGGCCGTGGCCAGCACGATCGGGGTGATCGCCGAGGCCAGCCGCCGCGCGTTCGTACGGGAGTTGGCGGCGGCCAGATGACCAGCGGCGCCCGACCGCCGCAGCACCGTCCCGGCCAGCCCCGCGCACACCCGGGCCACCACCGGTCCGAGCAGCGCGACGCCCAGCATGTACAGGAACACCACCCCGAGGGCCGTGTTCGCCGCGTCGTCGCCGGACAGCCCCGCCGACACGCCCGCGAGGACCGTCCCGCCGACCAGCGCGAGGATCCCGAGCGGCGTCCGCACCGGCCCCGCCCCGGCCTGCTCCACCCGCGACTCGGCCAGCGCCCGGCCCGGCTCGATCCGCGAGGGCCGCCGCGCCGCGAGCAGCCCGCCCAGCAGCGCGGTGACGACCACGACGCCCACGGCCACCGCGTACGGGATCACGCCCCGGTCCAGACCGAGGCCCTCCGGCACCGCCCCCTTCGCCTTCAGCTCCCCGAACCACCAGACCGCCAGCGCCGTCCCGGGCAGGCAGCCGAGCACACCGGCGAGCGGGGCCACCAGCAGCGCCTCGGTCGCGATCGACCGCCGGAGCTGCCGGGGCGTCGCCCCGATCGCCCGCAACAGCGCGAACTCACGGCTCCGCTGGCCCACCGACAGGGCGACCGTCCCCGCCGCCGTGAAGACGGCCACCAGCGCCGCGACCCCGCCGAACGACCCCCCGAGGCCCGTCAGCAGCGCACGCGCCGCGGGCAGCGCCGAGCCCTCCGCGAGCGCACGGTCGTCCCCGGTCAGCACCCGTGCCCGGTCGCCGAGCGCCTCCGCCGCGCGGGCGGCGACCGCACCGGCGTCCGCCCCCCGCTCCGGCAGCACCGCGACGGCGTCGACCGTCCCCGGATGCCCCGAGACGGCGAGCGCCCCGGCGTCCGAGAACCACACCCCCGGACCGCGGGCGGTCCCGGACACGGTGAACTCCCGCTCACCGGCGGGCGTCCGCAGCACGACCCGGCCGCCCACCCGCGCGTCCGCGCCCCCGACCACCGCCTCTCCCGCTCCCGGGGCGCGCCCGGAGACGAGTCCGGCCCCGGTGAAGGACGCCGCACCCCAGCCGGAGGCGGTCAGCGGCGCCGACGCCCCCGCCCCCGGCGTGACCACCCGCACCGGGAAGGCGACATCGCCCACCGCCCGGGCCACGCCCGGCACCCGCTCCACCGTCCGCACCAGGGCGGCGTCGAGCCGCGCCCGGTCCGGCACGGCGGCCGACTCCACGGACCGCTCCGCGCCGTGGCGCACGGTCATGTGGACCTCCTGGTCGGCCGCGGCCACCACGGGCGCGCCCGCGTACCGCCCGGCCGGGACGGAGGCGGTCACCCCGGTCTGGAGGAGCAGCCCGCAGCCGGAGACGACGGCCGCCGCGAGGAGCAGCGCGACGAAGGTGCCCACGAAGGACGACGGCTTGAACCGCACGGCCGCGCGGGCGAGTCCGTTGGGGCGGAACGACCGCCGGGCGGGGCCGCCGCCGGAGCGCGTACGGGAGGAGGGGAGAGGGGACGTACGGGGGGACGTGCGAGGAGAGGTACGGGAGGACGGGCGGGAGGACCTGCGAGGAAGCATCAGCGCGTCACCGCCGCGCCGGCCGGTCCGGCCGCTCCGGCGAGGGCCTCGGCCCGCCGTCCGGCGCCCGGGAGGCTCGCCATCCGGGCCGCGATCCGGTCCGGCGTCGTCCGGGCCAGGGTGCCGGCGATCGATCCGTCCGCGAGGAACAGCACCCGGTCCGCCCAGGCCGCCGCGACCGGGTCGTGGGTGACCATGACGACCGTCGCGCCGAGGCCGTCCACGGCGTCGCGGAGCAGCGCCAGCACCTCGGCCGCCGTCGTCGTGTCGAGCGCGCCGGTGGGCTCGTCGGCGAAGACGACGTCGGGCCGGGTGACGAGCGCGCGGGCGAGCGCCACCCGCTGCTGCTGGCCGCCGGACAGCTCCGACGGCCGGCGTCCCGCCATGCCGTCGAGGCCCACCCGGGCCAGCAGCCCGGCCGCCCGCCGCCGGTCGGGGCGCTGCCCGGCCAGCCGCATCGGGAGCAGCACGTTCTCCTCGACGGTGAGCGAGGGCAGCAGGTTGAACGCCTGGAAGACGAAGCCCAGGCGGCTGCGGCGCAGTTCGGTCAGCCGGTTCTCGCCGAGCCCGGTGATCTCCGTGCCGCCGAGACGCACCGACCCGGCGGTCGGCCGGTCGAGCCCCGCCGCGCACTGGAGGAACGTCGACTTGCCCGATCCCGACGGCCCCATCACGGCGGTGAAGCTGCCGTGCGGGAGGGCCAGGTCGACGCCCCGCAGCGCGTGGACGGCGCCGTCGCCCCGCCCGTACTGCCTCCGTACCCCGTCGAGTTCGACGGCGTGCCCGGCCGGGTGCCCGGCCGGGCGTCCGCCGGCCGCGGGCCGCTCCGCCGGGTCTCGTACGGGGTCGCGTCGCGTGCCGCCGCGTCGCAGGCGCATGGTGTCTCCGCTCGTTCGGGGTGTCTTCTCCCGAACGTACGGAAAAGCGCAGGTCAGGAACCATGGCGGCGGCAGGTGGATCATTACGGGGGATTTCCCCACCCCGGTCCCTCCGGCCGGCCGCAGGGACCTGACGGCAGACGGAAACGGGGTGGGGCGGGGCCGGCCGGCCGTGATAGGCACTACCTGCACGGGGGAGGTGCGGACCGGTCACGGAGCGCGGGGACGCGCGGCCGTCCGGCGGAGGGGCGCGGACGTGTGCCGCGGCCGTCGGCCGCCCCCGTCGTACCGGCACCACCGAACGGAACACGGGAGACACCGCATGCGCGTGAAAGCCTTCGACCACCTCGTCCTCAACGTCACCGACGTCGAGCGGGCCCTCGCCTTCTACACCGGCCCGCTGGGCCTCGCGCCGGAGCGGGTCGAGGAGTGGCGGGCCGGCAAGGTGCCGTTCCCGTCCGTCCGGATCGACGAGGGCACCGTCATCGACCTCTTCTCCCGGCCCCGCGGCGAGTCCAACGTCGACCACATCTGCCTCGTCGTCGACCCGCTCGACTGGCAGGAGGTCATAGACTCCGGCGCCTTCGACGTCCTGGAGGGCCCCGTCCCGCGCTGGGGCGCCCGCGGCTCGGCCCAGTCCGTCTACGTGAAGGACCCGGACGGCAACACGGTCGAGCTCCGCTGGTACCCGCAGGACCAGCAGGCGTAGCCACCCCCCCCGCGGCCCGGGTGCCGTCCGCTCCGTACGGGCAGGCTTCCGCCATGACCGACGACACCTGGGCCACCGTCACCCGCCTCCACGACTGGCTCACGGACCATCAGGACCTGCCGCCCGGACAGGAGATCCTGCTCCGTGTCCTCAAACTCTCCGAGGAGGTCGGGGAGGCGGCCCAGGCGGTGATCGGGGCGACCGGGCAGAACCCCCGCAAGGGCACCAGCCACAGCTGGGGCGACGTCGAGGCCGAACTCTGCGACGTCGTCATCACCGCCATGGTCGCCCTGCGCACCCTCACCCCGGACGCGGCCGAGGTCTTCGCCGGCCATCTCCGGCGGGTGGCGGACCGCTCCCTTCCCCCGGCACCGCCCGGCGGGGGAGCCGCGCCGGGCGGGGACGGGCGGGCGCCGGAGATCCCCCGCGACCAGGCCCGATAATGGAGTCGTGATCGACAGACAGCTCCGCGTGGTCCTGGCCGAGGACTCCGTCGTCCTGCGGGACGGCATGGTCGAACTGCTCGGCGCCCGCGGCTGCCGGGTGGTGGCCACCGCCGGGACGGCACCCGAACTGGTCGCCGCGGTCGACGCGCACCGGCCCGACGTGGCCGTGGTGGACATCCGGATGCCGCCGACCCACACCGACGAGGGGATCCGGGCCGCCGTCGAGATCCGGGCGCGGACCCCCCAGGTCGGCATCCTGGTCTTCTCCCAGCACATCGAGACCGTCTGGGCCTCCCGGCTGCTGGCCGGCGGAGCGGCCGGCGTCGGCTATCTGCTGAAGGAACGCGTGGCCCGCACCGACGAGTTCGTGGCGGCGCTGCACCGGATCGCCGACGGCGGCACGGCTCTCGACCCCGAGGTGGTCACCGGGCTGATGCGCGGCGGGCGGCGCGGCCCGGTGGACGCGCTGACGGCGCGCGAGCGCGAGGTGCTGGAGCTGATGGCCCAGGGCCGTTCCAACCGTTCCATCGCCGCGTCGCTGGTGGTGTCGGAGCGGGCGGTGGAGAAGCACGTCGCCGCCGTCTTCGTGAAGTTCGGGCTGCGCGCGACGGACACCGACAACCGGCGCGTGAAGGCCGTCCTGGCGTACCTGGCGGAGAGCGGCGCCGGCTGAGCACCGCCGAGACGCGACGGCCGGGCACCGCGATCGCGGACGCGACGGCCGGGCAGCGCCGTTCGCGGACGCGGCGGCCAGGCAGGGCTCTCAGGGACGGGGGTACCGCTCAGAGGCGCGCCGGCAGTTCGGCGGTGACCGTGGTCGGGCCACCGGGCGGACTGTCCACCGCGAGGACGCCGTCCACCGCCGCCAACCGCTCCGCCAGGCCCGCCAGACCGGTGCCGGCGCCGGGCGCCGCACCCCCACGCCCGTCGTCGCGCACGGTCAGCAGGACCCGCCCCTCCGAGGCGCTCGCCAGGAGCTCGGCCCCGGTCGCGCCGCTGTGCCGGGCGACATTGGTGAGCAGTTCGGCGGCGCAGAAGTAGACGGCCCGCTCGACCGCCGGATCCGGGCGCTCCCGCAGATCCAGCCGGACGGCGACCGGCACCGGCGAGGTGGCGGTGAGGCCAGGCAGCGCCTGGGCGAGGCCGCCGTCGAGGGCCACCGGCCGGATGCCCCGGGTGAGCCGCCGGAGTTCGGCGACGGTGTCGTCGGTCTGGCCGCGGGCCCGTTCCACCAGGGAGCGCGTCCGTGCCAGGTCCGGGCCCGCGGCGGGCGCGAGGGCGTCGTCGGCCAGCGAGAGGGTGATGGCGAGGGCGACCAGCCGGGCCTGGGTCCCGTCGTGCAGGTCCCGCTCCAGCCGGTGGAGCCGGTCGGTGTTCTCCGCGAGCAGGGTGGCGCGGGCCGACTCCAGCCTCCTGACCCGCTGCTGCGCGGGGGCGGGGCCGAGCAGCGCACCGGCGAGCCGCCGGTTCGCGCGGCTCAGCGCCCTGATCGCGCCCGGCAGCGCGGCGAGCAGGAGAAGCCCCAGGGGTACGGAGACGGCGTCCGCCCAGCCGAACGGCCGCGGCTCCGGCTCCAGGAGCCGGGCCCAGAGGGGAAAACCGATCAGCCAGCCGCAGCCGGCCGGGAGCGCCACGGCCACGGCGAACCCCAGGACGCCGAGCGGCAGTCGCAGCACCAGGTAGAGCAGCGTCCGCCAGCCGACCGGGTCGGTCAGCACGGCCCGCCCTCGGGCGATCGGGCCCGTGGCTCGCGGAGGCCGGGACGGTGCCTCGACCCGCTCCCCGAGCAGCCGGCCGACCAGCCACCGGTGCGGCGTGCCGAGACCGCGCGCGCCCCGCAGCGCGGCGACCACGAACGGCAGCCCCAGCACCGTCAGCGAGAGCAGCACGCCCGCGTACAGGACGGCGATCGCGTACACGCCGCAGAGCAGCGCGAACGGCAGTCCGACGACGGCGAAGGCCCACTCGCCGCCCCGCACGGAGTACCGGCTCCGCCGCGCGGCCCTCGTCTCCGCCGCCCCGGTCCTGCCCGTCTCCGCCGCCCCCGCCCTTCCCGTCTCCGCCCTTCCCGCTTCCGCGCCGGGGACGGGCGCGGTGCGGGACCGCGCGCCGTCCGGCCCTGCACGGACCGGGCCGTCCCCGGCCGGGCCCACGCGGCCCGTGCACGCGCGGCCCGTGCCCCCGTCGGATCCGGCGCTCCCGTGTCCGGGTGCCGGGCCGTCCTCCCGTTCAGTCACCGTCCCCTCCCACACGGGCCGCCGCCGGCCCGTGGATCGCCCGCAGCCCGGTGGCCAGGATGACCGGGACGGTCAGCGTGGCGGCGCCCGCCACGATCCAGGCGCAGGTGGCCGCCGGGACGGCCGGGACCGGCGAGCCGGTGACCGCCGTGCTGAACGCGGCGGACGCGGCGCCCGCGACCGTGGCGCCGAGCAGGACGCCGACCACCGTCGTCAGGACGGCTTCCGCGGTCAGCATGCGCAGCAGTTGGGACGAGGTCGCGCCGACCAGCCGCAGCAGGGCGAACTCGCGGCGCCGGCCGGAGGTCACGGCGATCAGGGTGTTGACCGTGGACACGGTGGCGAAGCAGATCAGCAGGGCGAGTTCGCACTGGCGCAGCCAGCCGTCGGTGGCCGAGGTGACGCCGGTCCCGGCCATGCCCGGTGCGTGCGCGGCGGTGCTTGTCATGATCGACATGGTGCCCGACAGGCCCACGAGCAGCGCGACCGGCACCACGGCGGACGACAGCCGTCGCGCGTATCCGCGCAGGTTGGCGTCGGCGAGCCACCCCGCGCGCGGCGCCAGGAGCCGGACCGGCGCTCCCGCACCGGTCGCGAGCAGCCGGGCCGCGAGCGGGCCGAGCAGGGCGACCGCGACCAGCAGCACCAGCGAGCCCAGCAGCGCCGCCTGCCCGGCCTTGTCCGCCTCGTCCACCGGCCGTGTCGCCGCCAGCCGCAGCAGCAGACCGCCGCCCACCAGCGCGCCGGCGCCGGCGAGCAGCCGAAGCGCCCCCGTCCGGCCCTGCTCGGTCGCGCTCGCGGTGAGGGCGGCCGCGGGCGCGATCCGGGAGACGCGCCGGGCGGCGACGGCCGAGGCCGCCAGGCCGACGACGAGGGCGGCGGCCAGGGCCACCAGCATCGGCAGGAGGGTCTCCGGCACCCGCAGACCCGGTGCGGCCATGCCCCGGCGCTGGAGCTCGGCGAGGAAGCGGCGCGCCGCCCACGCGCCGACGGCCCAGCCCGGCGCGGTCATCAGCAGAATCGTCGCCACGACCTGGCCGCGGACCAGCCGCCGTGCCTGGCGGGGCGTGGCCGCGATGGTGCGCAGCAGGGCCAGTTCGCGGTGCTGCTGCCGGAGCGCGAAGCCGAGCGCGTTCACCACGACGAAGAACGCGACCAGGACGGCGATCTCCCCGAACGCACCCGCGATCACCATCGGGCCTGGCCCGGCGACCGTCCCCCGGACATCCGGCCCGGCGGTGAGCTCGGCGGCGAGGAGCAGGCCGAACGTCGTCACGGTGGCGATGGCGAGGAAGAGCGCGACGGCGAGGCCGGCGAAGGCGGCCGGGCGCCGGCGCAGCGGGCCGAGGGCGAGCGTCACCATCCGGCTCACCCGCCCAGCCGGCTCAGCCGCTCGCCCACCTGGGCCGCGGTGGGCCGGTCGAGCTCGTCGACCACCACGCCGTCGGCGAGCAGCAGCACCCGGTCCGCGTACCCGGCGGCGACCGGATCATGGGTCACCATCACACAGGTCTGCCCCTCCCGGTCCACCCCGGTCCGCAGCAGGCCGAGGATCTCGTGCCCGGTCGCCCGGTCGAGCGCGCCGGTCGGCTCGTCGGCGAAGAGCACCCGGGGCCGGGCGACCAGCGCCCGGGCGATGGCCACCCGCTGCTGCTGTCCGCCCGACAGCTGCCCGGGCCGGTGCCGGGCGCGCCCGGCCAGCCCGACCTGGGCGAGCGCGTCCAGCACCCGGCCCCGGTCCGGGCGTTCGCCGGAGAGCCGGCCGGGGAGCTCGACGTTCTGCGCGACGGTCATCGCCGGCATCAGGTTGAATCCCTGGAAGACGAACCCGACCCGGCTGCGCCGCAGCTCCGCCAGCCGCCGCTCGGGCAGCCGCGCGATCTCCGTACCGCCCCACCGGACCGACCCCCGGGTCGGCCGGTCCATCCCCGCGAGGCAGTGCAGCAGGGTGGTCTTGCCGGAGCCCGAGGGCCCCATCACCGCCGTGAACGTGCCGGGCGCGAACGCCACCGACACCCCGTTCAGCGCCCGTACGGCCGCCGCGCCCCGCCCGTACACGCGGTGCAGGTCCTCCGCCCGCGCGGCGGCTTCCGTCCCGATGTCCCTCGCCGTCTCGATCATGCCCTCATCCTCGGCGGACGGGGGAACGACGGTCGATGGTGCCCGCACCCGGACCGGGGGTTCGGGAAACCGAACCCCCGGTCCGGCGGAGGCACACCGGGCGGCCGTACTCCGAGGCCGGGGCGGGACCTCGGGTGATCGGACCCCGGGTCCGGCGGAAGGCGCCGAGGGCAGAGCGGAAGGTGCCGACGGTTGACACCCACCGCCGACGGCGGACGATCATGGTCCATGACCCGCGACTTCTCCACACCGCCCGTCATCGCCCCCGGCGTGCTCGGCGGCTCCCCCCAACCCCTGGTCCCCGCCGCCGGCGGGCTGCTGCTGCGCCCCTGGGAGGACGCCGACGCCCCCGCCTTCCTCTCCGCGTACCAGGACGAGGAGACCCGCCGCTGGCACACCCGCAGGCCCTCCTCCGAGGCGCGGGTCCTGGAGTGGTTCGACGCCTATCGCCAGGACTGGACGGCGGAGCGGGGCGGCCACTGGGCGATCACCCGCGACGGCGCCGAGGTGCTCGGCAGGATCGCGCTGCGCGGCCTGGACTTCGACGACGGCATCGCCTGCGTGGGGTACTGGGTGCTCCCGGCCGCCCGCGGCGCCGGCGTGGCGACGCGCGGCCTCGGGGCGCTCACCGCCTGGGCCCTGGACGAGGCCGGCTTCCACCGCCTGGAGCTGGACCATTCGACCCGCAACCACGCCTCGTGCGGGGTGGCCACCCGGGCCGGCTACCTCCTGGAGGGCACCAGGCGCAGCGCCGCCCTCCACGACGACGGCCGCCACGACATGCACCTGCACGCCCGCACCCGGGACGCCTGAACGGGCGGGGCCACCACGGCCGCCAGCAGGTGCGGGGGAGGTGCTAGGCCCTGTCCGGGGCAGCGCCGAGGCGGTCCCGGAGCGCCGTGCCCGCCGCGTCGAGGCCGGTGATCTCGACGGTCTTGCCGCGCCGGGCGTACGCCGCCTCGACGGCGTCCAGGGCGGCGACGGCCGACGCGTCCGAGACCTGTGCGGCGGACAGGTCGATCACGACCCGGTCCGGGTCCCCGGCGTGGTCGAAGCGGTCGGCGAACGCCTCGGCGGAGGCGAAGAACAGCTCGCCCGAGACCCGGTACACCACGCTCGTCCCGTCCGGGTCGGTGACGGAGGTGACGGTGGTGCGCCGGGCGACCCGCCGGGCGAAGACGACGGTGGCGGTGACCGAGCCGACGACGACGCCGAGGGCGAGGTTGTGGGAGACCAGGACGCAGCCGAGGGTGACCAGCATGACGACGGTCTCCCCGACGGGGGCCTTCCGCAGGGTGCGCGGGGCGACCGACTCCCAGTCGAAGGCGGCGACCGACACGATCACCATGACCGCCACCAGCGCGGCCATCGGGATCCGGGAGACCACCGGCCCGAGCACCACGCACAGCACCATCAGGAACACGCCGGCGAGGAAGGTGGAGACCCGGGTCCGGGCACCCGCGACCTTCACGTTCATCATCGTCTGGCCGATGACGGCGCAGCCGCCCATCCCGCCGAAGAGACCGGTGACGACGTTCGCGACGCCTTGCCCGACCGACTCCCGGGTCTTGCTCGACGGCGTGTCCGTGAGCTCGTCGACGAGCTTCGCGGTGAGCAGCGACTCGACCAGCCCGACGAGGGCGACGGCGAAGGCGTACGGGGCGATCGTCGCCAGCGTGTCCAGGGTGAACGGCACGTCGGGCAGGCCGGGGACGGGCAGCGCCGACGGCAGCGCGCCGCGGTCGCCGACGGTCGGCACGGCGATCCCCGCGGCCACCGTCACCAGGGTCAGGACGGCGATCGTGACGAGCGGGGCCGGGACCAGCGTCGTCACCTTCGGGAAGAGCACCAGCAGGACGATCCCGGCCGCGATCAGCCCGTACACGGCCATCGGCACGTTCCGGGTCTCGGGGAGCTGGGCGAGGAAGACCAGGGCGGCCAGCGAGTTCACCGAGCCGACCAGCACGGGCCGCGGGACGAACCGCATCAGCTTCGCCACCCCCACGATCCCCAGCGCGATCTGGAAGAGGCCGGCGAGGACGACCGTGGCGATCAGGAACTGCACGCCGTGCTCGCGGTTGACCGGGGCGATGACGAGCGCCACGGCACCGGTGGCGGCCGAGACCATCGCCCGCCGTCCGCCGACGATCGCCGTCGTGACCGCCATCGTGAACGAGGCGAAGAGTCCCATCGCCGGATCGACCCCGGCGATCACCGAGAAGGCGATGGCCTCCGGGATCAGCGCCAGGGCGACGACGAGCCCCGCGAGCACCTCCGTGCGCCACACCCGCGGGTCGCGCAGCCAGTCGGGCTTCCGGGAGCGGAACCGGGAGCGGACCGGGGCAGGGGCGGCCATGGGGGCGACGGCGGAAGGCAAGGAAGGAGGACCTGTCGTACGAGGGAGGGCGAGCCCCGGGCGACGGCTCGGCGGCTCGGGCGACCCGGAGACTTTACCTGGCCCGGCGCCCAGGATCCGGCCGCCTGTTCGACCGGATCCGGATCGGGCGGAACCGCCCGGGTGCCGCGCCGGCCGTCAGACCTGCCGTACCGGGTGCTTGCTGAGGATCGACACCCGGTTGAAGGCGTTGATGGTGATGGCCACCCAGATCACGGCGGAGAGCGCGGCGTCGTCCAGGACCTCGCGGGCCTCGGCGTAGGCCCGCTCCTGGGCGTCGGCGTCGGCCGGGTGGGTGGTGGCCTCGGCGAGGGCGAGGGCGGCCCGTTCGCGCGGGGTGAAGACCTGGGTGTCCCGCCAGGCGGCGAGCAGGCCGAGGCGGCGGGGGGTCTCGCCGGCGGTGAGGGCGGCGCGGGTGTGCGTGTCGAGGCAGTAGGCGCAGCCGTTGAGCTGGGAGACGCGCAGGTTCACCAGCTCGACCAGGATCCGGTCGAGCCCGGCCTCGTCGGCGGCGGCCCGGACCGTCTGGGCGGTGCGGACGTACGCCTTGTAGGCGTCCGGCGTCTGCTTGTCGAGGAAGATCCGCTGCCCGGCCGGTGCCGCCACGGCGTCGCTCACTGTCCGCTCCTTCACGGTCGCCCCGCGCCTGCCGCGGGTCGTGCGGACATCATCCCCCGAGTGATGGTTGAAAATCAAACTAAAAGCCTTCCGGGTGGCCGGGAGCCCGCCTCCCGCTGTGGGCGACGGGCTCCCGGCGGTCGGGAAAGGACCCGGGTCACCAGCGGTACCACCGCGAACCCGAGCCTCGGAACAGGAAGCCGAGCACCCAGAGGACCAGCACCACCAGGGCGATCCACCAGAGAGCCTCGACGGCGAAGCCGGTGCCGAAGAGCACCAGGATCAGCAGCAGTACGAGCAGAAGAGGGACCATGACCGAGCCTTTCGGATGACATGAAGCGGATGACATGAAGCGGATGTCGGGGGACGGGGAGGGTGGCCGGGGCCCGGAGGGACCCGGCCGGGCGGGCTCAGCGCGGCGGCGTCGGCCGCTGCCCGGCGGGGGAGTCGGGAGGAGGGGGCGGTACGGGACCCGCCGGTGGCCCGGCAGAGCGTCCGGCGTCGACGGGCCGGAGCCGGCCGCGCCAGGCGCCGGTCGCCGCGTGCCGGTCCTCGACGAAGTCCTTGAAGCGCCGGAGATCGCCCGAGACCCGGCTCGACACGACGCCGAGCGCCGTGGCAGCCTTCACCGCCCGCCCCTCGGGCTCCAGCTCCATCACCAGCCGCACGCGCGTGTGCGTGGCGTCGACGGCCTCGAAGGTGACGACGCCGCGCTGGCGCACCTCGCCGCCCACGGTCCGCCAGGCGATGCGCTCGTCCGGCAGCTGGTCGACGATCTCGGTGTCGAACTCCCGCCGGATCCCGGCGATGCCGGTCCGCCAGTGCAGATGGCGCGCGTCGGTCTGGTCCACCGCCACCACGCCGTGCATGAAGCGCGGGAACTCCTCGAACTGCGTCCACTGGTCGTACACCCGCCGCAGCGGCGCGTCGACCCGGATGGTGTCGTGGACCACCGTCGTCACCTCCTCGCGCGGCCGGACGGATCCGGCCTCACACCCCGCCTCTGCCCCTTGCGGGGCGGGGCACTCGCGGAAGCCCGCTCCACCGCGCCTCGCCTCACGCACCGGGGCGAGGACGCCGTCCCGTTCCCCGGTCACCGCGCGGTACGGCCCCGGTCGCGGCCTTCACCCGGACAGCCGGTCCCGGTCGCGGGGTACGGGTGACCCCGCGAGGCTGTGGCTGTCACGAGAGAGCGGCCCCCGCGCACAGAAGTGCGCGGGGACGGCCGCAGTGTCAGGAAGGTGGCGACCATGGCGGAGACACCCGGCGGTGTGCGACACGCCTCGGCGGAGCACCGCGACGCCCGGGGGGTGCCCGGCTCGTCCCTCTTCGCCGGCATCGCTCTGGAGCTGAGCGGAAGCCTGAGCATCGCCCTGGGCGCTGCCGGCATCGCGAACGACACGATCTTCAGGGCGTCACGCTACGTCTACCAGTTCAACCTGACGGCCTGGGGCTGGATCCACGTCGTGATCGGCGTCGGGCTGATCGCCGCCGGCCTGGGGGTGCTGCTCGGCAAGGGCTGGGCCAGAGGGGCCGGTGTGGCCCTGGGCGCGGTGAGCCTGATCTCGCAGTTCATGTTCATCCCGTACTACCCGATGTGGTCGATCACCGTGATGACGCTCGACATCGTCGCGATCTGGGCCCTCAGCAGGTTCCACGCCGGGTAGACCGCGCGCGGCCCGTCGCACGCGGGCGACGGCCGGCGGCGGGCGTGGGGAAGGCACTTGTCGTCGGCGGGCGCGTCGCGGAGGATCTTCCCCGATGGACCAGGGTGGGGACACGAGGGGAAGGGTCCGAGCGCGATGACGACGCTGATCAAGGGGGGCAACGGCTTCGTGCCCTCGGTGCCGTTGCGGATCGCCGTGCGCGGCCGGGGAACGGACGCCATGGCGCTCCTCCTCACCGAGCGGGGGCTCGTCCGGGGCGACGCCGACGTGGTCTTCCACGGCCGGCACGCGCACCCGGACGGCGCCGTGCGGCTGACCCGCGCCGAGGACGGCGGCGACTGGCTGGAGATCGGGCTGCCGGCCGTCGGGCCCGACGTCGCCCGGATCCTCGTCGTCGGCTCCACGGACCGCGGCGCCCTCCGGGACGTGCCCGGGCTCGGTGTGGAGGCGTTCGCCCCCGACGGCACACCGGTCGCCCGTTACGACGTGACGGACGCGGCGGGGGAGACCGCGATGGTCCTCGCCGAGCTCTACCGGCGGGCCGGCGGCTGGAAGTTCCGGGCCGTCGGCCAGGGCTGGGCCGACGGCCTGGAGGGCCTGGCCACCGACCACGGCGTCCATGTGGCCGGCGCGGAGACGCCCCGGGCCCCCGCGCCGCAGCCGCCGGCACCCGCCGTCGCGCCTCCGGCCCCCGTGCCCGCTTTCGCGCCGCCGCCCGCACCGGCCGCCTCCGGCCCCGGCGTCCCTCCGCCCGCCCCGGTCCCGGGTTTCGCGCCCCCGCCGGCCGCGCCCGCCCAGGTCCCGGGCTTCGCGCCCCCGCCGGCCGCGCCCGCCCCGGCACCGCTCACGCCGGCACCGTTCGCGCCGCCCGCCCCCGTACCCCCGCGGTCCCCGGCGGCTCCCGTCCCGGCCGCCCAGGCCCCGTACGGCGCCCCCGCGCCCGTGCCGCCCGCCCCGGCCGCGCCCGTGACGCCCGCCCAGGACGACGTGTGGGCCTACGGGCCGGTCTTCGCCCCGTACGTCCAGACCGGCCGCGACAACGACGTGATCACCGTCGAGGGGCTGCCGCCCGGCCCCGTCGTCGTCCAGCTGGAGGTCCCGGACGCCGGCTACACGGGCCTGACGGTCCTCGACCGGCGGAACAAGGAGCAGGACGACCTGGTCAGCAGCACCGAGGACCACTACTTCGGCCGGGTCCTCGCCACTGTCCCCGCCCACGGCACCCTGCGGTTCCGCCTGGAGGCCGAGGGCCCGTGGCGGGTGGAGGTCTCGCCGCTCGCCTCGGCCCGGCGGCTGACCGAGCAGGAGGGGGAGTTCCGCGGCCCGGACGTGCTGCTGCACACCGGTGGCGTCGCCGACCTGGCGATCCACTACCGCGGCGACGACAACCTCATCGTGAACGTCTTCGAGCTGGCCGGCCACGACGACCACTCCGCGCTCCCCGACGACGAGAACGTCGTCAACGAGATCGGCAAGCGGCGGGAGACCGTGCCGCTCACCGAGGGCCCGCTCCTCGTCCAGTTCGAGATGGCGGACGGCCCGTGGCGCGCCCGGCTCAAGCGCGTCCAGCCGCGCTCCGGCCCGCTCTTCGCGGGCGGGGCCCCCGCGAACCCCTGGCAGGCCCCCGCCCCGGCCGACCGCGGGAGCTGGTTCCCCCGGGGCCGCTGAGGCCCGCCCGCGGGACGCCCTCAGAAGCTCCGGCCGACCGGTGGCGGCCCGCCGAACACCTCGTCGCGGGCCGCCGCCAGGGCGAGCTCCAGGGCGCCGGCGAGCACCGGGTTCCCGGTCACCGCCGACAGCCGGATCCGGGCCCGCGAGTGGGCCAGGACCCGCAGCTCGCGCTCGACCAGCGCGCGCAGCGGCTCGCCGCCGGCCGCGCACAGCCGGCCCGCGAGGACCACGAGCCCGGGGTCCACGACGGTGACGATCGACGCCAGACCGGCGGCGAGCCGCGCCGCCACCAGCCCCAGCGCGGCCCGCGCCGCCCCGGCCCCGTCACCCGCCGTCCCGGCCTGCGCCGCCCCGGCCCCGCTCGACGCCGGGGGCGCTTCCGCCACCCCGTCCGGCGCCGGGAGCGGCTCCGCCACGCCGTCCGCCGCCGGCCCGTATCCGGCCCGGCGCACCGCCTCCGCCACCGCCTCCGCGAAGTCCGCTCCCGGCACCCCGTGGGCGTGCAGCAGCTCCCGTACGGCGTCCCCGCCCGCCAGCTCCTGGTAGCCGTGGCGGCCGTAGCGGTCACCGGCCTCCCGTGCGGTCGGCGCACCGGGCAGGGGCAGGTAGCCGACCTCGCCCGCGCCGCCGAAGTGGCCCCGGTGCAGGCGCCCGTCGAGGACGAGGGCCGCGCCGAGGCCCTCGTCCGCCCACAGCAGCACGAAGTCCGGGCAGCCGGCCGCCGCGTGCGCCCGCTCGGCGACGGCGGCGAGGTTGACGTCGTTCTCGATCCGGACGGGGAGCCCGAGGGCCTCGCCGAGCGTCCGCTCCACGTCGGGGAAGAGCCAGGCCGCCATGTCCTCCTCGCTGGCGTGGGCGAGTCGGCCGGTCGTCGGGTCGACCGCGCCCTGCACACCGACCACCACCCGCCGCGGCGGCCCCGGCGTCGGGATCCGGCCGAGCGCCGCGCGCAGCGCCGCCACCAGCTCCTCCCGGCCGGCCCCCGCGGGCGCGGGCGCCTCGGCCTCGCCGAGCACCGCGCCGGTGATGTCGGCCGCCCGCACCGCGATCCACTCCGGGGTCACGTCCACGGCCGCCACGTAGGCCGCCGCCGGGTTGACCCGGTACGTCTCCGGGACACGGCCCGGCAGGCCGGTGCGCAGCCCGTTGCCGACCACCAGTCCGGCGTGTTCGAGGCGGGCGAGGACCTGGGAGGCGGTGGGCTTGGACAGCCCGGTCAGCCGGCTGATCTCGGGTCGGGTGAGGGGCCCCTGACGGAGCAGCAGATGCAGGGCGGCGCGGTCGTTGACCGCCCGCACGAGGCCGGGGGTGCCGCGGACGAGCTCGGTCAACTGCCCTCCGCACGCGCATCGGCCTCGGTCCGGTCGCCACCCTACAACGCGCCCCCGGGCCCGGGGACGGGGACGGAGGGACCGCGGGCCGTGGCCCGTTCGGAGGACGCCGGGGCCCGTCGCGTGTCCCCCGGCGGAACGTTCCGTTGAGGAGGTGTGACCTCACCTCGACGCATCTCCTCGGTCCTCGCGGTCGCCGCCGCGTTCTCCTGCCTCGGCGGCGCCGCCACGCAGGCCGTCGCCGCCCCCGCGGGACCGCTCGGACCGCCGATCAGCCCGATCGCCGAACTGGACGCCCTCGCCACCACCGGCATGACGGAGGAGGCCCGCGCCTCCTACCCCGGCGTCGGCGAGCAGCTCGGCGGACTGAGCCGGCTCAGCGAACTCCACCAGCTCCACCAGCTCACCGACCAGGCGGCGCCGGTCGCCGGGCTGCTCCCCGAGATCTCCACCTGACGCACCGCCACCCGCGGGCGCGCCCCGCACGACTCCGGCGCCCGGACGGCCGCAGCACGACCGTCCGGGCGCCGGCTCGTCCCGGCCGGGTGCCGGGCCGGCCGGCGCGTCAGCGCAGGTCGAAGCGGTCCAGCTTCATCACCTTCGACCAGGCCGCGACGAAGTCACGGACGAACTTCGCGCCCGCGTCCTTCGCGGCGTACACCTCGGACAGGGCCCGCAGCTGGGCGTGGGAGCCGAAGACCAGGTCGACGGCGGTGCCCGTCCACTTCAGCTGCCCGGAGGCCCGGTCCCGGCCCTCGTAGACGTTCTCGTCGGTCTCCGAGACCTTCCACTCCGTCCCCATGTCGAGCAGGTTGACGAAGAAGTCGGTGGTCAGGCTGCCCGGACGGTCGGTGAACACGCCGTGCCGCACCCCGCCGTGCCCCGTGTCGAGCGCCCGCATGCCGCCGATCAGCGCGGTCATCTCCGGCGCGGTCAGCGTGAGCATGCTGGCCCGGTCGAGCAGCAGCGTCTCCGGCGACAGCTTCTCGCCCGGCCGCAGGTAGTTGCGGAAGCCGTCGGCGCGCGGTTCGAGCACCGCGAACGCCGCCACGTCCGTCTCCTCCTGCGCGGCGTCCGTCCGCCCTGGGGCGAACGGCACGGTCACCTCGTGGCCCGCGTCCTTCGCGGCCCGCTCGACCGCCGCGCAGCCGCCCAGGACGATGAGGTCGGCCAGCGAGATCCGCGTACCGTCGGTCCGTCCGGCGGCGAACTCCTCCCGGATGGCCT
Source organism: Streptomyces sp. NPDC058052 (assembly GCF_042885515.1). Taxonomy (NCBI): domain Bacteria; kingdom Bacillati; phylum Actinomycetota; class Actinomycetes; order Kitasatosporales; family Streptomycetaceae; genus Streptomyces; species Streptomyces sp. NPDC058052. The sequence continues at coordinate 84,136 of NZ_JBHVRX010000030.1, read as the reverse complement.
CCAGGGCGCCGATCGCCTCGGCCACCTCCGGCAGGTCGTTGACGTCCCAGTCCTTCTGCGGCGCGAGCCGGATCCGGGCCCCGTTGGCGCCGCCGCGCTTGTCGGTGCCGCGGAAGCTCGCCGCCGACGCCCAGGCGGTGGTGACCAGCTGGGGCACGGTCAGCCCGGAGGAGAGGATCCGCTCCTTGAGGGCGGCGATGTCCTCGTCGGAGACCAGGTCGTGGTCGACCGGCGGCACCGGGTCCTGCCACAGCTGCGGCTCCGGGACCCACGGGCCGAGGTAGCGCGACAGCGGCCCCATGTCACGGTGGAGCAGCTTGTACCAGGCCCTGGCGTACGCATCCGCCAGCAGCTCCGGGTTCTCGTGGTAGCGGCGGGCGATCGGCCCGTACACCGGGTCCATCCGCAGCGACAGGTCGGTCGTCAGCATCATCGGCGCGTGCCGCTTCGACGGGTCGTGCGCGTCCGGGACGGTGTCCTGGGCGGCCGCCTCGACCGGCTTCCACTGCTGGGCGCCCGCGGGGCTGGTCGTGAGCTTCCACTCGTACCGGAAGAGGTTGTCGAGGAAGCCGTTGTCCCAGGTGGTCGGGTTGTTGGTCCAGGCTCCCTCCAGGCCGCTGGTGAGGGCGTCGTCGCCGGCGCCCGTGCCGTACGAGTTCTTCCAGCCGAGCCCCAGCTGCTCGATCGGCGCGGCCTCCGGCTCCGGGCCGATGTACTCGGGGTTCACGGCGCCGTGACACTTGCCGAAGGTGTGGCCGCCGACGATGAGCGCGACCGTCTCCTCGTCGTCCATGGCCATCCGGGCGAAGGTCTCGCGGATGTCGCGGGCGGCGGCCAGCGGGTCCGGGTTCCCGTTCGGGCCCTCCGGGTTGACGTAGATCAGGCCCATCTGTACCGCGCCGAGCGGGCCCTTCAGCTCCCGGTCGCCGCTGTAGCGCTCGTCGCCGAGCCAGGTGTCCTCCGGGCCCCAGAAGATCTCCTCGGGCTCCCAGATGTCCTCGCGGCCGAATCCGAATCCGAAGGTCTTGAACCCCATCGATTCCATCGCGCAGTTACCGGCGAATACCAGGAGATCGGCCCAGGAGATCCGCTGTCCGTACTTCTGCTTGACCGGCCAGAGAAGACGCCGGGCCTTGTCCAGGCTGGCATTGTCGGGCCAGCTGTTCAGCGGAGCGAATCGCTGCGCGCCGCTTCCGCCGCCGCCCCGGCCGTCGGCGATGCGGTAGGTGCCGGCCGCGTGCCAGCTCATCCGGATGAAAAGCGGACCGTAGTGTCCGTAGTCCGCCGGCCACCATTCCTGCGAATCCGTCATCAGGGCGATGACGTCCCGCTTCAGTGCGTCGACGTCGAGGCCCGAGAACTCCTTCGCGTAGTCGAAGTCCTGGTCGAGGGGGTCGGCCTGAGGATCGTTCCGATGGAGTACGGAGAGGTCCAGCTGATTCGGCCACCAGTCCCGATTGGTCCGGGGCCGGGTGTCCTTCGGGCTGGGGGAGGGAATTACCGGGTTCTCGCTCTCGCTGCCGGTCACGTACGGCCTTCTTCCTGTGTGCTCGCTCTTTCCCGCCGCCGGCCGGGATTCTCACGACGGCGCGTCCGTATGGTCGCGCACCGGGATCCTCGCGGCCACGTGAACACGCAGGGCCGGGCCGCGCGGAATACGGCGGAACGGCGGTCCGACGGTTCGGGAGGCGTTCCTGTTGAGCCCCCGGAATCGCCTCCCTACGCTGGAGAAGTCCGCGGTTCGGGAAAGGCGAGCGACGAGGAGGACGCCGATGGCCGTCGTCGCCGTGCACCGGGCCGTCCTCGGCGGCGGGCGCCCGACGCTCCCGTACGCGGAGGCCGGCCGGCCCGGGAGCGGACCGCCGCTCGTCCTGGTCCACGGCTACGCCGACTCCTGGTGGACCTTCGAGCCGATGCTGCGCGCCCTGCCGTCCGCCCTGCACGCCTACGCGCCGACCCAGCGCGGCCACGGCGACGCCGACCGGCCGGAGGACGGCTACCTCCCCGACGACTTCGCCGACGACCTCGTCGCCTTCCTCGACCACCTCGGCATCGAGCGGGCCGTCCTCGTCGGCGGATCGAGCGGCGGGGTCCAGGCCCGGATCGTCGCGGGTCGCCGGCCCGACCGGGTCGCCGGCCTCGTCCTCCTCGGCGTCCCCGCCCTGCTGGCCGACAAGCCCGGTGTCACCGGCCTCTGGGAGACCGTCCAGGCCCTGGGGGACCCGGTGGACCGGGCGTTCGCCGCGGAGTTCACCCGCGGGCTCGCCGCCGGCAGGGTGGCACCCGGCTTCCTGGAGACCGTGGTCGACGAGAGCCTCAAGGCCCCGGCCCGCGTCTGGCGCGAGACCCTGCGCGGACTCCTGGAGACCGATCTGGCGGCCACGCTCACCGGGATCCTCGTCCCGACCCTCGTCGTCTGGGGCGACCGCGACCCGCTGCTCACCCGTTCGGACCAGCAGCTCCTCCTCGACGCGATCCCCGACTCCCGGTTCCTCGTCCACGAGGGCGCCGGCCACGTCGTGTACTGGGAGGACCCCGACCGGGTGGTGCGCGAACTCGCCGCCTTCACCGCCGCGCTGCGCGCCTGAGCCGTGCCCCCGCCCGGCCCGCCCGCCGCGCTCCCGGCCGGAAAACCCGTGGACCTCCCGGTCCGTCCTCCGCCACACTCCGTCACCGAACGTGTCGGAACGACGACGGAAGGTCGTGATGGGAACGTCTGAACAACGCGGCGGCGGACCGGGCAAGGGCTCGATCCGCCTCGCTCTCCGCCACTACGGGGGAGAGCTGGTCCGGCTCCGGCGGGTGGCCGCGCCCGCGCTGCTGATGCCGGCGCTCGGCAACATCTGCATCCAGTACCTCGCCCCCCTCGTGGTCGCCAAGCTCGTCGGCCGGGTCGCCGACGGCGGCTCCACCACCTTCGACCAGGTCCTGCCCTACGCCCTCGGCTTCGCCGCCGTCCTGCTGGTCGGCGAGGCGCTGTGGCGGGTCGGGTTCCACTGCCTCAACCGGCTCGACGCCCGCGGCATCGAGCACCTCTACGTCGTCGGGATGGACGAACTCCTCGCCAAGGACGCGGCGTTCTTCCACGACAACTTCGCGGGCTCGCTCACCAAGCGGGTCATCAGCTTCGCCGCGCGCTTCGAGGACTTCGTCGACACCCTGACCTTCCAGGTCATGGGCAGCCTCGTGCCCCTGCTGTTCGCCTCCGTGGTCCTCTGGCAGTACGACCCGCTGCTCGTCGTCGGCCTCCTCGTGATGATCGCGCTCACCGCCGTGTGCGTGTTCCCGCTCGTCCGCCGCCGCCAGCGCATCGTCGCCGACCGCGAGCAGGCCATCGCCCGCGTGTCGGGGCACGTGGCCGACGTGCTCACCAACATGGACAGCGTCCGCTCCTTCGCCGCCGAGGAGCGGGAGGCGGCCGAACACCGCGCCCGGGTCGGCGAGTCGCGCCGGATCACCCTGCGCTCCTGGGACTACGGCAACCTGCGCATCGACACCCTGGTCGCGCCGCTCTCCGTCCTCACCAACGTGCTCGGGCTGGTGCTCGCCCTGATGCTCGGCGCGGGGGAGCGGGGTGTGGAGGCGATCATCGTGGCGTTCACGTACTACGCCAACGCCACCCGGATCATGTTCGAGTTCAACCAGATCTACCGGCGTCTGGAGAGCTCCATGACGGAGGCCGCCCAGTTCACCGAGCTCCTCCTCGAACCGCCGACCGTCGTGGACCCGCCCGCCCCCGAACCGCTCGCCGGGCCGTCCGGCCACGTCCGGTTCGAGGGGGTGCACTTCGCCCACCGGGGCGCGAAGCCGCTCTTCGAGGGGCTCGACCTGGACGTGCCCGGAGGCACCAAGGTCGGATTCGTCGGCCGCTCCGGCGGCGGCAAGACCACCCTGACCCGGCTGCTGCTGCGGATGACCGACGTCGACGGCGGGCGGATCCTGATCGGCGGTCAGGACATCAGCCGCATGCGCCAGTCCGACCTGCGCGGTCTCATCGCCTCCGTGCCGCAGGATCCGGCGATGTTCCACCGCACCCTCAGGGAGAACATCGCCTTCGCCCGGCCCGGGGCCACCGAGGCCGAGATCCGGCGGGCCGCCGAGGCCGCCCACGTCACCGAGTTCGCCGACGGGCTGCCCGACGGGTTCGACACCCTGGTCGGGGAGCGGGGGGTGAAGCTGTCCGGCGGGCAGCGGCAGCGGGTGGCGCTCGCCCGGGCGATCCTGCGGGACGCGCCGATCCTCCTCCTCGACGAGGCGACCAGCGCCCTCGACTCGGAGAGCGAACTCCTCGTCCAGGACGCGCTGTGGCGGCTCATGGAGGGCAGGACCGCGCTCGTCGTGGCCCACCGGCTCTCCACCGTCGCCGGCATGGACCGGCTCGTCGTCCTCGACCGGGGCCGGATCGTCGAACAGGGCGACCACCACCGGCTGCTGGCGGCGCGGGGCGCGTACGCCAAGCTGTGGCAGCACCAGTCGGGCGGCTTCCTCGACGCCGACGACGACGCGGCCGGGCGGACCGGTCCGGGGGCCACCGTGTCCCGCTGACGGAAGCACCCGGCCGGCACCGCCCCGACCAGCGGGTTCGCCCCGTCCGGCGGTTCCGGGGGCTGCGGGCCGTGCGGGTGCGGACACGGTCCGCGTCTGCCAGCCTGGTGGCAGCGTGCCCGGCACAACGCCTTGACGGAAACCGTCCGTCCCACCGCTTCCGGGCGGTGGGACGGCGTACGACGGAAGGAGGCGGTCATGCTCATCGGCCACGCCTTCGAGGAGGGCGTCCTGCACCTGTCGCTCCCGGGCGACCTCGCTCTCACCAGCCGATCCGCGGCCGACCTGGAGGCCCAGGCATTGGCCCTCGCCCACCGGCCCCGGCACGTCCGGGTCCAGCTCTCCACCGCCGACCCCACCCCCGCCTCGCTGAGCGTGCTCTCGCGCGTGCGCCGCTTCTGCGAGAACGTCCGGATACCCCTCACCGTCGTCGGCCCGGTCAGGGTCGCGGCGGCACCCCTCCAGGAATGACCCGTGCTCCCCCCGGCGGCCCGCCGCCGGGGGGAGCACGGGCGCGACGGCCGGCCCGCGCGGGCCGGCCGTCGGACTTCCCCTCGTACCCGGTGGACTTGCCTCCGTTTACGACGGGCCGCCTCCGGCAAGGCGCCGCGCATGACGGATTTCGGCTACACGATGATGACCGAGCAGGCGGGCCCCCGCGCGCTCGTCGATCACGTGGTCGAGGCCGAACGTGTCGGTTTCGACTTCTCCGTGATCTCCGACCACTCCTTCCCGTGGCTCGACGCCCAGGGCCACGCGCCGTACGCCTGGAGCGTGCTCGGCGCGGCCGCCCAGGCCACCAGCCGCATTCCCCTGATGACCTTCGTGACCTGCCCGACCTTCCGCTACCACCCGGCCGTCGTGGCGCAGAAGGCGGCGACGCTGCAGCTCCTCTCCGAGGGCCGCTTCCGGCTGGGCCTCGGATCCGGCGAGAACCTCAACGAGCACGTCGCCGGCGTCGGCTGGCCCTCCGCCCGCGACCGCCTGGACCGCCTGGAGGAGGCCGTCGGCATCATCCGCGCCCTGTTCACCGGCGCGTACGTCACCCACCACGGGCGCCACTTCGACGTGACCGCGGCCCGCCTCTGGGATCTGCCCGACCGGCCGCCGCCGCTCGGCGTCGCCGCCTCGGGGCCGCGCTCCTGCGCGCTCGCCGGCCGCCTCGCCGACCTCCTCGTCGCCGTCGAGCCGCGGCGGGAGCTCACCGAGGACTTCGCGCGGCACGGCGGCTCCGGCAAGCCCCGGATCGGCCAGCTCGCCCTCTGCTACGACACCGACCGCGACGCGGCGGTGGCCCGCGCCCACGCGCAGTTCCGCTGGTCCCTCGGCGGCTGGGGGGTCAACGCCGAGCTGCCGCTGCCGGCGGGTTTCGCCCAGGCCACCGCGCACCTCGGCCCCGAGGACGTGGCCCGGGCGATCCCCTGCGGCGACGACCCCGGCGCCGTGGTCGAGGCCGCCGCGGCCTACCGGCGGGCGGGCTTCACCGACCTCGCCCTCGTCCAGATCGGGGGTGACCACCAAGGCCCCTTCCTGGAGTGGGCCGGGACCACTCTGCTGCCCGCCCTGCGGGCGGCGTGACGGCGGCGACGGAGGACGCGGTGACGCGCACGGTGGGGGTCGAGGAGGAACTGCTCCTGGTGAGCGAGCGGACGGGGGAGCCGCTGGCGCTCTCCACGGCGGTGCTGGCGGCCGCCGCGGCGGACGGGGACGACGGACGGGACGACGCGGCCCTGGAGAAGGAGCTGCACCAGGAGATGGTCGAGTTCGCCACCCGGCCGCGGCGCACCATGGACGGTGTGCGCGCGGAGGTCGTCCGGCGGCGCGCCGACGTCGCCCGGCACGCGCGCGGGGCCGGTGCCCTGGTCGCCGCCCTGGCGACCTCGCCGGTGCCGGTCCAGCCCTCCCTGAACCTCGGCCGCCGCTACCGGTGGATGGCGGAGCAGTTCGCGCTGACCACCCAGGAGCAGCTCACCTGCGGCTGTCACGTCCACGTGGCCGTCTCCTCCGACGAGGAGGGCGTCGGCGTGCTCGACCGGATCCGCGGCTGGCTCGCCCCGCTCAACGCGATCAGCGCCAACTCCCCCTTCTGGCAGGGCCGCGACAGCGGCTACGGCAGCTATCGCAGCCGGGTGTGGAACCGCTGGCCGTCCGCCGGACCGTACGACCCCTTCGGCGGCGCCGACGGCTACCACGCGCGCGTGCGGGAGATGATCGCCACGGGCGTCCTGCGCGACCCGGGGATGGTCTACTTCGACGCCCGGCTCTCGCACTCCAACCCGACCGTGGAGATCCGCGTCGCCGACGTCTGCCTCGCGGCGGACACCACCGTGGTCGTGGCCGCGCTCGTCCGCGGCCTGGTGGAGACCGCCGCCCGCGACTGGCGGGACGGCGCCCCGGTGCCGGACCTCCCGTGCGCCGTGCTCCGGCTCGCCTCCTGGCGGGCCGCCCGCTCCGGGCTCGCCGGACCGCTCCTCGACCCCCGCACCCTGCGGGCGGCCCCCGCCGAGGTGGTCCTCGGCGCCCTCGTCGAGCACACCGAGGCGGCGCTGCGGGACGCCGGGGACCTCGGTCTGGTCCGCCGCGGCCTGACCCGCCTGCTCGCCGAGGGTGGCGGCGCCGAGCGCCAGCGGGCCCTGTACGAGGAGCGGCGGGACCTGGGCGCCGTCGTCCGGGCCTGCGCCCGGATCACGGCCGGAGCCGGCTGACCGCACGGACGCCCGTGCCCGGGCGCGGGGCGGTGTCTGCGCCCGATGCGATTGATGTGACGTTATGGGCCTTTTGCCCCTATAAGGGAGTATCTCTTCGCTGGGACCCTCGTGGGGGGAAAGTCCACGGGGGAACCATGAGGAGGTCCTGTCGATGACCGGCACCACCACGCCGTACGGGGCGGGTGCCGCACCGGCGCCGGGGAGCGGCCACGCCGTCTCCCCCCGGGTGATCGGGCTGGTACTGGCCCTGGTCGCCGCCCTGTACGTCGTCGCGCCCGCCATGAACGCGGCCGTGGCCCCCCTCGTCCACACCGACCTCGGCGTCACCGCCGAGGACAACGCCGTCGCCCGGATCACCGGCGCCTGCCTGGCCATCGGCGTCCTCGCGGCGACCGGCCGCGCCGGCGACCTCAAGGGCCGGCGGACCGTCCTCACCGCCTCGCTCGCGGCGCTCTGCCTCGGCTCCCTCGTCCTCGCCGGCTCCTTCGACCCCGCCACCTACGTGCTCGGCCGGATCCTGGTGGCCACCGCCCTGGCCGCCGTCTTCGTCTCCTGCCTCGCCTTCATGACCACCGTCTCCATGCCCGGCCGCATCCGCCGGATCATGGGCGGCTGGCTCGCCGCCATGTCCGCCGGCTTCGTGCTCGCCGTCAACCTCGCCCCGCACGCGGCGGCGCTCACCGGCTGGCGCGTCACCGCCGGCCTCATGGCCGCCGCGGCCGGCACCGCCCTCGTGCTCGTCCGCCGGCTGCTCCCCGAGGCCGTTCCGCTCTCCCGCGAGGCGCTGCCCGACCCCGTCCGCACCGTCTGCCAGGTCCTGTGCGCGGTCGCGCTGGCCGCCGCGCTCCAGCTCGCCCCGCTCTGGGGCTGGCAGGACGTCCGCGTCGGCGTCCTGCTCACCACCGCCGTGCTCGCCTGCGCCGCCGCCCGGGCCCGCGCCCTGCGCCGTACCCCCGAGCGCCCCCGGCCCGAGCACGTGCCCGGCACCGTGTGGACCGGGGCGCTCGTCGCCGGGCTCGCCCTCGGCTTCACCCAGGTCGTCCTCACCATGGCCGTGCCGACGCTCGTCTCCGCCGTCGGCCTCTCCACCGCCACCGCCGCCCTGGTGCTCTCCGCCTTCGGCGCCGGCGGCGCGGCCGCCTGCCTGCTGATCCGGTACCGGGCCGTGTCCCCGCTGGCCGGCGCCTCCCTCGGGCTGCCGCTCGCCGCCCTCGGCCTCGCCCTGCTGCACGCCCTCGTCGACCACGCCACCCACGCCCTCGTGGGCGGCATCGCGGTCGTGACCCTCGTGGGCTTCGGCACCATGCTGGCCGCCGCCCCGCAGATGGCCCGCTTCCTCGCCGCCGTCCCCCGCCCCCACCTGGGCGTGAACGCGGCCCTGCTGCCCTGCGCGATCCTCGTCGGCACCGCCGCCGCCCAGGCCCTCCCCTACACCTCCGCCCTCGGCCCCCTGCCGCTGCCGGCCGAGGCCCGCGAGTTGCTCTGGGTCGGCACCGTCGTGGTCGCCGTCGCCGCGCTCGCCCTCGGCCGGCCCGTCGTCGCCCTCGCCGTGGCCGCCGCCTCGGTCCTCCAGTACGTGATGGTGGACGCCGACACCAGCCAGCCCATGAGCGTGATCGTCGCCCTCGCCGCCGGCGCGGCCGCCGGTGCGGTCGCCTGGGCGCGCCGCGAGCAGACCGAGCGGCTGACCCGGACGCGGGAGACCGCCACCGCCCTCCAGTGCGCCGTGCTGCACCCCATCCCGGACCGGCTGGGCGGCCTCCGTCTCGCCGGCCTGTACCGCCCGGCGACCGCGGGCACCGCCATCGGCGGCGACTTCCTCGAAGCCCTCGACACCCCCTACGGCACCCGCATCCTCATCGGCGACGTGCGCGGCAAGGGCCTCCAGGCCGTCCAGACCGTCACCGACCTGCTGGGCTGCTTCCGCAGCCAGGCCCACGAGACCGAGGACCTGGGCGAGGTCGCCGCCTGTCTGGACCGGCAGGTCCGGCGGGCCGCCACCGCCCGCGGCGACGAGGAGCTCTTCGCCACCGCCCTCCTCCTCCAGCACACCGGCGGGTCCCCGGACCTCCACGCCGTGAACTGCGGCCACCTCGCCCCGCTGGAGGTCGCCCCGGAGCGCACCCGCGAGCTGCACGTGCCCGCCGTCCTGCCGCTGGGCTTCGGCGTGCTCGGCGCGGCCGGAGCCGTACGGCCCCACCGGCTCGCCCTGGCCCCCGGAGCCACCCTGCTCACCCACACCGACGGCCTCAGCGAGGCGCGGAACTCCACCGGCGAGTTCTACCCCCTCGCCGAGCGGCTCGCCGCCGTACGCCCCGGCACCCCCGACGACCTCGTCCGTCACCTCGACGACGACGTCCGCGACTGGACCCACCACCTCGCCGACGACATCGCGGTCATCGCCCTCGGCGCCCGCTGACGGCCGGTTCCCGGGATGCGGGGCGCGGGGTGCTGCCGTTGACTGGGGCCGACGATCGCGCGAGAGCCGAGGGAGACCACGACATGACCGGACGCTGGGTACGCGGCGCCGCCGGCGGCCTGCTGGCGGGAGCCGTCCTGATGGGCACGGCGGCCTGCTCCGACGACGGCGACAACCCCGTGTCGGGGGCGGTCAGCGAGGCCGCCTCCGCGGTCGCCTCCGCCGCCGAGGGGGTCTCCGAGGCCGCCTCCGAGGCCGCCGAGAAGGCCGAACAGCAGATGTCGGAGATCAAGGACGGCGTCGACGCCAAGGACGAGGTGGAGCTCGGCGCCCCCGCCACCGACGCCGACGGCCGCACCACCGTCCCGGTCACGGTCGACAACACCGACGACAAGACCCGGTCCTTCGCGGTCCAGGTGCAGTTCAAGGACGGCGACGGCACGCTCGTGGACACCGTCGTCGTCACCATCTCCGACGTGCCCGCCGGCAAACCGGGCGACGGCACCGCCCGCAGCACCCACAAGCTCTCCGGCTCCGTGACCCCCTCGGTCGCCACCGCCCTGCGCTACTGACCCCGGCGGAACGCGCCGCGCCGGAAAACCGGTACCGTCCGGGCCGCCGGGCGCCCAGACTCCTGTCATGACCGACATGGACGCCTTCCGGGCCGAGGCCGCCGCCTGGGCGGCCGGCGGACCCGGCGACACCGCGCGCGAGCTCGCCGCACTCCTGCCCGTCCGCACCGTGGTGCTCGTGGAGGGACGCAGCGACGTGGCCGCGGTCGAGGCGCTCGCCGCGCGGCGGGACCGCGACCTCGCCGCCGAGGGCGTCTGCGTACTGTCCATGAACGGCGCCACCAACGCCGCCCGCCATGCCCGCCTCCTCGGCCCGCCCGGCCTCGGCCTGCGCCTCACCGGCCTCTGCGACGACGCCGAACGCGCCCACTACGCCCGCGGCCTGGAGGCCGCCGGGGCGGATCCCGGCGCCTTCTTCGTCTGCGTCGCCGACCTGGAGGACGAGCTGATCCGCGCCCTCGGCGTGGACCGGGTCGGAGAACTGGTCGAGTCCGAGGGCGAGGGGCGCGCCCTGCGCACCTTCCTGAACCAGCCCGCGCAGCGCGACCGGAGCCCCCTGCTGCGGATGCGCCGCTTCCTCGGCACGACGTCGGGACGGAAGATCCGCTACGGACGCGTCCTCGTCGAGGGCCTCGGCCCCGGCCGCGTCCCGGCCCCGCTGGACGACCTGCTGGCCTCCCTCTGAGCGGGGCCGCTCACGGGGTGACGATCGGGAAGTCCTGCCGCGGCGCGTCGAGGACGCCGAGGAGCCGGGGCAGCAGACCGCGGTCGCCGGTCATGGCGATCCCGTCGGTGCCCTGACCGGCGAGGAGCCGCAGCAGCTGGGGCCTCGTACATCCGGGCCCGCTGGGCCAGCAGCGCCGCCGCCTTGCGGGCCGTCCCCCACTCCGGCGGCACCGGCTCCGCGTGGGCCCGCCACCGCTCCGCCTGCCTCCGCGCGGCGGCCACGTAGAGCGCCTCGCGGTCCGCGAAGTGCACGAAGACCGTCCGCTCGGACACCCCGGCCCGCTCCGCGATCGCCTTCCGCGTCGGCTCCCGCCCGCTCTCGGCCACCAGCTGGAGCAGCGCGTCGACCAGCGCCGCGTACGTCCACTCCGGGTCCCGTCTCCGGCGTCGCGCCGGTCCCCCCGCACCCTCGCCGCTCCCGGCCGCCGTGTCGCTCACGGGCTCATGGTGACAGAGTGCCGGGATGCCGGAGCGTCAGTCCGGGGGCATCAGGGCGTCGAGGGCGCGGTCGAGCGCGGCGAGCAGGGACGGCGCCTCGCCGGGGGCGTAGAGCATGCGCAGGGCGAGACCGTCGGAGACGGCGATGAGGGCGTCGGCGGTCGGTTCAGGGAGCGGGCCGCCGAGGGATCCGAGCCGGCGGGCCAGCGCGTCGCGCAGCTCCCGGTCGACCCGCCGGCGGACCTCGGCCAGCCGGGGATGGTGGGCCGCGTGCACCGCGAAGGCCAGCTGGGCGGCGGTCTCGGCGCGCCGCTCCTCGTCCAGCGGCAGGGTGGTGAGGATCAGCTCGCGCAGCGCCCGCCGCGGCGGCAGGGAGGGGTCGATCGCCCCCATCCGGTGCTCGATCCGCTCGCCGGCGAGCTCGGAGGCGAACAGGAGCAGGTCCTCCTTGCTGCGGAAGTACTTCTGGACCGCGCCCGGGGAGCGGCCGCTCGCCGCCGCCACCGTGCGCACGCTCACCTGGTCGAGCCCCTCCTCCCCGGCCAGGCGCAGCAGGGCGGCGCCGATCTGCCGGCGTTGTTCCGACCGGTCGACGGTCCTGGGCATCGGCACGCTCCGCGTTTTAGGATACGGTCGTATCTTAACGAATGGGGGAACACATGGACCAGCAGCCCGACCGATCCGCCGACCCGCTGCGGAAGCGGGACACCGCCCCGGCCGTGCGCGTCTCCGACCAGGAGCGCGACGCCGCCGTCGACATCCTCGCCGCCGCCCTGACCGAAGGGCGGCTGGAGCCGCACGAACACGCCGAGCGCGTCGGCGCCGCCCTGAGCGCCCGCACCGCCGCCGAACTCGCCGCCCTCACCGCCGACCTGCCCGCCCCCCGGCCCAGCCCCGAGGAGCGCAAGCGCAAGGAGCTGGCCGACTGGTACGCCGAATGGCGCCACTGGCTCGGCGGCCTGCTGGTCATGTCGGTGATCTGGGGCGTCAACTGCCTGCGCCACGAGGAACTGGACTTCTACTGGCCGGTGACCCCGCTCGCCATCTGGGGAGCGGTCATCCTGGCCGCCGCGCTCCGCCCAGGAGGCGGGAAGGACGACGACACCCGCTGACACGCCCGGGAGGACGCGTCGAGCCCCCGTCTTCGGGGTAAACAGAGACCGAACGCCTCCTCTCCCGAACGGACTTGTGTGCGTTGAGCATGCCACTCGGATCCCGTGTGCCAGGCAGGACCTGGACGATTCGCCTCACCGGCCACCACGACCACTCGGCGCGGGTCAGCTGCACCACCGCGGGCTGCCGCATGCCCGACCGCTCCAAGGACGTGCGCGCCCTGCGCGCCTTCGCCGCCGAGCACGTACGGGCCCACGCCCGGCTGGCGACCCCCCGCCCGAACGCCTCGTGCGCCTGCGGGGGCGCCGGCTGCCGTCACCACCAGGCCCGGGCCCTGTGCTCCGGCCGGACCCTCCTCGTCCTCATCCACAACCCGGCCGTCGGCGAGGTCTGGACGCTCGCCGAGATCTGCGAGGCGTGCGCCCCGCTGATCACCCACGCCCGGATCGTGGCGCGCGCGGCGAGCCCCGCCGAGACCCGCGGACCGGAGCGGGTGCCCGAGCCGCGGACCGCCGCCCCGGCCGCCGCCTCCGGCCCGCCCGTCCCGGTGCTGTTCTCCTCGCCGGAGGCCGCCGGCGGAGCCACCGACTCCGGCGGCCCGCGCCAGGGCCGCCGCCCCCGCCGCGGCGGACGGGGGAACCGTACGGGTGGCGGACGGTACTGAACGCGGCGGGGGAGCGCCCCCCGCCGGGCCACACGCCGCCCCGCCCGGGCCCCGGAGCCCCCGGGCCCGCCCCACCCGGCCCGCCCCGCCGGGTCACGCGCCGGTGTGCCCCTGCCGGGGGACGAACGCCGGGCGCAGGGACGGGTCGACCGGGTCGTAGTAGCGGTGGAAGACCGGTGTGGCCGCGCCGGACAGGGGCGGGACGATCCAGCTCCAGTCGGCCGGTGTCGGCCGGCCGTGCCGCCGCTCCCGCGCGATGTGCTTCAGGAAGCGCTCGGACTCGGTGTGGTGGTCCGCCATCGTCACCCCGGCCTCCTGGAAGGAGTGCAGGACCGCCACGTTCAGCTCCACCAGCGCCCGGTCCCGCCACAGCGTCCGCTCCGAGGAGCGGTCCAGGCCCAGCTTCTCCGCGACCAGCGGCAGCAGGTCGTACCGGTCCGCGTCGGCCAGGTTCCGGGCGCCTATCTCGGTGCCCATGTACCAGCCGTTGAACGGCGCCGCCGGATACCGCACCCCGCCGATCTCCAGCACCATGTCGCTGATGGCCGGCACCGCGTACCAGCGCAGCCCGAGCCCGGCGAACCACGCGTGCTCCGGATGGCGCAGCGCCACCTCCTGCACCGCGCCGTCCGGCAGCTCGTACCACTCCGGGCGGGCGCCGGGCCGCTCCCGCACCATCAGCGGCAGCACCTGGAAGGGCTCCTCCTCCCGCTTCCAGCCCAGCTCGCGGGCGAGGGCCGTGACCGCCGCCGCGCGCGGATCCCCGATCCACCGGCCGGCGGGGGCGCGGTGGCCCGCGTACCGCACCAGCTGGTCGTTGACGATCCGGGGGGCCGGGCGGCCGGGCCGGTCCGGGGCGAAGACGGTGAGGACCGGGCGGATCCGCCCGCCGTTGCCCGCCGCGCGCAGGTGCTCGGCACAGGCGGCGGCGATCCCGTCGGCGGACGACACCCCGCGCAGGTCCCGCACGACGAGGCTGCTCCAGTAGAGCCGCCCGATGCAGCGCGCCGCGTTGCGCCAGGCGACCCGGGCGCCGAAGGCCAGCTCCTCGGGCGTGTGCTCGTAGGTGCCGGTACGGGCGATCTCGGCCCGCACCGCGCGGACCCGGGCGTCCGCGTCCCCGGCGCCCGGGGACTCCTCGTGGAACTGCCGTACGAACTCCTCCGCCTGCCGCCGGTCCACCCGGTCCGGCTCGCGCGCGGCGGCCGGGGGCGGCACGGGGACGGAGGCCGCGGCGGCGGCCGAGTAGGGGCATGCGGCGCCGGCGGGAGCGGACGCGCGGCGACGGATCAGACTGAAGACCAAGGTGTTTCCTCCCTGGCCCCATGACTACCGTACGGATTCGTCCGACTGTGGAGAGTGTTCGAACTTCGCCGGGAAGGACGGTCCGTCCTGGTATGGTGCCCGGCCCGCGCGCCCTCAGAGGACGGTCAGCACGTCCTCGCGCACCCGCTCCAGGACGAGCCCGCCGTCGAGCCGCACCCGTGCCGTGCCGACCGGCCGCCGGTTCCGGTACGCCTGCCACGCCGGCTCCAGGGCGCGCACCCGCTCCTCGGCGCGTTCCCGGCTCGCCGGCGGCATCTGCGCGCCGAACGACTCCAGAAGCGAAACGAGGCGCTCGTACTCCGCCGCCTCCGGGTCCGGCCCGGCCTCCTCCGGCGCGTCGACCCGCTCGACGACCCCCTCCGTGCCCTCCCCGAGCAGCAGCGCCCCGGCCACCGCCGCCGGCTCCTCGGCCGGATCGCCGGCCAGCGTGACCGTCCCGGCCACCCTCAGATCGGCCGCAAGGCGTACCCGCCGGCCCCGTGTGAGCGTCATCCGGCCTTCTTAGCACGGCGGGGATCCGCCGCCGGCGGCGGCGGGATCCGGAAGTACCGCCTAGGCGGGGACGGCGGCGGCCCGCTGCCGGGACGGGACGCCCCCGACCGGCGGCGAGGGCCTGTCCCTGACCACGAGAAGGGCCGTGGTGTCGTCGTCCAGGCCATGGGCGCCGAACCGGTCCAGATCCGCCCTGAGCAGCTCCGGGATCCGGTCGGCGGGCTCGGCAGCCCAGGCGCGCAGCCGGCGCTCCAGCGGGTAGAAGGCGCCGCTCGCGTCGCGGGTCTCGGAGACGCCGTCGGTGAACATCAGCAGCCGGTCGCCGGGCCCGAAGGGGACCTCCTCCACGGTGAACGGGGCGTCGACCGGCACCGGCAGATGGACCGGGACCGAGGGCGCGGAGAACTCGACCGTCTCCACGGCCCCGCCGCGCTGCACCACCGGCGCCGGGTGGCCGCAGCTGAGCAGCCGGATCACCGGGCGGTCGTCGGGGATCTCCGCCAGCAGCACCGTCGAGAAGCGGTCGGCCGCCTCCGACTCCGGGGCCCGTTCCGCGTACCGGGCCATGCTCGCCTCCAGGCGCTGGGCGATCGCGGGCAGGTCCGGAGCCGTGTAGGCGGCCTCGCGGAAGGAGCCGAGGAGCAGCGAGGCGGCCTCCACCGCCGGCAGGCCCTTGCCCTGGACGTCGCCGAGCATGATCCGGACGCCGTCCCGGACCTGGAGCGCCTTGTAGAAGTCCCCTCCGACGTGCGCGCCGGCGGCGGACGCCTCGTACAGCAGCCGGAGGTCGACGGTGCCGATGCGGGGCGGCAGCGGGCGCAGGACGGCCGTCTGGGCGGCCTCCGCGACCGCGCTGATCTGGCGCAGCTCGGCCTCCCGGCGCTGCCGGGCGTGGCTGGAGGCGGCCGCGGCGAGCACGACGACGGCGAGCACCACCTCGTTCGCGAGGAGCGCGGGGTACGGGTCCGCGCCGCGCACGGCCGAGAGGCCCGCCGTCGCCGCCATCGCGAGCGCGCCCACCGCGGCGGTGCCGCGGGCGCTCCAGGTGGCCGCGGCGAGCGCCGGGGCGGCGATCAGGAATCGGTCGAAACGTTCGTCCGGCGGAGTGAGGACGTCGGCCAGGGAGGTGAGCACGATCACCAGGAAGGGCAGCGCCCGCCCGAGCAGGTAGCGCAGCTCCGCCCGGCGGGCGGGGCCGGAGGGGGCGGCATCCGGGCCGGGGGCCCGCCGCGCGGTGGCGCTCGGATCCGCAGGCATGACTCTCCTTCGTCGGACTCGTCGGGTTCCCGCCGGAGGCGGGTCGCAACGGCCTTCGTCGGCAAGGATGCCCGGCGGCGGGGGCCGTCGGGCAGGGCCGGACGTCACCCGCGGCAGGGACGTCCGTCCCTGCCCGGGAGGAGAAGCCTCGGGTCCGCCTAGGACGGCAGGTTCTGCTCGGCCCAGACGACCTTGCCGCCGGAGGTGCGGCAGGAGCCCCAGCGGCGGCACAGCATGTTGACGAGCTGGAGGCCGCGGCCGCCCTCGTCGCTGAGGTCGGCGTGCTGGATCTGCGGCAGGTCGGGGCCGGTGTCCGAGACCTCGACGACCAGCCGCTCGCCGCGCAGCAGCCGCAGCTCGCCCGGCCCGTTGCCGTACCGCAGGGCGTTGCCCACCAGTTCCGAGACGACCAGCTCGCACACGTCGGCGAGGTCGTCCAGGCCCCACTCGGCGAGCTGGCCGGTGACCAGCCGCCGGGCCTCCGACGCGGCCCTGCCGTCGCCGGACAGCGGCCACACCCGCAGCCCGGTCTCGGCGCCGAGCGGCACGGCCCGCGCCGTCAGGAGCACCGCCTCGTCGGAGCGGCCCGGTCCCGCCGGGGCCGCCGTGATCAGCCCGCCCCCCTCCAGGGCCGAGGGCGGCAGCGCGAGCGCCGCCGTGCGGAGCCGGTCGAGCTGCTTCTCCAGGTCGGCGCCGCGCGCCTTCACCAGGCCGTCGGTGTACAGCACGAGCGCGCCGCCCTCCGGCACGGTCACCGTCACGGGGTCGTACGGGATCACCCCGGCGCCCAGCGGGGCCCCGGCCGGCAGCGCGACGAACTCGGCCCCGCCCCGTCCGTCGAGCAGCAGCGGCGGCAGCAGGCCGGCGCCGGCCAGGGTGCAGCGGGAGTCCGCCGGGTCGTAGACGGCGCAGAGGAAGGTGGCGACCTGGTCGTCCTCCAGGTCGCGGGTGGCGAGGTCGAGCCGGGCGAGGACCCGTTCGGGTGCCATGTCCAGCGTCATCAGGGTCCGGGCGACGGCCCGGAGCCGGCCCATGGTGGTGGCGGCGGGCAGGCCCTGGCCCATCACGTCGCCCGCCATCAGGGCGGTCCGTCCGCCGGGCAGGGACATGACGTCGTACCAGTCGCCGCCGACCGCGTGACGGACGGCCGAGGGCGTGTACTCGGCGCGCACCCGCAGCCCCGGGGTGACCGGGGTGGCGCGGGGCAGCAGGCTGCGCTGGAGCGAGACGACGTGCTCGCGCTCCCGGCCGTAGAGGCGCGCGTTGTCGATGAAGACGGCGGCGCGGGACGCCAGCTGTTCGGCGAGGGCCAGGTCGGTGGGGGAGAAGGGCGGGCTGCCGGGGCCGCGGACGAAGTCGGCGCTGCCGAGCAGCAGCCCGCGGGCGATCAGCGGCACCGCGAGATAGCTGTGCACGCCCAGGGCGCGCATCGCCGCCGCGCCGCTCGCGGTGGGCGCCACGCGGTCGAAGTCCTCGTCGCGCATCCGGGCCACCAGCACCGGCTTGCCCTGGCGCAGGCAGTAGCGGTGGAGCAGCGTCTCGTGGCGCTTCTGGTCGCGGACGAAGGTCTCGCCGACCGGGGTCGCCTCCAGGGTGGACATGGTGTCGACGGCGGAGAGGGCGACCGCCCGCATCGGCGGGACGCCGCGCCCCGTCCAGCGGGAGCCCTCCTCGCCGTGCAGGACGCTCTCCATGAGGTCCACGGCGGCCCCGTCGGCGAAGGCCGGCACGGTGAAGTCGGCCAGCTCCCGGGCGGTGCGCTCCAGGTCCAGGGTGGTGCCGATGCGGGTGCTCGCGGCGTTGAGCCAGGCGAGCCGTCCCTCGGTGCCGGTCCCGTCGAGCGGAATCGCCCCGCCGGCCCGGCGGCGCCGGGCGCGGAGCGCCGCGGACCGGTACACGGTCGAGGTCCGCACGGGCGAGACCCTGCCGGTCAGGCGCCGTCCGCCGCTGCCGCCGCTCACTCTTCCGGCCTCCAGACGGGAACTCGACCAGGTGTGGTGCACAGTCTGCACCGGAACCCCGTCCGGCGCACCATCCGAACAGCAGCGGAATCGAAGCCGAACGGTAGCTCTGTCACATCCGCCGAACGGGTGAAACCTGTTCGGGGTCTTGTTCGTCCTCTCCCCCGGGAGCGCGCCGGAAGGCGCGGGGTCGCATCGGGAACGCGAGGATCGGAGGGCGCATGCGCCGGATGGGCAAGTACACCGCGCACGTGGCCGTGTTGGCGTCGGCGGTCGGCATCAGTCTGGCCGCGTGGGGGGCCACGGCGCTGGTGGGCGGGGAGGACGACGCCGCCGCACCGGGGTCCGGGGGAGCGGCCCGGCCGGGGGTGCCGGCGCAGCGGGCCGAGGAGCCGGGCCGGCCCGCGAAGCCGACGGTCCGGGTGCCGGAGGGGATCGCGCACGCGGCCGAGGCGGGCGGACGGGCCGTCAACATCACCATCGACGACGGGCCGGATCCGCGCTGGACGCCGAAGATGCTGGACATCCTGAAGGAGAACGACGTCAAGGCCGTCTTCTGCATGATCGGCCCGCAGGCGAGGCAGCACCCGGACCTGGTGCGGCGCGTGGTGGCCGAGGGGCACCGGCTCTGCGACCACACCATGACCCACGACACGACGATGGACCGCAAGCCCGTCCCGTACCAGAAGCGGCAGATCCTCGACGCGCGGAAGATGATCGAGGAGGCCGCCGGCGGGGTGGAGGTGCAGTACTACCGCGCTCCGGGCGGGGCCTTCACGCCGGACAGCCGGAAGATAGCCGCGGCCGCCGGGATGCGGCCGCTGGGGTGGAACGTGGACACCAAGGACTTCGAGCGCCCCGGCGCGGCGGCGATCGTGGCGACCGTCAAGAACGAGCTGTCCAACGGGCCGACGATCCTCTTCCACGACGGCGGCGGCGACCGCTCGCAGAGCGTCACGGCGCTGCGGGAGGTGCTGCCGTGGCTGAAGGAGCAGGGCCGTACGTTCAGCTTCCCGGTCCGCACGGCCCCGGACACCCCGTGAGGCCCGGGGCCGTACGGACCGTCAGCGCTTGACGGTGTCGTCGGTCTTGAGGTCCTCGACGGCCTCGTCGAACTCGTCCACCTGGTCGGGGCAGTAGACCTGGAGCACGATCCGCTCGGCGTCGATGGCCTTGGAGTCGGCGATGATCGGGCGGCTGCCGGGGCCGGTGGCGCCGTTCGACAGCTGATGGAGGCGGTACAGCGCCTTCTTCAGGGCGTTGCCAGGGTCCTCGCAGACCTGGCCGCCGTCGCTGCCGAGCAGCCGCTCGACGGTCTCCTGGTCGGGAGCGGGGTAGCCCGCCTCCACCAGCTCCTCGCTGAGCTGCCCGGCCCTCTGGGCGGACAGGGCGTCCCGCTTGACGGCGCTGTACCGGACGAGGCCGGTGATCAGCAGGCCGACCAGGATCACGATCGCGCCCCAGTAGATCCACTTGTGCTCGGAGGCGAAGCGGGTCGGGCTCATGCGGCGTCTCCCTCGCTCTGGGCGGCGGCCTCGGCCGTGCGCCAGCTGGGCTTGCGGAACTTCAGGAAGGCCCAGGGGATGAGCAGTCCGAGGATCAGCAGACCGCCGCCGACGATGACGATGTACGACCAGACGCTGCCGCTGCCGAACTGCGAGGGCGGGACGAAGCCGATGAACATGGCCGCGAGCGAGGCGAGCAGGCCGACCGAGCAGATCAGGCCGAGGGCGGGCGCCCGGTAGCCGCGCGGGTGGTCCGGCTTGAGCTTCCGCAGCCGCATGGCGGCGACGAACATCAGCAGGTAGACGATGAGGTAGACCTGCGTGGTGATGGTCGAGAAGATCCAGTACACGCTGGAGACGTTCGGGATCAGGGCGTAGCCGAGGGCGATGACCGAGGTCACGATGCCCTGGGTGACGAGGATGTTCTGCTGGATGCCGAACTTGTTGAGCTTCTGCAGGAACGGCGGCAGGTAGCCCTC
This sequence comes from Streptomyces sp. NPDC058052, assembly GCF_042885515.1. Taxonomy (NCBI): domain Bacteria; kingdom Bacillati; phylum Actinomycetota; class Actinomycetes; order Kitasatosporales; family Streptomycetaceae; genus Streptomyces; species Streptomyces sp. NPDC058052. The sequence continues at coordinate 63,931 of NZ_JBHVRX010000030.1, read as the reverse complement.
GCTGCGGGAGATCTCCAGGAGGCCCTTGGACGGGCCGGCCAGCCAGGTCAGCATGCCGCCGAGGGAGGCGGAGATCAGCATGATGGCCGCGATCGGGGTCATCCAGCCGATGTCGAAGTAGGCGAAGAAGGCGTCGAACGCCTGCATCACGCCGGCGGTGAGGCTGAGCTGGTCCGCCGGGACGACCCAGCTGATCGCCAGGGCCGGGAGGATGAAGATCAGCAGGACCAGGCCCATCGCCAGGAACATCGACTTGGGGTACTCCTTCGCCGGGTCCTTCAGCGAGGAGACGTGCACCGCGTTCATCTCCATGCCCGAGTACGACAGGAAGTTGTTGACGATCAGCACCAGGCTCGCGAGGCCGGTCCACTGGGGGAGCAGGTGGCTGCTGTCCATCGGCGCCGCCGAGGGGTTGCCCTGGCCGAGGAAGACCATGCCGAGCACGACGAGGATCGTGCCGGGCACCAGGGTGCCGATGATCAGGCCCCAGCTGGACAGTCCGGCGAGGGCCTTGGTGCCCCGCGAGGAGACCCAGACGCCGGTCCAGTACAGGACCATGATGACGATCGCCGTGTAGACGCCGTTCGAGGCGAGCGAGGGGTCGATCACGTACGCGATCGTCGAGGCCACGAAGGCCAGCAGGCTCGGATAGTAGAAGATCGTCATCGCGAACTGGCACCACACCGCGAGGAAGCCGAGCGGCTTCGTGAGCCCCTCGGCGACCCAGCGGTAGACACCGCCGGACCAGCCCGAGGCCAGTTCGGCGGAGACCAGGGCCGTCGGCAGCAGGAAGACGATGGCGGGCACCAGGTAGAGGAAGACGCAGGCGAGTCCGTACACCGCCATCGTCGGCGCGGCGCGGAGGCTGGCCACCGAGGCGGTGGTCATGAGGGCGAGCGTCACCCAGGTGATCGTGGGCGGTGCGACCGGCCGTGCTTCGGCGCGGGGTTTCGGCAGATCGGCCGGGACGTCCATCGATGCCATGGGCCCTCCCTGGGGGATTCGACGTGTTGCGCACCAGGCTCGGCGACGGCGGGCGCGCACGCAGGGCGGGGAGGCCGTTCGGGTGACGGACGGGCCGGGAGGGGCGCGGGGAACCGGCGGCGGATGCCGGGTGCGGCCGGACGGGGGATGCTGAGCTTTCGTCACCCTGTGCGCGAGGAGGCGGCCGTGGCACGAACGGCGGGGGACCCGGAGGAGCCGGTGGCCGGTGCCGCCGGTGCGCCCGGCACCGTGGGCGTCGTCGGTGCGGAGGGCACGGGCGGCGGGGGCGACGGGAGCGGCGCGGACGACGGGGGGCCGGACGGGGTCGCCGGGTTCCTGGCCCGGCTCACCGGGCTGATGCTGCGGACCTCCGGCGAGGGCGCCGAGCTGATCGCGCGCGAGGTCGTCGCGGCCGGACGCGCGCTGGGCGCCGAGGTGTCGGTGCTGCTCGTCATGGACACCGCCACCCTGACCGTCGCCGTCCCGGACGGGCGGGCGCGCACCGTCATCGTGCACGCCGCGCCCGAGGTGGCGCGGCTGGACCGGATCGCGGCCCTGAAGCCGCTCGTCGCCGACGTGTGCGCCGGCCGCGCCGGACTGCCGGAGGCGGGCGCCCGGCTGGCACGGATCGAGGCGGCGCCGGCGCCGTACCCGTGGTGGCTGAAGCTGTGCGGGATCGTGCTCTTCGCGCTGGGCTTCGCCCCGCTGATGCAGCCCACCTGGTACGAGCTCGGCACCACCGCCGTCCTCGCGGGGCTCGCCGCGGTCCTCGCGGTGGCGTCCGACCGGGTCCCGCGGCTGGCCCGGGTGCTGCCGCTGGTCGCCTCGGTGCTGGTGTCGGTCGTCACCCTGGCGCTGTTCGCCGGCGATCCGGCGCGCGGCGGGCCGGTGCTGCTCATGCTGCCCGCGCTCTTCTTCTTCGTCCCCGGCGACTATCTGAGCGCGGCCGCCGCCGAACTCGGCGCCGGGCTCATCACGACGGGCGCGATCCGGCTCGTGTACGCGGCCTTCCTGCTGGTCCAGCTGTGCGTCGGCGTCCTGCTCGGGGTGTACGTCACCGGCACCTCCACCCGCGCGCTCTTCGACACGGCGGCCGAGGCCGACCTGCCCCGCTGGGTGCTCTTCGCCTCGTGGACGGTCTTCACCGCCGGGACGGTGCTGGCCTTCGCGATCCCGCGCCGCTTCTTCTGGACGCTGCTCGCCCTCGTCTACCTGACCGTCGGCGTGCAGTCCGGGGCCACCGCGCTGATCGGGGAGACCGGTGGGACCTTCGTGGCGGCGGTGGTGCTCGCGGTGGTGGCGACGCTGCTGTCCCGCGGGCCGGCGCGGCCGCCCCGGCTGCTGCTGGTCCTGCCCGGGTTCTTCACGCTGACGGTCGGTTCGCTCGGCATGAGGGGGCTGACCACGCTGGCCGGCGGGCACGTCGTCGACGGCTTCTCGGACCTTCTCGAACTCGTCCTCGTCGTCACCGCGATCGCGGTCGGACTGGTCCTCGGCGCCACGCTCGTACCGGATCGGAGCGGTCGGAGGGAACCCCCTGTTCGGCCAAACTGAGCTTAGGCTAACCTAAGCATCGTGCAAGCAGGTGAAGAGACCCCCACGGTCCCCCGCCCGCACGGTCACGAGCTGTCGGCCACCGCCGTCACCGTCGCCTACGACGGAGTCGACGTCGTCCACGACGCCTCCCTGACCCTGCGGCCCGGCCAGGTGACCGTCCTCGTGGGACCGAACGGCAGCGGCAAGTCCACGCTGCTCCGTACGGTCGCACGCCTCCAGCGGCCCCGCAGTGCCGAACTCGTCCTCGACGGCGACACCGACGGGCTCGCCCTGAGCCCCCGTGAGTTCGCCCGCAAGGTGGCGCTCCTGACCCAGGGCCGGCCCACCCCGGGCGGGCTCACCGTCCGTGACCTCGTCGAGTTCGGCCGCTACCCGTACCGCGGCCGCTGGGGGAAGTCCGACCCGGACGGCCCCGCCGCCGTGGAGCGGGCGCTCACGCTCACCGGAGTCGCCGAACTCGCCGACCGGGGAGCCGAGCACCTCTCCGGCGGGCAGCTCCAGCGGGTCTGGCTCGCCGGCTGCCTCGCCCAGGAGACCGGCGTCCTCCTCCTCGACGAGCCCACCACCTACCTCGACCTGCGCTACCAGGTCGAACTCCTCGACCTCATGCGCGACCTGGCGGACCACCACGGCATCGCCGTCGGCGCCGTCCTCCACGACCTCGACCAGGCCGCCGCCGTCGCCGACCGCATCGTCCTGCTCCACGCCGGACGCGTCGTCGCCGACGGCCTCCCCGAGGACGTCCTCACCGGACCCCGCCTCACCGAGACGTACGGCATCCGCATCGAGGTCGACACCGACCCCCTCACCGGCCGGCTGCGCACCCGCGCCCTCGGACGGCACCACACGCGAACCCCCGCGCGACCCGAAAGGCTCACCCCCACCCCATGAGAAAGCACCTCCTCACCGCCGCGGCCCTCACCACGGCGGCCCTCGCCCTGACCACTCTCACGGCGTGTGGCACCACCGAGCCCGCCGCCGACGCGAAGGCCGACAAGAAGGCCGAACCGATCACCCTCACCGACGACACCGGCACCGAGGTCAAGCTCGACGGCCCCGCCACCAAGGTCGTCGGCACCGAGTGGAACGTCGTCGAGCAGCTCGTCTCGCTCGGCGTCGACCCCGTCGGCGTCTCCGACGTCAAGGGCTACAAGACCTGGAACACCGCCGTCCCGCTCAAGAACGAGCCCAAGGACGTCGGCACCCGCGGCGAGCCCAGCATGGACACCATCGCCGCCCTCAAGCCCGACCTCATCCTCGCCACCTCCGACCTGCCGCCGGCCGCCGTCAAGCAGCTCCGCGCCGTCGCGCCCGTCCTGGAGGTCAAGGCCGCCGACGGCGCGAACCCGATCGGCCAGATGACGAAGAACCTCGACCTCATCGCCAGGGCCACCGGCACCACGGCCAAGGCCGACGAGCTCAAGAAGGGCTTCGAGGCGAAGCTGGAGGAGGGCAAGAAGGCCCTCGCCGACGCCGGTCTCGCGGGCGCCGAGTACGCCTTCGCCGACGGCTACCTCGTCTCCAACCAGGTCTCCATCCGCCCCTTCACCAGCGGTTCGCTGATCGGCGGCGTCAACGAGAAGCTCGGCCTGAAGAACGCCTGGACCGTCAAGGGCGACCCGGCCTACGGCCTCGGCGCCACCGACGTCGAGGGCCTCACCAAGCTCTCCGACGGCGTCCACTTCGCCTACATCGGCAACGACGGCGACCCGAGCGCCACCCCCTTCTCCGGCGTCCTCGCCAAGGACAAGGTGTGGACCTCCCTGTCCTTCGTCAAGAAGGGCAACGTCCACCGCCTCCCCGACGGCATCTGGATGTTCGGCGGCACCGAGTCGATGAACCAGTACGTCGACTCCGTCGTCACCGCGCTCACGAAGAAGTAGGACACGAGGAAACCCCGCACCATGGCCGTCACCGCGACCACCCCCGCCGCCCGTCCCCAGGCCGCAGCCACCCGCACGGGCGCGGCAGCGGTGACGGCCGCCCTGCTCCTCCTCGTCACCTGCCTCGCGCTCGTCGACATCACCCAGGGCACCGCCTCCGTCGGCGCGGCCGAGATCGTCAAGGCGATCACCGGCCACGCCGACCCCGGCGACACCTCCGTCGTCGTCGCCTCCCGGCTGCCCCGCATGGTCGCCGGCCTCCTCGTCGGCGCCGCACTCGGCATGGCAGGCGCCGCCCTCCAGGCCGTCAGCCGCAACGCCCTCGCCGCGCCCGACACCCTCGCCGTCAACTCCGGCGCCTACTTCGCGCTCGGCCTCGCCGCCGCCACCGGCGTCTCCCTGCCCTTCCTCGCCTCCTCCGGCATCGCCTTCGCCGGCGGACTCCTCGCCGCCGCCGTCGTCCTCGGCCTCTCCGGCCTCGGCTCCGGCACCGTCCGGCTCGTCCTCGCCGGCAGCGCCCTCAGCCTGGGCCTCACCGCCCTCACCGAGGGCCTGCTCCTGCTCTTCCCGCAGCAGACCGAGGGCGTCTACCACTGGAACCAGGGCAGCATCGCCCAGAACGGCTTCGACGGCGTCCTCCAGATGCTGCCGTTCGCCGTCGTCGGCCTCCTCGGACTGCTCCTCCTCGCCCGCCGCGTCGACGCCCTCGCCCTCGGCGACGAGGCCGCCCGCGGACTCGGCGTGCCGGTCCGCTCCACCCGCGTCATCGCCGTCGTGCTCGCCGCGCTCCTCGCCACCGCCGCCGTCACCCTCGCCGGGCCCGTCGGCTTCGTCGGCCTCTGCGCCCCGGCCCTCATGCGCCCGCTCGCCCGCCGCTTCCGCGGCTACGCCCGCAGCCGGGTCTTCGTCCCCGCCGCCGGACTCGCGGGCGCCGCCCTCGTCCTCGGCGCCGACGTCCTGCTGCGCGCCGTCGTCCCCGCCGACACCGCCGTCTCCGTCCCGACCGGCGTCGTCACCAGCCTCGTCGGCGCCGTCTTCGTCATCGTCATGGCCACCCGCCTGCGGGACACCGGCGACGTCGCCGTCGACCGGCTCCGCATCCGCAGCCGCACCGCCTTCCTCGCCACCACCGCCGTCCTCGTCGCCGCGCTGGCCGGCGTCACGATCGGCGGCGTGCTCCTCGGCGACGCCAAGCTCCTCCTCGGCGACGTGAGCAACTGGGTGGCCGGACAGGCCGGCCAGACGGTCTCCTTCGTCCTCGACACGAGGGTGCCCCGGGTCCTCGCCGCGCTCCTCGCGGGCGCCGCCCTCGCCCTCGCCGGCACCCTCGTCCAGGCCGTCACCCGCAACCCGCTCGCCGAGCCCGGCATCATGGGCGTCTCCGGCGGCGCCGCCCTCGGCGCCGTGCTGCTCGTCACCACCGTGCCGATGGCCGGCTCCTGGAGCGTGGCCGGCGCCGCGTTCACCGGCGCCGCGGGCGCCGCCCTGATCGTCTTCGGCTTCGCCGCCCGCGGCGGCTTCAAGCAGACCCGGCTCGTCCTCGTCGGCTTCGCCGTCCACACCGCCACCGCCGCCGTCGTCGCCCTGCTCATCATCCTCACCGACCCCTTCAACGCGACCAAGGCCCTCACCTGGCTCTCCGGCTCCACCTACGGCCGGACCCTGCCCGACGTCCTGCCGCTGGCCGTCGCCGTCGCCGTGGGCGTGGCGATCGCCCTCGCCCGCCGCACCGAACTCGACCTGGTCTCCCTCGACGAGGACACCCCCCGCCTCCTCGGCCTCCCGCTCGGCCCCGGCCGGCTCGGCTTCCTCGTCCTGAGCGTGGTCCTCAGCGCCACCGCCGTCGCCGCCGCCGGCACGATCGGCTTCGTCGGCCTGGTCGCCCCGCACGCCGCCCGCGCCCTCGTCGGCCGCCGCCACCACCGGGTGATCCCGGTCGCGGTCCTCCTCGGCGCCGTCCTCGTCGGCGCCGCCGACACCGTGGGCCGTACCGTCATCGCCCCCGCGCAGCTCGGCGCCGGCACGATGACGGCCGTCATCGGCACCCCGTACTTCCTGTACCTCCTGGTCCGCAGCCGCCGCTGACCGGCCCGTAGGATCACCGGGACGTACGGGTGAGAGCGAGGAGAGCGTGGCCGTGACCGCCGTGGTGGAACCGACCCTGCCGGCCCTGCCCGCGCCCCCCGAGCTCCTGGAGCGGGACGAGGACGGGCAGGCGCTCGGCGCCCTTCTGTGGCGCCACGGGCCCGGCTGGCGGGCCGTCAGCAGCGCGGTGCTCGGCGGCGGGATCGGGGAGCGGTCCTGGGTGATGAACGTCCAGGTCGCCCACGGCTACACCCGCACCGACCCCGAGGCGCACCTCGCCGGCCTCGCCCGCCGGGCCGGCCTCCACGGCCCCGGGGTGGGACTGATGACCGCCGCCGACGTCGCCCGGCACGGGACCGCCTCCGACGGTGGCGTCGACGCGGTGGCCACCGCCGGCATCGACGTGCGGGGCTGGGCGGCGGCACCGGGACCGGTCGTGCCCGCGCCCCAGCCGCCCGGGACGATCAACATCGTCGTCACCGTGCCCGCGCCGCTCACCGACGCCGCCCTCGTCAACGCCGTGGCGACCGCCACCGAGGCCAAGGTGCAGGCGCTCCTCGACGCCGGTCACGACTGCTCGGGCACCCCGACGGACGCGGTCTGCGTCCTCGCCCGCCGGCCCGTGCCCGGCGGCCCCGCCGAGCCCTTCGCCGGCCCCCGCTCCCTCTGGGGCGCCCGGCTGGCGCGGGCCGTCCACGCGGCGGTCGGCGCCGCGCTGCCGGCGCCCGGCGTCAGCTGACCGCGGCGACCTCGGCGAGCAGGGTCTCCCGGTCGACGGCGTCGCTCACGGTGGCGGGCACGGTGCACGCGAACGCGCCGGAGACCGCTCCGTACAGGGCGCACCGCTCCGGCGGTTCGCCGGCCAGCCGGCCGAAGAGGAAGCCCGCCGCGTAGGCGTCGCCCGCGCCGTTGGAGTCGACGACCGGACCGCGCGGGGCGACCGCGGGGACGTGCAGCGGCTCGCCGCCGGCGCGCGTGAGCACGTACGAACCCTCCGCCCCGGCCGTCGCCACGGCGACCTCCGCGCGGCCCCGCTCCAGGATCCCGCGCAGCGTCGCCACCGGGTCGGGCAGGGCCGTCGCGGAGACGAAGACGACGTCGGAGCCGTACGCGAACGGCTCGTGGTAAGGGTTCTCCCCGTCCCAGTTGTGCAGGTCGGTCGAGACCGTGAGGCCCGCCTCGCGGAGCAGCGGCAGGGCGAACGCGCACGGGTACGTGATCGAGACGTGCGCGTGCCGCGAGACGGCGGCCAGCTTGCGTACCAGGTCCTCGGGGAGCCGGTCCGACTCCCGGGACCGGCTGTCGTCGTAGAGCGAGAGCCGGCGGCCGTCCGGCCCCACCAGGTTGACGGCCCGCTTGGTGCCGCCGGGGGAGGGGACCTCGGTGAAGTCGATGCCCCGGTCGCGGTGGAAGGCCCGCACCAGGTCGCCGGCCGTGTCGTCGCCGATCAGGTCCATGTGGTGGGTGCGCAGCCCCAGGGTGCTCAGACCCAGCGCCACGAAGTCGCCGGTCTGGCCCGCGCGGGCCTCGATGCCGGGACGGATCATGTAGCTGTCGGCGTACGGGAGCGGAAGCTCGGGGACGTACACGATCGTGTCGACGCCGGCCCCTCCCAGGACGAGGACGTCGTACGTGCTGCTCATGGCTCTGCCTCCCACGGGAACGCGGCTGCGTGTCCGGCGAGTCAACCAGCCCCCGCACGGCTCGGCAAGATCTTGCGCAAGTTTGCGGCAACTCCTTGCGGAGGGGGTGCCCCTGACGCACCGGTGGCCCGCCCCCCGAAGGGGACGGGCCACCGGTGCGCGGACGAGGGTGCGTCAGCCGAGCACGACCGGAAGGTCGAAGAGGTCGTTCTGGGTCACGACCGGCTTGTTCCGCAGCTCCTCGCGCGGCACCGCCAGCCGCAGCCCGGGGAAGCGCGCGTACAGCGCCGGCAGCGCCACCGACGCCTCCAGGCGGGACAGCGCGGCGCCCGGGCAGACGTGCGGGCCGTGACCGAAGGAGATGTGCCGGATCGGGCTGCGGGTGACGTCGAAGTCGCCCGCCGTCCCGCCGTGCTGCACCTCGTCCCGCCCGATCGCGCCGTGCGACACGATCAGCGCCTCGCCCTTCGGCAGGACCCGGTCGCCGACCTGGATGTCCTCGCTCGCGAACCGGATGAGCACGTGCGAGGTCGGCGTCGACCAGCGCAGGGTCTCCTCGATCACGTTCTCCCACGGCACCTCGCCCTTGAGGACCAGGGCGCGCTGCTCCGGGTGGGTCTCCAGGGCGACCACGGCGTTCACGATGAGGCTGATGGTCGTCTCGTGCCCGGCGGCCACCATCAGCTGGAGCGTGTTGGTGATCTCCTCCGTGGTGAGCCGGTCGCCGTCCTCCGACGCCTCGATCAGCGCGCTCGTCAGGTCGTCGCCGGGGGACTCCATCTTGCCCGCCACGATCCCGGCGAAGAGCGTGCCGAGGTCCGCCATCATCTGCGGCACCTCCTCCGGCGGCGTCTGCGTCGAGAAGAACTTCTCGAACAGCGCCTTCATCCGCGGGTGGTCCGCCGCGTCCACGCCCATCAGCTCGCTGACCACGTTCATCGGCAGCGGGTAGGCGAACTCGGCCTTCAGGTCCACCGTCTCGCCCGCCGGTCGCCCGGCGAGGCGGTCGAGCAGCCCGCCCGTCAGCTCCTCGATGCCGGCCCGCAGCCGCTCCACCCGGCGCGCGGTGAGCGCCTGGGCGACCAGGGTGCGCAGCCGGCGGTGCTCCTCACCGTCCACCGTCAGCATCGACCTGCCCGGGTTGGCGAGGCCGATCAGCGGCCAGTCGAGCGGTATCTCGCCGCGCTGCCAGGCCCCCCACTGCTCGATGTCCTTGACGAGCCGGGCGTCGGTGAGGAGCGCCCGGGCCTCGGCGTGGCGGGTGACGGCGAAGCAGGGCACGCCGCCGGGGAGCACGACACGGGCCAGCGGGCCCGCCGCGCGGAGCCGGGCGCCCTCGCCGTCGAGGTCGGTGACGAACGGGTCGAGGACGACGGGCTCGGCGGCCGCGGCGTGGTCGATGGGGGAGGTCATGCGGTCCCTCCAAGGGCGGGGGTCGGGGTGTACGTCACCGGCAGCGCGGTGAGGCCGCGCAGCCAGGGGGAGGGGCGACGGGTCAGGGTGGGCTCGGCGACGGCGAGATCGACGTCCGGCAGGCGGTCGAGGAGGACCTCGATGCCGGTCCTGGCGATGGTCTCGGCGACCTCCTGCGCGGGGAACGGGCAGCGGTGCTCGCCGTGGCCGAAGGAGAGGTGGGCGTTGTTGCCGCCGGTCAGCGCGCCGGCGTCGGCGCGGACGTGCGGGTCGGCGTTGGCGGCGGCCAGGCCGAGCAGGACCAGGTCGCCCTGCTCGATCCGCCGCCCGCCGAGGTGGGTGTCGCGCGAGGCCCAGCGGCCGGCGACGTTCTGCGTGGGGGTGTCCTCCCACAGGACCTCGTTCATCGCCTCGCCGACGCTGTGCCGTCCGCCGGAGAGCGAGGCCGCGAAGCGGTCGTCGGTGAGCATCAGCCGCAGCGAGTTGCCGATCCAGTCGGCGGTGGGCTGGTGGCCGGCGGCCATCATCACCATGAGGTCCTGGGCGACCTCCTCGACGGTGAACCCGGCGGTGTTGCCGAGCATCCGCGAGGCGACGTCGTCGCCGGGCGTCTCCGCCTTGGCGGCGAGCAGCGCGCCCATCGACCCGGCGAGGTGCCGCTGGCCGGCCAGCGCGCCCGGACCGCCGTTGATCATGTCGTTCATGGCGGTGACCAGCGCCGGCCCCTGCTCGTCGGCGAAGCCGTAGATGCTGGCGAGGACCCGCACCGGCAGCAGCATGGCGTACTCGGCGATGATGTCGCACTCGCCCTTGCCGCACAGCCCGTCGATGAGCTCGTCGGCGAACCGCTCGGCGCGCCGCCGCAGTTCGAACGGGTCGACGGACTCCAGCGCGGCGGAGATCACGCCGGCCCGCTCGCGGTGGCGCTCGCCGACCGTGTACAGGATCGACGGCTGCTTGCGGCCGATCATGGGGAGCAGCGGCCAGTCGGCCGGGATGGCGTCCCACTGGTTCCACAGCTCGGAGTCGCGGGAGAAGAGCACCGGGTCGCTGGTGACCTGGTGCAGCTCGCGGTAGCCGAGGACGAGCCACGCGGGCACGTCGCCGTCGAGGACGACGGGGGCGACGGCCCCATGGTCCCGCCGGATCCGCCGGTACAGCTCGACGGGGTCGGTGTGGAAGCGCGGGCCGCTCAGCGGGACGGGCGCGGGCTCGGCAGGGTTCACGGGGCGGGCTCCGGGACGGGCCGCGGACCCTGCTCGGGGTCGGCGGCGACGACGTTCTTCAGGTGCTCGACGAGCGAGATGAGGACCTGCTTGCTGGACTCCCGGGACCGGGCGTCGCAGAAGACCAGCGGGACCTCGTCGGGGAGGTCGAGGGCGTCGCGGATCTCGGCGGCGGTGTGCCCGGGCCCGCCGAAGTCGTTGCAGGCGACGACGAACGGGGTGCCGTGGTGCTCCAGGCGGTCGACCGCGTACCAGGAGTCCGCGATCCGGCGGGTGTCGACGAGGACGACCGCGCCGAGCGTCCCGGAGAACAGCCGGTCCCACAGGAACCAGAACCGCTCCTGGCCGGGCGCGCCGAACAGGTACAGCACGTTGTGCGCGTCGAGCGAGATCCGGCCGAAGTCGAAGGCGACGGTGGTGGCCGTCTTGGCGGCCACGCCGCCGGTGTCGTCGATGCCCTCGCCGGCCTGCGACATCGTCTCCTCGGTGTTCAGCGGGCGGATCTCGCTGACCGAGCGGACCAGGGTGGTCTTGCCGACTCCGAAGCCACCGACGACGACGATCTTCAGTCCGTTGTCGGCGGTGCTGCTCAGGGTCTGGTGCTGCTCAGAGATTGCGGAGTCCAACGAGCACCTGCTCCAGGATGTCGTGATCGGGAAGGCGGTACGAGGTGGGGCGCGGGTGCCGCGCGCTGATCCGGCCGGTGTCGTGCAGGTCGGCCAGGAGGATCCTGGTGATCGACACCGGCAGTCCGAGCCCGGCGGCGACCTCCACCACGGCGGTGGGGAAGCGGCACATGCGCAGGATGGCGGCGTGCTCGGACTGCATGCCGGGCACCGGATCGCACTCCGACACGACCAGCGTGACCACGTCGAAGGCGGTGGAGCCGGTGCCGCTGCGGCCGCCGGTCAGGGTGTAGAGCCGGTCGGGGGAGTCGTCGCGACCCGGCCTGACGCGGCTCATCCCCGCGGCCTCGCGACGAGGTGCTCGCCCAGCTGCTCGACCAGTTCGGTCATGTTGTGCCCGATGAGCCCGGCGTCGGCGTCCTCGTCGGCGACGAGCGCGAGGTGGGCGCCCTCCCCGGCCTCGACGATGAAGAGGATGCCGCCGTAGAACTCGGCCATCGCGGAGCGGACCCCGCCGGTGCCGTCGCCGAACTCCACGGAGGCGCCGTGCGACAGGCTCTGGATGCCCGCGGCGATGGCGGCGAGCTGGTCGGCCTGGTCGACGGAGAGCCCGGACGTGCGGCAGAGCTTGAGGCCGTCCCGGGAGAGCACCAGGGCGTGCCGGGTGCCCGGGGTGCGTTCCAGCAGGCCCTCCAGGAGCCAGCTGAGCTTGTCGTCGGTGGTCGTGCCGGTCATCGCGGATTGCCTTCCGAATGGGGGTGGTTCGAGGGCGGCGTGGTCGGTTCCGCCGCGGGGGGAGCGGCGTCGGGGTCGGTGGCGGGGGTACCGCCGGCCTTGCCCTCGGTGCCGCGGAGGCCGCTCTGGAAGCCGCCGAAGCGGGCGCGGGCCGCCTCGCCGGTGCGGGGCGTGGGCTTGCGGGCCGGGTCGGCCGGGGCCTTCCCGCCCTCCTGGTGCGCGGCCAGGGTCCGGCCGCGCCGGCGGCGCGGCAGCAGGATCCCGGGTGCGGCGTCCTCGGCCGGGGTCTCGTCCGCGGCCCCGCGGCCGGGCTCGGGCGCGGCGGCCGGCAGGGAGTCGGGGGCGGTGCGCGGGCCGGGCACGGCGCGCGGTGCGGCGGCCGGGGCGGGGGCGGGCACGGCGACCGCCTCGGCGCCGCGGGTGACGATCTCCTGGGGGATCATCAGGACGACGCCGGTGCCGCCGCGCGCGGAGGGCCGGAAGGAGACGGACAGGCTGTGCTTGCGGGCCAGCCGTCCGACCACGTGGAGGCCGAGGCGGGTGCCGGAGAGGCCGGCCAGGTCCTGGGTCGCCGCGTCGACGGCGGCCTCGGCGCGCCGCAGCTGGACGTCGCTCATGGTCAGACCGCTGTCCTCGACGGTGATGACGACGCCCGCCGGGACCTCCTCCACGTAGACGTGGACCTCCGCGCTGGGCGGGGAGAAGTTGGCGGCGTTGTCGAGGATCTCGGCGAGCGCGTGCATGACGCCCTCGGCGGCGTGGCCGGCGACGGCCGCCTCGCACTTGGAGTGCAGCCGGACCCGCTGGTAGCCGGCGATGCGGCCCATGGCGCCGCGCAGGATCGACTCCATGACGATGGGCCGGGCCCAGCGGCGGCCGGAGCGGGCGCCGGTGAGGACGGCGACGGAGTCGGCGAGCCGCCCGGCCTGGGCGGTGCGGTGGTCGAGGTGGAGGAGGTCGGAGAGGACGTCCTCGTCCGCGTGCCGGTGTTCCATCTCGCGCAGGTCGGCCATCATGCTCGTGGCCAGCGCCTGCATGCGGCCGGCCGCGTTGGCGGCGGCGGCGAGGGCGGCGGAGCGGGCGGACTCGGCGCGGCGCAGCCGCTGCTCCAGGCCGGCGACGGCGGCGGCGTGGCCGGCCGCGAGCCGCTCGGCCTCGGCCCGCTGGGCGCGGGTCAGTTCGTCGGCGCGGGCCGCGTGGGCGGCCGCCTCGGCGGCGGCCTGGGCCTCGTGACGCTCCTTCAGGGCCGCGGCCTCGCGCTCGGCGGCGGCCTGGCGCTGGGCGGCGTAGGTGTCCTGGGAGGCGACCTGGGCGGTCAGCCGTTCGGCCCGCTTGGCGAGGCCGCGCGCGGTGCGCGCGTACCAGGTGACGGCGAAGGTGGCGGCCGCGAGGAGCAGCACGCCGCAGACCGCGAACCAGGCCAGGGGGGCGCGGACTTCGGCCGGTGCGGCACTCGTCGCGGCGGCGGTGAGGGTACCGCCCGCGGCGACGGTCAGCACGGAGGCGATCAGGGCGGGGCGGAACGGGGTGGGCGATGCCGACATCAACCGGACTCTCGAGAGGCAGGCACAGGGGAGGTTCGGAACGACCGCACTATAGAGGCGTTCTTGATCGGTTCGGAACTCTCCCTGACCGGATTGGTATCCGAGATGACGCAAAACCTTCCAAATGGGAGGAGAGATTCCGCGCGGGCTCCGCGGTGAAGTCCGCCGGGGGCCGCCATGAGGCCCCTCGGATTCCGTCGTGGGCTCCGTCATGGGCTCCGCTCCGCCGCGGACGGAGGGGCCGCCGCGTCCATCGCCCCCGGGGGAGAGGCAGAATGACGGTCCGTACGGAACCTCCCCGTACCGAACGTCCCCGAGCGGAAGGCACAGCGGTGCAGCTGCCCGACACCGGCAGGCGCGTCCTCGTCAGCGGCGCCGCGCGCGGCCTCGGCCGCGCGGTCGCCCGCGCGTTCGCCGCCAACGGCGACAGGGTCGCCGTCCACTACGGCACGCGGGCCGAGGAGGCCCGCGCCACCCTCGCCTCCCTCGACGGGACCGGACACGTGCTGGCCGGCGGCGACCTGGCCGACCCCGCCGGGGCGGCGGAGGTCGTCGACGCGGCGGCCGAGGGGCTCGGCGGCGGGATCGACGTCCTGGTCAACAACGCCGCCGTGAACCTCCCGCACCCCCTGGCCGACACCCCGTACGAGGAATGGGCCGCGCTCTGGCAGCGGCACGTCGCCGTGAACCTCCTCGCCACCGCCAACCTGAGCCACCTCGTGGCCCGCGGGATGATCGACCGCGGCACCGGCGGACGGATCGTCAACATCGGCTCCCGCGGCGCCTTCCGGGGCGAACCCGACCACCCCGCCTACGGCGCCACCAAGGCCGCCGTCCACGCGCTCGGCCAGTCCCTCGCCGTCTCCCTCGCCCCGTACGGCATCGGCGTCGCCTCGGTCGCCCCCGGCTTCTTCGCCACCGAACGGGTCGCGCCCCGCCTGGAGGGACCCGAGGGCGAGGCGATCCGCGCGCAGAGCCCCTTCGGCCGGGTCGCCGGCGCGGACGAGATCGCGGAGGCCGTCCGCTGGCTCGCCTCACCGGCCGCCGAATGGGCGTCCGGCACGATCCTCGACCTCAACGGGGCCTCGTACCTGCGCAGTTGAACGGGCTTCTCCGGGCGGGCGCCGGCCCGGTCCGGCCGGGAGCCCCGGCGTGCGCCGGGTGAACGACTCGAACGCGTGCCTCCCGCGCGCTTGCCCGAAAGGATGAACGGCGGGCGTCGGCGGCGTTTCGCACCGGGGCCGCCGTCACCCTGCTGACGTGCGTAAGGAGCGCGAGTTCACGGTCCCCTCCCAGCGGACGCCGCGGCGGCCCCGGCCCGGTCCCGGTCCGGCCGCGCGGGCGGCCGGACCACCGGCGGCCGGGCCCGGGGTGCGGGCCAGGGCCCGGTACTGGGTCGACCGGACGGTGGTGCGCGGGGTGAGCGCCCTCGTCGCCTGGCTGGCCCTCGCCTGCCTGGGCCTGGTGGCCCCCGCGAGCGCCCTCCTCGTCTGGACCGACAGCAAGGCCCCGGACACCCTCCAGGGCAAGGCGGCCACGATCTGGCGGACCGTCGGCCAGACCCTCCGGCTCGGCGGCGAGGTCGGCCCGCCGCTGCGGATGGTCCTCTCGGTCTTCCTGGCGCTCGTCTCCCTGCTCTACGTCTCCTTCCTCGTCGGGATCGTGACCACCGCCCTCACCGACCGGCTCGCCGAGCTGGAACGCGGGCAGACCACCGTGGTCGAGCGCGGCCACACCCTGGTCCTCGGCTGGTCCGAGCAGACCCCCACGGTCGTCGCGGAACTCCTCGCCGCCCACGCCCAGCGGGGGCGCGGCGCCGTGGTGGTCCTCGCCGACCGCGACAAGACGGAGATGGAGCGGGAGTTACGGGACGCGCTGCCGCCCCGCGCGCGGGTGCGGCTGCTCTGCCGCCGGGGCCGCCCCGCCGACCCGGCCGCGCTCGCGCGGGTCACCCCCGCCGCCGCGGAGGCGGTCGTCGTGCTGCCTCCGGACACCCCCGGCGCCGACGCGCGGGTCATCAGGACGCTGCTCGCCCTGCGGGCGGCGGTGGGGGAGGGCTGCGCGGTACGGATCGTGGCGGCGGTCCGCGACGGCGCCCACCTCCCGACCGCCCGCCTCGCCGCCGGGCCCGGGGCGGTGGTCCTGGACGTCGACGACCTCGCGGCCCGGCTGCTCGTCCAGTGCGTCCTGGAGCCCGGGCTCGCCCTCGTCCTGGAGGACCTGCTCGACTTCGCGGGCGCCGAACTCCACGTCCTGCGCCCGCCCGGCCTCCCCGGCCGGCGCTACGGAGAGCTGGCCGCCGCCTGCCCGGACGCCTGCGCGATCGGGATCGTCCGCGCCGACGGCACCCCGCACCTCAACCCGCCCCCGGAGACCGTCCTGGTCCCGGGCGACGGTCTCGTCGTCCTGGCCGAGGACCACCGCGCCACCGTCCTCCCCGCCGCTCCGCCGTCCGGCGCGGTCCCCTTCCCCCTCCGGCCCCCGGCGGCGGCCCGTCCCCGCCGGGCCCTCGTCCTGGGCTGGAACCGCCGGGGCGAACGCGTGGTGGAGGGCCTGGCGCGCGGCGGTGTGGCGGCGGTGCGGGACGACGGCGACGGGGAGCCGGCGGCACCGGAGGAGTACGACCACGTGGTGGTCCTCGCCGGCCCGGACGACGACGGGCACCCCGACCCCGACGGCCGGGCCCTCGTCACCCTGCTCCACCTCCGGGCGCGGGCCCGGGAGTCGGGCCGGAGCGTGCCCGCGGTGGCCGAGCTCACCGACGCGCGCAACCGCCCCCTGGCCCCCGCCGGCCCCCGCACCGACCTCCTGCTCACCGGCCGGCTGGCCGCCCTCCTCATGGCCCAGGTCTCCCAGGACGCCCACCTCGCGGCGGCCTTCGACGCGCTCTTCGCCCCCACCGGCGACGGCGTCCGGCTCCGCCCCGTCACCGACTTCGTGCCGCCCGGCACCGAGGCCCCCTTCGCGACCCTGGTCACCGCCGCCGCCCGGCACGGCGCCGCCGCCATCGGCTACCGCCCCCGGAACTCTCCCCGGCCCCGCCTCAATCCGCCGAAGACCGGCACCCGGCAGTGGGGCCCCGGAGACGTCCTCATCGTCGTCGGGCCGGCCTGAACCGGCCCGGCCGGCACCCCGCGGGCGCGGTGCCGGCCGGCTGCCGCCCGTACGATCGAGGCCGACCGGAAGGCTTCCGCATGCAGTTCGTCCTCGACCCGCCCCACGGCGTGGCGCCCGTCCGGCTGGGCATGACCCTCCCCGAGACCGTCGCCGCCGTCTCGGCCTGGGGCGCGCCCCGCGTCCACCGCGCCGACGCCGTCCGCCCCTTCGACCTCGTCTCCACCGCCTACGACGGCATCGGCTTCCAGGCGGTCCTGGAGGGCGACGGCCGGGTCACCGCCGTCACGCTCTGGGGGCCCGACGAGGACGAGGACCCGGACGTCACGGTCCTCTGGGACGGCCTCGATGTCTTCCGCACCCCGGCGGCCGACCTCCTCGCCCACGCGGCGGGGCGCGGCCTGGCCGTCGCCGACGCCGACCCGCGGGCCCCGTACCTGCCGGGACTCACCCTCGCCTTCACCCGGGACACCTCCCAGGACGTGCCCCGGGACGCCACCGGGCTGCCGCTCCACTTCACCTCGGTGCTCGTCGCCGGCGAGGCGTACCGGGAGCGGTGACGCCCCCCCACCGGCCCGGCTCACCGCCGGCCCGGCCCGGCCTCGTCCCGCCTCGTGCGAGTTGCCGATTTTCGCAATTGGTCATATCGCTCATAGGATCGGTGGAGTGAACGAGAACCTGCCCCCGTGCCCCGAGTGCTCCGGCGTCTACACCTACGAGATGGGCGCCCTGCTGGTCTGCCCCGAGTGCGGCCACGAATGGCCGGCGGCCGGTGAGGCCCCCGCCGAGGGCGAGGCCGGCGGCGCCCAGGTGATCAAGGACGCCGTGGGCAACGTGCTCGCCGACGGCGACACGGTCACCGTCGTCAAGACGCTCAAGGTCAAGGGCAGCCCCACCGGCATCAAGGCCGGCACCAAGGTGCGCAACATCCGGCTCGTGGACGGCGTCGACGGCCACGACATCGACTGCAAGGTGGACGGCTTCGGCCCCATGCAGCTCAAGTCGAGCGTGGTCAAGAAGGTCTGACCGCGCCATGACCGGGTCCGCGCCGCTCTATCAACTGAAGGCGGAGTTCTTCAAGACGCTCGGCCATCCCGTGCGCATCCGCGTCCTGGAGCTGCTGAGCCTGCGCGAGCACGCCGTCGCGGAGCTGCTCGCCGAGATCGCCGTCGAGCCCGCCCACCTCTCGCAGCAGCTCGCCGTGCTGCGGCGCGCCAACCTGGTCGTCGCCCGCCGCGAGGGCTCCTCCGTGCGCTACTCGCTGACCGACCCACAGGTGGCGGAGCTCCTCGCGGTCGCCCGGGGCATCCTCTCGGGTGTCCTCGCCGGCCAGGCCGAGCTCCTCGCCGGCCTGCGGGCCGCCGGGCCGGAGGCGGCCGTCGCCACCGCCGGGCCTGAGACGACCGCCCCCACCACCTGACCGGTCGACCGCTCCCGCCGTCCGACCGATCGACCACCCGCACAGCCCGACCGAGGCCGTACCGGGGAGGGTGCCCCCTCCCCGGTACGGCCTTTCGCTTGTCGAGTCCGAAATGTCATGCCTTGACCCGTGTCGACCGGTCAATACCCCCTCGGTGCCCCCGTGTTCCGGCCCGGTGCCCCGTTCATTGTTGGAAATGAAAACGATTTCCGATAACGTCTGCGGCGCACGGACCGACGGCAGTCTGGGAGGAACCCCGTGGGACATCTGCTGGTGATCGAGAGCTGGGTGGGGTCGATGAGCAGGCTCCTGCCCGCCGCCATCCGCCAGGACGGGCACGAGTTCACCTTCGTCACCCGCGACCTGCACCACTACCTGCGCGGCACGACCGCGGACGAGGGCCCGCACCCGCTCCTCACCGCCCGCAACATCGTCACGGCGGACACCAACGACCTCGACGCCCTCCTGCCGCGGCTGGAGGCCCTGCACGCCGTCCTCCGCTTCGACGGGGTCGTCTCCTCCTGCGACTACTACCTCCCGGCCGTCGCCCGTACCGCCCGCCGGCTCGGCCTCCCCGGCCCCGCGCCGCAGGCCGTCGAGGCCGCCTGCCGCAAGGACCTGACACGCCGTACGCTCGCCGCCGCCGGCGTCGCGGGCCCCCGGTACGCGCTCTGCGAGGGAGCGGGCGAAGCCGCGGCCGCGGCACGGGAGATCGGCTACCCGCTCGTCGTCAAGCCCGTGGACCTGTGCGCCGGCATGCTGGTCCGCGCGGTGCGCGACGAGCACGAACTGGAGCGCGCCTGCCAGGACCTGGCCGACTTCCCGGTCAACGCCCGCGGCCAGGACCGCCACCCCGCCGTCCTGCTCGAAGAGCTGCTCCAGGGGCCCGAGGTCAGCGTCGAGACCGTCACCACCGGCGGCACCACCCACGTCGTCGGCGTCACCGACAAGAGCATCGGCGGAGCCCCCGCCTTCATCGAGACCGGCCACATGTTCCCCGCCGGGATCGAGGAGACGGCCGCCGCCGAGGCCGCCGCCACCGCGCGGCACGCCGTCCAGGCCCTCGGCCTCGACCAGGTGGTCTGCCACACCGAGCTCAAGCTGACCCCCGACGGCCCGCGCGTCGTCGAGGTCAACCCCCGCCCGGCCGGCAACCGCATCACCGAACTCGTCCGCCACGTCACCGGCGTCGACCTCGCCGTCGCCTGCGTGGACGTCGCCCTCGGCCGCGCCCCCGACCTCGCGCCCCGCCCGACCGGCGTGCGCAGCGCCGCCATCGCCTTCCTGCTGCCCGACACCGACGGCGTCCTCGCCGCCATCGACGGAGCCGACGCCGTACGGGACCGGGCCGAGGTCCTGGAACTCACCCTCGCCGCACCCGGCCGGGCCGTCCACCCCGCCACCAGCAACAACGCCTACCTGGGCCACGTCATGACCGCCGACACCGACGGTCCCGGCGCCCGCGCCGCCGCCGAGCGGCTGCTCGCCGGCCTGCGCCCCCGCTACACCGCGGCGGCGGTGCCCGCGTGACCCTCCCCGCCCCGCCCCCGCCCCCCGCCGTGTCACCCGCGCCCCCCGAGGCACCGGCCTCCGCGCCCGCCGGCGTCCCGGCCCCCGGCGTCCCGGCCCCGTCGCCGCACCCGCTCCCTGCCGCCCGCCCCGGCGTCCACGGCGAGCCGGTGGTCCGGAGCCTCGCCGGCCTCTTCCGTCTGGTCCGCGCCGGAGCGTACGGGCCCGACCCCGCGGGCGCCCGGATCGCCCTCGCCTTCACCACCGCCCAGGCCGTACGGCACCCGGGCCGCGCCCACGGCTACCGCAACGAGGTGCTGAGCCTGCGGCTCGCCGCCGCCGTCGGCTCCTGCGCCGTCGAACCGGGGGCCCTGCCCCCGGGCGCCCTCGACGACTGCGTCGGCGCCACCGTCGCCGACCTCCTCGACCACCCGCTGACCCCGGTGCGGATCGCCGCCCTCGACGCCTACCTCGCCCACGCGCGCCCCCACACCCCCGCCCACGGCGCGCGCCCCCACCCGCTGCCGGCCGGCGACAGCCTGACCCGCTCCCGCACCCGGGCCCGCGCCGTCGTGGACCTGCTGCCCGACCCCCTCCCGGGGCCCGGCGGCCGCCCCGGCCCGGTCCTGGTCGTCGGCGTCGTCAACTCGCTCCTGGAACGGCTCCGCGCCCGCGGCCTCGCCTACCTGCCCTGCGACCTCAAGGGCGGCACGACCGAGTGGGGCGAGCCCGTCCTCACCGACGCCGCCGCCCACCTCGACCGCTGCGGCGCCGTCCTCGCCTCCGGCATGACCCTCGGCAACGGCACCTTCCAGGACCTCCTCGACCACGCCGCCGGCACCGGCAAGCCCCTCGTGATGTTCGCCCAGACCGGCAGCGCCGTCCTGCCCCGCTTCCTCGGCGCCGGCCTGACCGCGGTGTCGGCGGAGCCGTACCCCTTCTTCTGGCTCGACGGCGGCCCCGGCACCCTCCACCGCTACGGAGACCGCGCATGACGCCCGCCCCCACCCTCACCCCGACCCTGCCCCCGCCCCGCTCCGGCACGGAGCCCGCCGAACCCGGGCTGCTGTCCCTGCTCGGCCGCACCCCCCTCGCCCGGATCCACACCCCGCTGCCCCACCCCCACCCCGGCTTCTGGGCCAAGCTCGAATGCCTCGGCGCCGGCGGGATGAAGGCCCGCGCCGCCGTCTCCATGCTCACCGGCGCACGGCGGCGCGGCGAACTGCTCCCCGGCGCCACCGTGGTGGAGTCCACCTCCGGCACCCTCGGCCTCGGGCTCGCCTTCGCCGGACAGGCCCTCGGCCACCCCGTCGTCCTCGTCGGCGACACCGAACTCGAACCGTCCATGCGCCAGTTGCTCCGCAGCCACGGCGCCCGGCTGGAACTGGTCGACCGGCCCGCCCCGCGCGGGGGCTGGCAGGCCGCCCGCCTCGCCCGGCTCCGGGAGGTGCTCGCCCGCACCGACGGCGCCTACTGGCCCGACCAGTACAACAACCCCGACAACCCCGCCGGTTACCGCTCGATGGCCGCCGAACTCGTCGCCCAGCTCGACCACCTCGACATCCTCGTGTGCAGCGTCGGCACCGGCGGACACAGCGCCGGTCTCATCGGCCCGCTGCGCCGCCGCTGGCCCCGTCTGCGGGTCGTCGGCGTCGACTCCGTCGGCTCCGCCCTCTTCGGCCAGCCCGCCCGGCCCCGCCTGATGCGCGGCCTCGGCAGCAGCATCAGCCCCCGCAACGTCCGCCCCGAACTCTTCGACGAGGTCCACTGGGTGGGACCCGCCGAGGCCGTCGACGCCTGCCGCCGGCTCGCCCGCGGCAGCTTCGTCTCCGGCGGCTGGAGCACCGGAGCCGTCGCCCTCGTCGCCGCCTGGGCCGCCCGCGCCGAGCCCGGCGCCGCCGTCGCCACCGTCTTCCCCGACGGCCCCCACCGCTACCTCGGGACCGTCTACGACGACGACTTCTGCGCCGCCCACGGACTCACCGGCACCACCCCGGCCGCCCGCCCGCTGGAGATCCCGCACCCGCGCGCGGCCGAGGCCGTCGGCTGGACCCGCTGCCGCACCCCCGCCCCCGCACGCCGCGCGCCGGCCCCCGGAGGAGCCGCATGAGACTCACCTGGACCACCACCACCCTCGAACTCGCCGAACCCCTCCGCATCTCCCGCTCCGTCACGGCCCGCCGTGACGCCGTCCACGTCCGGCTGGAGCACGCCGGGCTCGACGGCTGGGGAGAGGCCGTCAGCAGCACCTACCTCGGACTGCCGACCGACGCCGTCCTGCGGTCGCTCGCCGCACTGCGCCCCGCCGTCGAACGGCTGCCCGACCCCGAGACCGCCTGGGCCGAACTCGCCCCCACCGGACCCGTCGGCGCCGGCCGGCCCGCCGGAGTCCTCGCCGCCGTCGAGTCCGCCGTCCTCGACCTCGCCGGCCGCCGCGCGGACACCCCCGCCCACCGCCTCCTCGGCACCCCCCGGCCGCCCTCCGCGCCCACCGCCCGCACCCTCGGCATCGTCCCGCCCGCCCGCGCCGCCGCCCAGGCCGTACGGCTCGCCGCCGCCGGGTTCACCGTCCTGAAGATCAAGGCCGGCGCCCCGGACCCCGCCGACGACCTCGCCCGGGTCGCCGCCGTCCGGGACGCGGCCCCCGGCGCGGAGCTGCTGCTCGACCCCAACGGCGCCTGGAGCGAGGAGCGGGCCCACGCCCTGCTGCCCCGCTTCGCCGCCCTCGGCGTCACCGCCGTCGAACAGCCCGTCCCGCCCGGCCGGCCCGACAGCCTGGCCAGGGTCGCCGCCGCCTCCCCCGTCCCGGTCATCGCCGACGAGGACGCCGTCACCGTCGAGGACGCCGTCGCCCTCGCCGGCCGCGTCCACGGCGTCAACGTCAAACTCGCCAAGTGCGGGGGAGTCCGGGCCGCCCTCCGCATCCACGCCGCCCTGCGCGGCAGCGGCACCGACCTCATGCTCGGCTGCCTCACCGCCAGTTCGCTCGGGATCGCCCCCGCCGTGCACCTCGTCGACCGGGCCCGCTGGGCCGACCTCGACGGTCACCTCCTCCTCGCCGACGATCCCTGGACCGGCATCGGCGGCCACGACGGCACCGTGCGCACCGCCGCCCGCCCCGGTCTCGGCGTCCGCCCCCGGACGGACTCCACCGGGGACCCCACGCGGAACACCACCTGGGACCCCACGCCGGACTCCGCCCGGACCCGGACGCAGGACACCGCCCACCTCCGGACGCAGGACACCGCCCGCCCCCGGACGCAGGACACCGTCCGCACCGGCATACCGGGGGAGCCGCGGACGTGAAGACCCTCGCCGCCGTCCGCGGATTCCCGCCCGCCGTCCGGCTCCTGCTCGTCAACCAGCTCGGCGTCAACACCGGCTTCTACCTGCTCGTCCCCTACCTGGCCGTCCACCTCACCGACGACCTCGGGCTCTCCGCCGCCGTCGTCGGCCTCGTCCTCGGCCTGCGCAACCTCAGCCAGCAGGGCCTCTTCATCGTCGGAGGCTCCGCCGCCGACCGCCTCGGCGCACGCGGCGTGATCATCGCCGGCTGTGCGCTCCGCACCCTCGGCTTCGGCCTCTTCGCCCTCGGCGACGGACTGCCGGTGCTGATCGCCGCCTCCGTCCTCAGCGGCCTCGCGGGCGCCCTCTTCAACCCGGCCGTGCGGACCTACCTCGCCCAGGAGGCCGGCGACCGCAAGGCCGAGGCGTTCGCCCTCTTCCAGGTCTTCGCCACCACCGGCGCCCTCCTCGGACCGCTCCTCGGCGGCCTCCTGCTCCTCGGCGGATTCCGTACCGCCGCCCTCGCCGCGGCCGGTCTCTTCGCCGTCCTCACCGTCGCCCAGGCGGCCGTCCTGCCCGCCCGCCCCGTGCCGCCGCCGGCCGGCACCGTCCTCGGCGACTGGCGCGAGGCCGCCGCCGACCGCCGCTTCGCGGCCTTCGCCCTGGCCACCGTCGGCCTCTACGGCCTGGAGAGCCAGCTCTACCTGCTGCTGCCGCACGCGGTCCGGGAGGCCACCGGCCACCCCGCCGCCGTCGGCCTCCTCTTCGTCACCGGCACCCTCGCCGGCCTGCTCCTCCAGCTCCGCCTCACCCGCGCCCTCACCGCGCGCGGCGGCGGCAGGGGCCGCTGGATCGCCGCCGGACTCGCCCTCGCCGGCCTCGGCTTCCTCCCGCCGCTGCTCGCGGCCGGCGCGGGGGAACCGCACCCGGCCCGGCTCGCCGCCGTCCTCGCCGGCGTCCTCCTGCTGTACGCGGGACTCATGACCGCCCAGCCGTTCGTCATGGAACTCGTCCCCGCCTTCGGCCGGCCGGACCTCACCGGCACCCGCTACGGCCTCTTCTACGCCGTCTCCGGTGTCACCGCCGCCGGCATCGGCCTCGGCGTCGGCGCGGCCATGGACACCGCCGCCCGCGGCGGCCCGCCCTGGCTCCCGTACGCCTGCTGCGCCGCCCTCGGCCTCGGCTCGGCCGCGGCCGTCGCCCTGCTCCACCGGCGCCGGGCCCTCCCGGAACCGCCCGCCCCCGCCCAGGACGGGCCACGACCCCGCAGCGAGGCCCGATGAGCTCCGGCAACCTCCTCACCGACCAGCCCGAGCTGTACGAGGAGCGGTTCCCCGACCCCGAACGGCTCGCCGCCCGCTGGGCCGAGTCCGTCCTCCGCCGGTACGGCGCCGGCCCCCGCGTCCTCGACCTCGGCTGCGGCACCGGGCGCGACGCCGCCTGGCTGCACCACCACGCCGGCCGCCACGTCACCGGCGCCGACACCGCCCCGACCATGCTCGCCCACGCCCGGCGCCACCACCCCGGCCCCGACTACGTCCACGCCGACATGCGCGACGCCGACCTCGGCCGCACCTTCGACGCCGTCCTCTGCCTCGACAGCGCCCTCCTCCACTGCCACACCAACGCCGACCTCGCCGCCTGTCTCGCCGTCTGCGCCCGCCACCTCGCCCCGGGCGGGCTCCTCGTCGCCGAGATGCGCAACGGCGCCTTCCTCCTCGGCGACGGCTCCCTCCTCGACGGACCGGTCACCGCCGCCTTCCGGAGGCGCGGCACCACCCACACCTCCCGGACCACCCTCTCCCTCGACCACGGCGCCCAGCTCCTGCGCCGCCACCGCGTCTGGACCACCGACGACGGCTCCCCGCCGTACGAGGAACGGACCGCATGGCGGCTCCTCCTCCCGCAGGAGCTGCGCTACTTCCTCGCCGTCGCGGGCTTCGACGTCCTCGCCCTGTACGACGGCCCCGGCCCCCGCACCGAACCCCCCTGGAGCGAGGGCGACCCGCCCGGCACCGCCGCCGGTGCCGACCGCCTCCACCTCGTCGCCCGCCTCACCACCCCGCACAGCAACGGAGACACCACACCGTGACCAGCCCCCGCCCGCGCCTCGTCCTCGCCCGCGCCCGCCGGCGCCTGCTCCTCGTCACCGCCGCGGCCGCCCTCGCCCTCACCACCGGCTGCGCCGGCGGCACCGGCACCGCCGACGACCGCGGCCCCACCGCCGGACCCCAGCGCGGCGGCACCCTGCGCGCAGCCTTCGCCGGCGGTGGGGCGGCCGAGACCCTCGATCCGCACGCCGCCAACCTCTTCGTCGACGCCGCCCGCGCCAAGGCCCTCTACGACAAGCTCGCCGACTTCGGCGCCGACCTCGCCCCCGTCCCCCGGCTCGCCGCCCGCTGGAAGGCCAACCGCACCCTCGACACCTGGACGATCACCCTCCGCGAGGCCGTCTTCCACGACGGCCGTCCCGTCACCGCCGACGACGTCCTCTACAGCTACCGCCGCATCGCCGACCCGAAGGGCACCTTCCGCGCCAAGGCGTCCCTGGAACCCATCGACCTCGCCGCCAGCCGCGCCCCCGACGCGACCACGGTCGAGTTCCGCCTCAAGCGCCCCTACGCCGAATTCCCCAACGTCCTGGCCGCGTTCGGCACCTCCATCGTCCCCGAGGGCACCACCTCCTTCGACCGGCCCGTCGGCTCCGGCCCCTTCCGCTTCGCCTCCTTCACCCCCGGCACCTCCCTCGCCGTCACCCGCAACGACGCCTACTGGGACGGCGCCCCCCACCTCGACCGCGTCGAGTTCGTCATCGCCTCCGAGGAGTCCGCCCGCACCTCCGCCCTCCTCGCCGGCCAGGTCCAGTACGCCCACGAACTCGACCCCGCCACCGCCCGCACCCACGAACGCGGCGGACGCGTCCGGATCGTCCGGCTCCCCGGCAGCGCCCTCCAGGGATTCGTCATGAAGACCGACCGGCCCCCCTTCGACGACAAGCGGGTCCGCCAGGCGTTCTTCCTCATCGCCGACCGGCGCGAACTCGTCGACGGCGCCCTCTCCGGAGCCGGCGAGATCGGCAACGACCTCTTCGGCAAGGGATACAAGTACTACGCCTCCGGCATCCCGCAGCGCACCCAGGACCTCGACCGCGCCCGCGCCCTCCTCAAGGCCGCCGGCCAGGAGAACCTGAAGGTCACTCTCGACACCGCCCCCGCCGCCACCGGCTTCGTCGAGGCCGCCGGGATCTTCAAGGAGCAGGCCGCGAAGGCAGGCGTCACCGTCGAGGTCGCGGTCGGTGACAAGGACACGTACTGGAAGGACATCCTCGACGGCGGCACCTTCGCCTCCTACCGGTCCGGCGCCATGCCCATCGAGTCCCACGTCTCCCAGCGCCTGCTCACCGGCTCCACCACCAACGCCACCCACTGGCGCCACGACGACTTCGACGCCCTCTACCGCGAGGCCCAGTCCACCGCCGACGAGAAGCGCCGGACCGCCCTGTACGAGCGGATGCAGCGCCGGCTCCACGACGAGGGCGGCTTCCTCGTCTGGGGCTTCTCCGACTGGATCGTCGGCACCGCCCCCGGCCTCCAGGGCGTCGACACCGAGGCCCCCGCCAACACCCTCGACTGGGCCCGCTTCGACAAGATCTGGCTCACGTGACCCGGCACCTCCCCTGGATCGGCCGCCGTCTGCTCCTCGGAGCGGCGCAGACGGCGGCCGTCGTCCTCCTCGTCCTCCTCCTCACCGAAGCCCTGCCCGGCGACGCGGCCGTCGCCCTCGCCGGCGACCAGCCCGACCCGGAGCGCATCGCCCGGATCCGGGCCGGACTGGGCCTGGACCGGCCCGTCGGCGAACGCCTCCTCGACCGGATCGGCGGACTCCTCCACGGCGACCTCGGCACCTCCCTGGTCAGCGGCCGGCCCGTCGCCGAGCTGCTCGGCGGGGCGCTCGGACCGACGGCGCTGCTCGCCGCCGCCGCGCTCGCCGTGCTGGTCCCGCTCTCGGTGACGCTCGGCACGGTCTGCGCCCGGCGCGAGGGCGGACCGCTCGACCGGACGCTCAGCGCGCTGACCCTCGCCGTCCACTCGATCCCCGAGTTCGCCCTCGGCGTCCTGCTCGCCACCGTGTTCGGCCTCTGGCTCGGCTGGCTGCCGCCCACCGCCGTCGGCGTCGACCCGCTCGCCGCGCCCGCCGTCCTCGTCCTCCCGGTCCTCGTCCTCGTCGCCCGGCCCGTCTGCACCATCGGCCGGCTGGTCCGCGCCGGCATGATCGACGCCCTGGCCTCCCCGTACGTCGCCCAGGCCGTCCGGTACGGCGTCGGCGGCGCCCGGGTCCGCTGGACCCACGCCCTGCCCAACGCCCTCGCGCCCGCCGCCCAGCAGCTCGCCCGCACCTGCGACTGGCTCCTCGGCGGGGTCATCGTCGTCGAGGCCCTCTTCGTCGTGCCCGGGCTCGGCACCGTGACCGTCGACGCCGTCGCCACCCGCGACGTCCCGGTGCTCCAGGGCGCGGCCGTCGTCTTCGGCACGGTCACCGTCCTCGTCAACCTCGGCGCCGACCTCGTCGCCCGCCGCCTCGCGCCCCGGACGGAGGTGGCCGCGTGACCCGGAGCGGCACGGCCTCCCGCTACGCCCTCGCCACCGCGCTCGTCGCCGTCCCCCTGCTCCTCGCCGTCCTCGGACCGCTCGCCGCCGGGACCGCCGGGCCGCGCACGGTCTCCTTCGACCCCGCGGCGGGCCCGCTCGGCAGCGACTTCGCCGGCCGCGACGTCTGGCGCCAGATCCTCCTCGGCGGCCGCTCCGTCGTCCTCGTCGCCCTCGCCGCCACCGCCCTCGCCTACCTCGTCGCGGTCCCGCTCGGCCTCGCCGCCGCGCTCACCCGCCGCGCCTGGCTGGAGGAGGCCCTGATGCGCCCCCTGGACGTCCTGCTCGCCGTCCCCTCGCTGCTGCTGGTGCTCCTGGTGGCGGCGACCCTCGCCCCGGGGCCCGCCGGGCTGACCGTCCTCGTCGGCGTGGCCGCCGTCCCCGACGCCGCCCGCGTCGTGCACGCCACCGCCACCGGGATCGCCGCCCGCCCGGCCGTCGAGGCCCTGCGCATGCAGGGCGAGTCCTGGGCCCGCACGGCCCTGGGCCACGTGGCCCGGTCCATGCGCCGCACCCTCGCCGCCGACGCCGGGATCCGGCTCACCGGGGCCCTCTACCTGGTGGCCACCGCCGCGTTCCTCGGCGTCGGTGTGGCACCGGACGCCGCCGACTGGGCCGTGATGGTGGACCGCAACCGCACCGGCCTGTTCCTCCAGCCCTGGGCCGTCGTCGTCCCCGCGCTCCTCGTCGCCGCCCTCTCCATGGGCACCAACCTCCTCTTCGACGCCGCCCTGCGCACCCCGCCGCCCGCCCCGACCGAGGGAGACCGCCCGTGAAGCCCGTCGCCGAGACCGCCGGACTGCGGGTGGAGGCCGGCGGCCGCACCCTCCTGGACGGGGTGGACCTCACGGTCCGGGCGGGCCGGATCACCGCCCTCGTCGGCCCTTCGGGCAGCGGCAAGACCACCACCGGACGGGCCCTCCTGGGCGAGTTCCCGCCCGGCGCCCGGGTCACCGGACGGATCGTCACCCCCGGGGCCGGCCACGTCGGTTACGTGCCCCAGCACCCCGCGGCCGTCCTCAACCCCGTCCGGCGGGCCGGCGCGCTCCTCGCCGACATCGCCGCCCTCCGCCCCGGCAGCCGCCGGGACCGCCGGGAGCGCGTCGAACAGGCGCTGCGGGACGCGCAGTTGCCCGACCCCGACCTGGTCCTGCGCCGCTACCCCCACCAGCTCTCCGGCGGCCAGCAGCAGCGGGTCGTCCTCGCCCAGGCCCTCCTCCTCGGCGCGCGGCTGATCGTCGCCGACGAACCCACCACCGCCCAGGACCCGGCCACCCGGCAGGGCCTCGTGGAGACCCTCGCCCGCGTCGCCGAGCGGGGCGTCGCCGTCGTCCTGCTCAGCCACGACCACGACGTCGTACGCCGGCTGGCCGAGGAGACGGTGGTCCTGCGGGCCGGCCGGGTCGCCCGCCGCGGCCCCACCGCCGAGGTCCTGCCCGTCCCACCGCTCCCCGCGCCCCGCCGCCCGCCCGCCGCGCCCGCCGCCGCCCGCCTCGCGGTCCGCGGCCTCACCGCCCGGCACGGACGCGTCGCGGTGCTCCACGGCGTCGACGTGGACGTCGCGCCGGGGGAGTGCCTGGCCGTGGTCGGCCGCTCCGGCAGCGGCAAGACCACCCTGGGCCGCTGCCTCGCCGGACTCCACTCCGCCCACGACGGGACGGTCCTCCTCGACGACACCCCGCTCCCGCGCAGTCTGCGCGCCCGGGACCGCGCCCGACTCGCCGCGGTCCAGTACGTGTTCCAGGACCCCAGGGCCGCCTTCGACGAACACCGCCCGGTCCTGGACCAGGTGGCCCGCACCGCCGTCCGGCTGCGCGGCGCCGACCGTGCCACCGCCCGCCGCGCCGCCGTCCGCACCCTCGAACGGCTGGGCCTGACCGAGGAGAAGACCCGGAACCGGCCCGGCGAACTCTCCGGCGGCGAACTCCAGCGCGCGGCCGTCGCACGGGCGTTGCTCGCCGAACCCCGGGTCCTGATCTGCGACGAGATCACCTCGGGCCTCGACCCGGCCGCCCGCGACACCCTGCTCGCCCACCTCGCCGCCCTCCGCGACCGGCGGGACCTCGCCCTGATCCTCATCACCCACGACCTGACCGCCGCCGATACCCTCGCCGACCGCACCGCCGTCCTCGACGCCGGCCGCCTCACCGTCCGCACGTGATCACCGGCCCCGGACCGGCTGTCCGGGGCCAGGCCCCTGATCAGCGCGTTTCCTTGGGCGATACGAGTGCGGCCCCACCGCTTTCTCGTGTCATCCGACAGTACGGGGGGCGGGTGGAGGCGGCGCAGACTCTGTGCCACGGCCGCGCCCCGCGAGCCCCGGCGGACACCCCTGTCCGCGGGGCCGGCGCGCCCGCACACCACCCGACGAACACGAGGGGCAGCACATGACGGTGCAGCAGTACGACGGGATCGGCGAGGCGTTCGAGGGCTTCAAGGCCCTGCCGATCATCCGCTACGGAGAGGTCCCCAGCGTCCTGGAGCTGATCGGCGACGTCACGGGCAAGACGGTCCTCGACCTCGCCTGCGGCACCGGCTTCTACAGCCGGGAGCTCAAGCGGCGCGGCGCCGCGGACGTGTTCGGCGTCGACATCTCCTCCGAGATGATCGCCGCCGCCCGCGGCATCGAGGCCCGCGAGCCGCTGGGCCTGCGCTACGAGGTCGAGGACGTCGCCGAACTGAAGCCGGTGGACACGCCGTTCGACATCGCCCTCGGCGTGCAGTGTCTCAACTACGCCGGTTCCAGGGAGGAACTGGACCGGATGTGCGCCCGCATCCACCGCAGCCTGGTGCCCGGCGGCGCGTTCTACATCTTCGCCCAGAAGCCCGACTACGCCTTCGACTGCGCGTCCCTGGAGACGTACGGCTTCCGCTGCGAGCCGACCGGCGAGTCGAACGAGATGGGTCCGCGGGTCCGCGTCACCGCACTGCTCGACCCGGAGCCCATCAGCATCCTGGGCACCGCCCTGCGCCGCGAGGTCTACGAGGAGGCCCTGACCGGCGCGGGGTTCCGCGACGTGGAGTGGGTCCCGCTCCACGTGTCCGAGGAGGGGCTCCGCACCTACGGCGAGGAGTTCTGGGCCGAACTCCTCGCCCACCCGCCGCTGGTGCTCCTGCGCTGCCGCGCCTGACCGCGCCGCGAAGCCCCCGGGGGCACCCGCGCCGGCCCGCCGCCGGCCCGCGTGCCCCCGGGCCCGGGGCTTGCCGTGTGCCCGGCGGGATCCGGAAGGAACGGCCCAGGGCTCCAGCGGGATGCGGGTGTCCGGCCCGTGGGCCTTCGTCGGGCGGCTGGAGCGCGGCGGGCGGCGGGGTGCCAGGGGCGGGCCGGCGGAGGATTCCCGCGGTGTGCGGGCCGTCGCTCTCGTACGGTGTCCGGATGGACCAGCATCTCTCGATCAGGCACGTTCCCGCTGACCGTCTCGACGATCTCGCACCCCTGTGGCAGGCGCTGCATCGCCATCACGTGGCTGTGGCCGGGCATCTGGAACGGTTCTCGCCCTCGCTGTCGCCCGAGGCGTCGTGGAGGAACCGCAGGGCCAAGTACGCGGCCTGGCTCGCTTCCCCGGACGCTTTCGTCCTGGCGGTCGACGTCTCCGGTGAACTCGTGGGCTATGCCATGGCCCGCGTGCGGGAACAGTCGCCGGGGTCCTGGCAGCGAGGAGCGAAGACCGGTGTCCTGGAAAGCCTTTCCGTACGAGCCGACCAGCGGGGCGGCGGGCTCGGGACGCGCCTGTTCGACGCGGTCCGCGCCGAGTTCGCCCAGCGCGGGGCACAGGAGCTGCAGCTCGATGTCATCGCCACCAACGCGGACGCCCTCCGCTTCTACACCCGGCAGGGACTCGTGCCGTACGTGACGACGCTGCTGGGCCGCTGCTGACACTCCGGCAGGATCTCGCCCGGGAGCCCACGGTCGGCCCTGGCCCGGCCCCGAGCCGTCGCACCCGCGGCGAGGACGCCGATCCGGCGGTGCCGGAGAGCGGCGTCCCGCTGACGTGCTAGCCGCGGGGCGCGAGCAGCCGCGGCAGTTCGTGGGTGGCCGTCTGGCGGCCCGGGCGGAGGCCGACCGGGGTGGCGGAGTTGGCCCACTCCATCGTGACCACCGGCTCGGATCCGTCCCCCACCTCGACGGCGACGCCGTCGAAGGTCTCGCCGCCGGCGGTCGCGGGCCGCAGGGCGTCGGCGACGCCCCGGGCGGCCTCGGCGGACTCCGTCACGACGCACAGCCGTTCCCGCGAGGTGCCGTCCTCCGCGGCACGGGCGCCGAATCCGTAGAGGGCGACACCGGGCAGCGTGTTCCCGGACCGCCCGGCGAAGAGGTGGACGAGGTAGGCGTCCTCGCCGAGGCAGTCCACGGCCCGCCGGTACGCCGGGTCGTCCGCGAGCGACCGCTCGGGCCCGCCCAGCGGCGGGAGGGCGTCCTCGGCGGCGAAGGCCCCGGAGCGGACCGAGGAGGAGACCGCGACCCGCGCGTCCCCGTCCTGCCACAGCTCCCCGCCGTCCGTGGCCCCCTTCTTCCAGCCGCGCCGCTCCAGGGGCGGGCCGGCGGCCGCGGGGTCGAACCGGCCGGTGAGGCGGAAGCCGGTGCTCCCGATCCGGACCGAGGAGTCGACGTCGGCGGCGGTGAAGCCGAACGCGTCGCGCGGGTCGTCGCCCTCGTTCCGGGCGGCGGCGAGTTCGGGGATCCCGTAGTCCTCCAGGTCCCCGTAGAGCTTCCGGTCCGCCGCGACGAGCCCGCGGGCCCTCGCCACGTCGACGTAGGCCAGGTACGTGTCGGCCCGCTCGGCGGGGACGCCGTCGAGGGCCGCCGACAGGCCGCCGCCCGGCTTCGCGTCGTCCCCGTCGCCCCCGCAGGCGGTGAGCCCGCCGAGCAGCGCCGCCGCGAGGGCGGCCGCCGTGATCCCCCGCCGTGTCCGTCGGCCGTCCGCCGCCATCGCGTGTCCCTCGTCCCGTACGCCGGGCACGTCCCGCCGACGCGCCGAGGTCCGACAGTCTCGCAGGGTGCCGGGAGCGGGTGGCGGCCGGGAGCGGGTGGTGACCACCCTTCCTCCTCTACCTATGTTGACATAGGTATCGGCACATACATAAAGTGCGGGCGCCCGGCCTCCACCCCACCCGCACAGACAAGGCACCCCCATGTCCTCCGCACCCGTGGACACCACCGCGCCCCACGCGTCCACGCCGCCCCCGTCCGGCCGCCGCGCCAACCCGTGGCTGACGCTGATCGCCGTCGCCCTGGGCCTGTTCATGGTCAACCTCGACGGGTCCGTGGTCTCCGTCGCCAACCCCGAGATCGGCCGCGACCTCGGCGCCACCACCGCCGACCTGCAAGCGGTCACCAACGCCTACCTGATCGCCATGGCCGCCGCGCTGATCCTCGGCGGCAAGCTCGGCGACCGCTTCGGGCGGCGCACCTCCTACCTCGCCGGCGTCGCCGGCTTCGTCGTCGCCTCCGTGATGATCGGACTCATCGGCTCGGTCGAGGGCGTCATCGCCTTCCGCGCCCTCCAGGGCCTCTGCGCCGCGCTGCTCATCCCCAACACCCTGGGCCTGCTCCGCGCCGTCTTCCCGCCGGAGCGGTTCGGCACCGCGGTCGGTCTGTGGGCCATGGTCGCCTCCTGCTCGACCGCGCTCGGACCGATCGTCGGCGGCCTCCTCGTCGAGCACGTCAGCTGGGAGTCCGTCTTCTTCATCAACGTGCCCATCGGCGCGGCGACCCTCGCCTTCGGCGCGCTCGTCCTGCCGCGGAGCAAGGACTCCACCGGCCGGCACGGCTTCGACCTCCCCGGCGTGGTGCTTCTCGCCCTCGGCCTGGTCGCGCTGGTCCTCGGCGTCGTCAAGGGCGAGACCTGGGGCTGGACCTCGGCCGGCACCCTCGGCTCCCTCGCCGCCGGGCTGCTTCTCCTCGTCCTCTTCGCCCGGTACGAGACGCGTGTCGCCCACCCGCTGCTGCCGATGCGCCTCTTCCGCAGCCCCGCCCTGACCACCGGCACCCTCGTCACCGCCGTCAACTTCTTCGTGATGCTCGGCGTGATCTTCTTCCTCATGCTCTACCTGCAGAACGTCCGCGGCCTGACCCCCGTCGAGGTCGGCGTCCGCACCCTCCCGATGAGCCTGGCCTCCGTCGTCGCCGCCCCGCTCGGCGCCGCCCTCACCGGACGGTTCGGCGCCCGCGTCACCATGCCGGCCGGCATGGCGCTGGAGGCCGTGGCCGCGCTGTGGATGACGACCTGGGACACGCAGTCGCCGTACGCGGCGCTGTGGCCGCCCTTCCTCCTCATCGGTCTCGGCGTCGGCATGGTCATGTCCGCCTCCTCGGACGCCATCGTCGGCAACGCCCCCGTCCGCGACGGCGGCGTCGCCGGCGGGCTCCAGGCCACCGCCCTCCAGGTCGGCGGCGCGCTCGGCACCTCCGTCCTGGTCTCCCTCATCAGCGGCCGCGTCGGCGCCACCCTCACCGGCGAACTGACCGGCGCCGGAGTGCCGCCCGCCGTCGCCGAGGGCCTGGCCGGGGCGAAGGACGCCGTGGCGATGGGCATCGCCCCCGTCACCGACGCGATGCCCGCCGCCCTGCGGACCGCCGTCGTCGAGGGCAGCGGCAACGCCTTCATGAACGGCGTCCACACGGCCGCCCTCGTCACCACCGCCCTCTGCGTCGCCGGCGGCCTCCTCGCCGCCGTGGGCCTGCGCCGGCCCGCACCCGCCACGACCGCGCCCGCCGCGACCGCGCCCGCCACGACCGCGGCGCCCGGAGCCGTGCCCCACCCGTCCGCCGCGTCCCCCGCCGGCGAGCGGCCGCGGGCGGCCCTCTGACCGCCCGTCCACCCGTCACCACCGCCCCGCCGGCCTCGCGCGCACCATTGCCGCGGGGCCGCCGGGTGCCCATGCTGCGCGGATGCGCTTCTCCCTGCCGCCGCGCTCGCGACCTCCCGGATCCGCCTCGGCACCCTGCTCACCCCGGTGCCCCGCTACCGACCGCAGCGACTCGCCCGGCAGGTCGCGACCCTGGACGCGCTGAGCGGAGGACGGGCGGTCTTCGCCGCCGGGCTCGGCGGCCCCGTCGACGACGAGTACCGCAGCTTCGGCGACGACGCCGAACCCCGCGTTCTCGCCGCACGCCTGGACGAGGGCCTGGACCTGCTGCGGCGCTTCTGGACCGGCGAACCGGTGGACCACGACGGCACCCACTACCGGGTCCGGGACGCGGCCCTGCTGCCCGCCACCGTCCAGCGTCCCGCGCCGCCGGTCTGGATCGGCGGCTTCTGGCCGCGCCGGGCACCGATGCGCCGCGCGGCCCGCTGGGACGGCGCGGTGCCGCTCTTCGAGACCGCCCGGCACGGCCACGTGCCCGACGTGGCCGAGGTACGTGACCTGGTCGGCTACGTCCGGGCGAGGCGGGCGGAGGCCGGGGCCGAGGGCCCCTTCGAGTTCGTGCTCGGGGGAGCGACCCCGGCGGACGCCGCCCGGGCGAAGGACGTCGTCGGCCCGCTCCGCGACGCCGGCGCCACCTGGTGGGACGAACGCCGGATCCAGACCGGCCCCGACCTCGACCGCCTGGCGCCGGTCCTCCGGCGCGCCGAGGCGGGACCGCCGGTCGTCTGACGCCGGGCGTCCGGACGTACGACACGTCCAGGCGTACGAAACGTCCAGGCGTACGACACGCCCGGACGTGCGCACATCCGGGCGTACGAGACATCCGGACGCCCGGAACGCTCCCGCCGGCCCGTCCGTCAGGGTCCGGCGGCCGCTTCCCGCGTCGCCCGGGCCAGTTCGGCCCGGAGCGCCGCGAAGGGGGCGGCGCCGCGCAGCGCCGCGACGTCCACGCCCGGCCCGCGCGGCAGCGGCACCGCGACCTCCTCCACGACCCGCCCCGGTCCCGCCGCCATGACGAGGACCCGCGAGCCGAGCAGGACGGCCTCCTCCGCGGAGTGGGTGACGAAGACGACGGTGGTGCCGGTGACCGCCGCCAGCGTGCGGACCTCCTCCTGGAGCCGTTCCCGGGTGAGGGCGTCCAGCGCGGCGAACGGCTCGTCCATCAGCAGGATCTGCGGTTCGGCCGCGAGCGCCCGGGCGATCGCCACCCGCTGCTGCTGACCGCCCGACAGCTCCCAGGTGCGGCGCCCGCCCATGCCGGGCAGGCCGACGAGTTCCAGCAGCTCCGCGGTGCGCGCGGCCCTGTCCCCGCGCGGGACGCCGTGCCGGGCCAGCGCGAAGGCGAGGTTCCCGGCCACCGTCCGCCAAGGGAAGAGCCGCGGCTGCTGGAAGACCACGCCGACCTTCCGGTGCACCCGGACCGACCCCGTGGCCGGCCGCTCGAACCCCGCCACCAGCCGCAGCAGGGTCGTCTTGCCGCACCCGGACGGCCCGACCAGCACGACGAACTCGCCCGGGGCCACCGCCAGCGACACGTCCGCCACGGCCGTCACCGGGGCCTTCGCCGGTCCGTACCGGACGCTCACCCCCGCGATCTCGACGTCGACCGCCCCGGCGGTGTCAGCGGGCGCCACGGGCCAGCTCCTCGACCGCGAGCGCCTTCTCGAACACCGACCGCTCGGGCACGGCGTCGATCGCCTTCTGCCCGTGCAGGAAGACCGCCGCGTCCCGCAGGTTCCCGGCCAGCGCCCCCGGCTTCCCGGGCGTGCCCAGATACGCGGGCGCCCGCTGCTCCTCCGCGGTGAGCAGCACCAGCTCCTCCAGCTGGGCCAGCGCCTCCGCCGGCGTGAGGTTCAGCTCCGCCCCGATCGCCGCCGCGGCCTTCGCCGGATCGCTCTTCGCCAGCCTGACGGCCTGGTCCTCCGCCGACAGCCAGGCGTCGACGACCTCGGGGTGCTTGCCCGCGAACGCGTCGGTCACGACGCCGAGGTCGGCGGTCGGCTTCCCCCGGTCGGCGATCTCGCGGCTGGTGACCAGCACCTTCCCGGTCTTGCGCAGTTCGGTGAGGCTCGGCGTCCAGACGTAGGCGGCGTCGATGTCGCCGCGCTGCCAGGCGGCGAGCGCGTCCTGCGGCTGGAGGTCGACGAGCGACACGTCGGATGCGCTCAGCCCGGCCGCCTCCAGCGCGGCGAGGAGCGAGTAGTGGGCGGTGGACCCGAACGGCGCGGCCACCTTCCGGCCCTTCAGCGCCGCCACCGAACCGATCTCCTTCTTCGCGACGAGGGCCTCGTTGTCGCCGATGAGGTCGTGGATCCACAGCACCTTGTACGGGATGTCCAGCGGCGCGGACAGTCCCTTGGTGACGGGGCTGGAGCCGAGCAGGCCCAGGTCGACCGCGCCGGCGATGACGGCGGTGTTGACGTCGCCGCCCGAGTCGAACCGCACCCAGCGGATCTCCGCTTCCGGCAGCGCCTTCTCCAGCAGCCGCTGGTTCTTGACGACCAGATCGGCGTTGGGGATGGCCTGGTACGCGATCCGGACCCGCACCTTGCCCGACCCTTCCCCGTCGGCCGTCGCGGCACCGCCGCAGGCGGTCGCGGCCAGGGCGAGCAGCGCGGTGGCGCCGGCGGTCAGGACGGTGCGGCGGGGATGCAGGGACATGGGACTTCCTTGGCGGTGAGGTGGGGACGTACGGGACGACGGGGAGGGGGAGGACGACGGGGAGGGGGAGGGGGAGGGGACGTACGAGGGAGGGGGGAGACGGGGGAGGAAGGGGGGGCCGCCGGTCAGGCGCGGCCCCGCCAGGGCACTGCGGCCCGCTCGGCGCCCCGGAACAGGGCGTCGAGGACGATGCCGGACAGGCCGATGGCCAGCAGTCCGGCGATGACGAGATCGGTCTGGTTGTAGCGCTGCGCGTCGCGGATCATGCCGCCGATGCCGGGCACGCCGTTGATGGTCTCGGCGGCGACGACCGAGGTGTAGGCGATGCCGACCGCGATCCGCACCCCCGTCAGGATCTCGGGCAGCGCCGCCGGGAGCCGCACCGACAGCAGCACGGACACCGGTCCCGCGCCCAGCGCGCGGGCCGCCTCGACCAGGTCGCCCGGCACGCCCCGCACGGCCGCCGCGGTGGCCGCGGTGATCGGCGGGAGGGCGGCGACGACGAGCAGCCAGATCTTCGGGGACTCGTCGATGCCGAACCAGATGACGAGCAGCGAGAGGTACGCGAGGGGCGGCAGCGTGCGCAGGAAGGTGACGGCCGGCTCCAGGACGACCGCCAGCGGCCGGACGACCCCGATCAGCAGGCCCAGCGGAACGCCGGCGAGGGCCGCGTACCCGGTGCCGATCGCGATCCGCCGCAGGGACACGGCCAGGTGCTCGACGAGCAGGTGCCCGCTGACGCCGCGCACCCCCTCGTGCACGGTGGAGGCGCGGACCAGGGCCCGCCAGACGTCGGCAGGGGCCGGTACGAGGACGCGCGGCCAGACGCCGGCCGTGACCACCGCCTGCCAGGCGGCGACCAGCACGACCAGGGCCAGCAGCCGCAGGGCGGTCCACCGGAGCACCCGCCCGCCGCGCCAGGTGGGCCGGACCGGACGTCCGGCCCGCTCGTCCGCCGCCGCGGGTGCCTTCCCGCGAGTGTCGAGGAGCGTCACGCCGCCGCCCCTCCGGCCCGTACGGGCTCCGCCGCCGCGGCCTCGGCGAGGGTACGCAGCCGGGGCGCGACCTCCTCGCCGATCCGGTACGCCTCCTCCAGGTGCGGGTAGCCGGAGAGCACGAACTCGTCGATGCCCAGCCGCCGGTACTCCCACAGGCGGGCGGCGACCTCGTCGTGCGAGCCGACCAGCGCGGTCCCGGCGCCCTCCCGGACGAGCCCGATGCCGGCCCACAGGTTCGGCGCGACGGTGAGCCGGTCGGCCGACCCGCCGTGCAGGGCGGTCATCCGGGCCTGCCCGGTCGAGTCCATCCGGGCGAAACGCTCCTGCGAGGCCCGTACGGCCTCCGGGTCGAGGCCCGCCAGGATCCGGTCGGCCTCGGCCCACGCCTCGTCGGCGGTGTCGCGGCTGATGACGTGGAGGCGCAGGCCGAAGCGCGGGGCCCGGCCGAGGAGGGCCGCCTCGGCGCGGAGCCGGGCGACGCGGTCGGCGACGGCGGCCGGGGGCTCGCCCCACAGCAGCTGCACGTCCGCGTGGCGGGCGGCGACCTTCTCGGCGGCCGGGGAGGCGCCGCCGAAGTACAGGGGGACGGGCGAGGAGAGCGTCGGCTCGTGCAGCCGCGCGTCGGTCACGCGCACGTGCGGCCCGTCCGTGTCGACCCGTCGGCCCTCCAGCAGTTCCCGGACGACGTGCATCAGTTCACCGCTGCGCGCGTACCGCTCGTCCTTCGGCAGGTGGTCGCCGTAGGCCCGCTGCTCGGCCGGGTCGCCGCCGGTCACGACGTTGAGCGCGATCCGGTCGCCGTACAGGCGGCGGAAGGTGTCGGCCTGCTGGGCGATCAGCGTCGGCTGCGCGAGCCCGGCGCGGAAGGCCACGAGGAAGCCGATGCGTTCGGTCAGGGCGGCGAGCGCCGGGGTGAGGACCCAGGGGTCGGCACAGCCCAGCCCGACCGGCGTCAACAGCTTCGAGAACCCGGCCCGTTCGGCGGCCCGGGCTACCTGGGCGAGGTAGTCGACGTCGGCCCGCCGCCGGGTGGCGGCGGCGGTGCGGCCCTGGACGGCGGTGACGCCGCCCGGATCGCGGCCGTCGCCGCCGGTGGGCAGGAACCAGTGCAGGACGGGATGGTCGGACGGGGGCATGCGGAGGACACCTCGGTGGAGGACGGGACGCGGAGGCGCACACCGGCGGGCGCGACGATCCGGGGACGACGGAGACGCGTCCGGGGGAGACCGGCGAGACGGCGGTGCGCGGCCGCGGCTGCTGCGGCAGGAGGGGAACGGTCGCCGCCTGCGCCGGCGCGGGAGTCGGCGCGGCGTGCTCACGGACGGCCCGTCAGGAACCGTGGCGCGACGGGGGCGACGGTCCGGGACGGGCGGGGGTCAGCGGTGGGCGGCGGTACGGCGGCCGGGCCGACACAGCATCCCGGCGACACGCATGAGGTCCACGTGTCGGCGGCGGATGAGGTCGGGGCGCAGGCCCCGCATCCTGACGGCCGCATCCGCCCACCGACAACCATGTTCCGCCATGTGGACATCCGGATCTCACATGCCGAAAGGGGAGACCCAGGGAGACCCCGGGGCGCACGCATGGCCCGACTCCACGTACACCCCCGCCCCCGCCTCCGGCCGCGCCCCCGCCTCCGGCCGTGCTCACGCTCCGGCCGGCCCGTGCGGCCCCGTCAGTTCCGTCAGCAGGTCGGGGTTGACGATCCGCAGGATCGTCGCCACCCGCTCGGGGTCAGCCGCGGGCCACAACACCCGTCGGGCGGCCCGGTACTTGGCGGCGAGCCGTTCCCGCTGCTCCGGCGGCAGTCCGGCCGCCCGGTCGGCGCGGCTGTTGTGCGCGTTGTCGGCGATCTTCACCAGGGTGGCGTCCGGATCCCGCGTCAGCCGCAGGATCTTCTCCTCGTACGGGCGGTCCGGGTCGTTGGTGACGGCCTCGACGATCCCGACCACGCGGTCGGGGACCCCTGCCGCCCGCAGCCCCTCGGCCGTCCAGGACGTGTCCTCGACGACGTCGTGGAGGAGCCCCGCCATGGCCAGTTCGGTCCCGAACGGCACCAGGCCGGCGGCGACGGCCCGCACGTGCTCCACGTACGGGACGCCGATCTTGTCGGTCTGGCCGGCGTGCGCGCGGTCGGCCAGGGCGTCCGCTTCGGTGAGAGTCATCATGCCCCCATCATCCCTGCGCGGGTGCGTGCGTGCGGGCGGGCGTGCGGGCGCGCGGGCCGGCCGGCACGCATCCGTGCGTGACCTGGCGGCGGGCCGCCGCCGCGCGGCGCCACACACTGTTCACACGGCGGAGGAATTCCCTTGCCCGGGCGGTCCGTTGCCCTCTGCATGACTCTCGGCGTAACGCTCAGCTCGACCCACCGCCAACTCCCCGTCGACGCCACCGTGGGCCTCGCGCGCGAGGCCCACGGGGCCGGTCTGCACTCCGCGTGGTTCGGCCAGACCTTCGCGTACGACTCGCCCACGCTGGCCGCGATCGTCGGCCGCGAGGTGCCGGGGCTGCACGTGGGGACGGCCGCCCTGCCCGTCTTCGGCCGCCATCCGCTGCTCGTCTCCAGCCAGGCCCAGACCGCCCAGGCCGCCACGGGCGGCCGCTACCACCTCGGGCTCGCCCTCGGCACCCGGCACCTCACCGAGGCCGCCTTCGGGCTGCCGTACCAGCGGCCCGTCGGCCTGCTGAGGGAGTTCCTCACCGCACTGCGGCCGCTGCTCGACACCGGCGAGGCCGACTTCCACGGCGAGCTGCTGACCGCGACGACGCCGTACTCCGCGGCCGTCCCGGGTGCCCGGCCGCCGGTGCCCGTCCTGGTCGCCGCCATGGGTCCGCAGGCCCTGCGCGTCAGCGGCGAGCTCGCCGACGGCATCCTGCCCTTCCTCGCCGGCCCGCGCGCCCTCGCCGAGCACATCGTCCCCGCCGTGACCGCCGCGGCGCGGGCCGCGGGCCGCCCCGCGCCGCGGATCGTGGCCCTCGTGCCCGGTGTGGTCACGGCCGACCCGGAGGGCCTGCGGCAGCGGGCTGCCGAAGCCCTCGCCCTCTACGGGACGATCCCCTCCTACCAGCGCGTCATCGAGCTCTCCGGCGCCGAGGGCGCGGCCGGTCTCGCCGTCCTCGGCGACGAGGAGGCCGTCGCCGCCGAGGTCGGCCGCTACCGGGACGCCGGCGCGACCGAGGTGGTCTTCACGGCGACCGACCTCGGCGGCGAGGAGGCCCGGCGGCGCACCTGGAAGCTCCTCGGCGAGCTCTCCGGAGGCCCGTCGGCCGGGAGCCTCGGCTGACGGGACACGATATTCGAGCACCTGTTCGGTTTCATGGGTATCCTGGATCCATGACCGCCGCACCACCGGACCTCCCCGGCCTCCAGGGATCCCTGTTCGACCAGGGGGACGACCCCCGCCCCGGGCCCCTGGACGGCATCCGGAGGACCCTGCTGGCCGGCGGGGCCTGGGTCGACCACCTGCCGGGGTGGTTCCTCGGTGCCGACACCCTCTTCGAGGAGCTGGCCGGGCGGGTGCCGTGGCGCGCCGAGGAACGCCGGATGTACGACGACGTGGTCGCCGTCCCCCGGCTCCTCGCGCACTACCGCGAGGGCGAACCGCTCCCGCACCCCGCGCTCGCCGAGGCCCGCACGGTCCTCGGCGAGCACTACGCGCCCGAGCTCGGGGAGGAGTTCGTCACCGCGGGACTCTGCCTCTACCGCGACGGGCGCGACAGCGTCGCCTGGCACGGCGACCGCACCGGCCGCTCCTCCACCCGCGACACCCTGGTCGCCATCCTCTCCCTCGGCGATCCCCGCGATCTCGCCCTCCGCCCCCGCGGCGGCGGCACGGTCGCCCTCCGCCTCCCGCTCGGCCACGGCGACCTGGTCGTGATGGGCGGCTCCTGCCAGCGCACCTGGGACCACGCCGTCCCCAAGACGACCCGCGCGGTCGGGCCCCGCATCAGCGTGCAGTTCCGCCCGCGCGGCGTACGCTGACCCGGCCGCCCGGCCCGCATGGCCTGGGCTCCGGAGATCATCGAGCGAGGGGGCGCAGTGACGTACAGGGGTGGGGTCCACGTCCACGGAATCCACGGCACCGGCGGCGGCGCGCACGCCCGCGGGTGCCGGCGGCCGCACGCCCCCGGGAGCGCGTGACCCCGAACGCGCCGGGTGGCGGCTTCTGTTGCCAGCCGGAACTGGCCAAGGTCGTCCCGCCCGCACACCTCCGCGCGAGGGCGCCCCGAATGGGGCCCCGTCGCTTCAGGAGGACACAACTGCCCAGCAAGACGCCAGGGTTCCCGGAATCCGGACTCGTCCGGTCCGGGGGTTGTGGCCCGGGTCGGGCGGGCAGGTTTGCAGCGTCGCGTGGCGGGAATTGTCGGCCGTCAGTGACAGCGGCAACATGAAAACGGATTCCGAGGACTGAAGGAGGTGGAGCGACCATGCCCCTGCATGCCGTCGAAATCCCCGAGTTGTGGATGCCTCACCCGCTCAAGGTCAATCCCCATCTGCCGGGCCTGCGGGCGGAGAGCGAGACGTGGGCGCGCGAGATGGGCATGCTGGACACCGGCGACGGACGGCCCGACCGCCGCCCGATCTGGACCCGGACCCAGTTCCAGGCGATGACGGTGGACCTGCTCACCGCCTGGACGCTGCCCGACGCCACCCCCGCCGCCCTGCGGCTCAACCACCGCTTCAACATCTGGGCCCTCGCCTGGGACGACTACTTCGCCCACGCCTTCAAGCGGACCAGCGACCTCCAGGGCGCCCACGACTTCACCGCCCGGCTCCACGCCTTCCTGCGCCCCGAGGAAGGCGCCCGGCTGCCCGAGCCCGTCAACGCGGTCGAGCGCGGCATCGCCGATCTCCAGCAGCACC
This sequence comes from Streptomyces sp. NPDC058052, assembly GCF_042885515.1. NCBI lineage: Bacteria > Bacillati > Actinomycetota > Actinomycetes > Kitasatosporales > Streptomycetaceae > Streptomyces > Streptomyces sp. NPDC058052. The sequence goes on along the minus strand of NZ_JBHVRX010000030.1, from coordinate 20,868 downwards.
TCTTCCCGCCCCGACTGGCCCACTGGCGGCAGGAGTTCTGCCGCGCGCTGGCCCGCTACATCGACGCGGGCGTCGAGGAGCTGGCCAACAGCCGTACCGGCCGCGTCCCCCACCTCATCGACTACGCGCCCTTCCGGCGCGAGAGCTTCGCCGCCCACACCGCCCCCTACTCCGTCGAGCTCGCCACCGGCGCCCGAATACCCGAGCGGATCCGGCACAGCAGGACCGTCCGCGGACTGACCGCCGCGTTCATGGACGTCATGGGCCTGGCGAACGACATCGCCTCCTACGAACGGGAGGTCCACGAGGAACACGACGTGAACAACCTCGTCGTGGTCCTCGGCACCTCCCTCGGCATCCCCCTCCGCGAGGCCGTTCCGGCCTCCGTCCACCTCGTCAACTCCCGCATGCGCGACTTCGAGCAGCTCCGCGAGGAGGACATCCCGCTGCTCGCCCGCCGCGCCGGACTGAGCCCCGGCGAACAGGGCGAGCTGGACACCTGGCTGGGCGGGGCGTGCAGCTTCCTCTCCGGCCTGCACGCCTGGTACACCGGCGCCCCCCGGTACGTCCCCGACGCCCCGGCCTTCCCGGAGCAGCGCCTCCCCGCCTCCTCCGCGGAGGAGTGGTTCGGAAGGGGTGCCGGCAGGCACACGCCGACACCCCCCTCCGCCGTCGGACTCGGCCTCGACGCCGAGCCATGACCGGACTACCGCAGCCGCAGCACCCCCAGCAGCCGCTCCCACCACGACGGCCGCGCCCCGGACCGTCCGGCGGGCGGCGGCCCGGGCACGGCCGGCGCGACCGTCTCCCGGGTCGCGGCCGGCGCGGGGATCCCGGGCAGTTGCGAGGGCGGGGCCGTCGGCAGCGGGGCCTCGAACTGCTGCCCCCGCGGGGCCCGGGGGGCGAACGTGACCGGAAGCGCCGTCAGGTGCCGCGCCCAGGTCGAGGAGCGCCAGCTGAGGTCCTCCTCCGGCACGGCCAGCACGATGTCGGGCAGCCGGGTGAGGAGGATGTCGATGCCGGTGTCGGCGATGATGCGGCCCACGTCCTGGCCGGGGCACTCGTGACTGCCGGCGCTGAACGACAGGTGCGCGCGGTTGTGGTGGACCGGCGCCGACGGGTCCGGGCGGACCGCCCGGTCCATGTTCCCCGCGGCCAGCCCGAGCAGCAGCATGTCGCCCGCCCTGATCCGCTGTCCGCCGAGCGTGGTGTCCCCGTTGGCGTACCGGGACGGGCAGACCATCAGCGGCGGCTCGTCCCACAGGACCTGCTCGACCGCCTCCGGAAGCGTCATCTGGCCGCCGGCCAGCGAACCGCGGAACCTCGGGTCGGTCACCACCATCCGCAGCACGTTCGACATCAGGTTGGCGGTCGTCTCGTAGCCGGCGAGCAGGATCAGCCGCAGGTGGTGCACGACCTCCTCGTCGGTGAGGCCCGCGGGGTGGGACATCAGCGCCGAGGCGATGTCCTGACCCGGCTTGTCGCGCTTGTCGCGGACAAGCTGCTCCAGGCTCGCCACCACGAACGCGTTGCTCGCGAGCGAGGTCTCGGTCGCCTTGAACAGGTCCCGGGCGGCCTGGACGAGCTTGGGCGCGGCCTCGTCGGACATGCCGAGCAGGTGGATGAGGGTGAGCATCGGCAGGTGCTCGGTGAACCGGTCGACCAGCTCGGCCTCGCCGTTCTCGCAGAACGTGTCGATCAGCTCGTGGGCGAAGCGGTTGATGCGGCGCCGGATCCCCCGGTGGTCGAACTGGTCGAGGGAGGCGGTGACCGCGCTGCGCAGCCGCTGGTGCTCCTCGCCGTCCGCGCACACGCAGTCCGGCCGCCAGCCGATCATCGGCATCAGCGGGGAGGTGGCCGGGTCGATCTCCCCGGTGCTCCAGCCGTGCCAGACCCGCGGGTCGCGGGAGAACTGGGTGGAGCGGGTGGCCACGTCCCGGTTCTCGTTGTAGCCGAGGACCAGCCAGGCGCGGACGTCGCCGTCGAGCAGGACGGGTGCCACCGGGCCGTGGGCGGCGCGCAGCTCCTCGTACAGGCCCATCGGGTCGGTCTCGGCGGTGGGGCCGTAGAGCCGGGCCGCCCCGCCGGGTCCGGTGGCCGCGTGGGCCGGGCAGCCGGGCGGTGGGACGAGCCCGCTCTCGTGCGGGGCGTGCTCGTGGGCGGGGAGGGTCATGCGGTCTCCTGGGCGGCGAGGGAGCACAGGTAGACCATCAGCGAGAGCAGGGCGTCCCGGCAGGACGCCCGGTCACGTGCGTCGCAGGTGACGAGGGGGACGGACTCGCTGAGGGCCAGCGCCGTGCGCAGTTCTGGTAGCGGGTACTGCGGGGCCTCGGGGAAGGTGTTGACGGCCACGACGAAGGGGACGCGCCGGTCCTCCAGGCGCGTGATGACCTCGAAGCAGACCTCGATCCGGCGGGTGTCGACGAGGACGACGGCGCCGAGCGCGCCCTCGAAGATCCCGTTCCACAGGAACCAGAAGCGCTCCTGGCCCGGGGTTCCGAACAGGTAGAGGATCAGCTCCTCGTTGATGCTGATCCGGCCGAAGTCCATCGCGACGGTCGTGGTGCTCTTGCCCGACGCCCCGGGATTGTGGTCGATCCCGACGCCGGCCTGCGTCATCCGTTCCTCGGTGGTCAGCGGAGGGATCTCGCTCACCGCCCCGACCATCGTGGTCTTGCCGACGCCGAAGCCGCCGACGACGACGACCTTGACGCCCCTGGCGCCGTGCGGCAGGAGCAGGTCGGTGTCGCGCGGTCCTGCCCTGAGCGTGTCAGAGTCTCCGTAGTCCATGGATCACCGCCTCCAATAGGCCGCGGTCGGGGAAGGCCGCGACGGGCACGGGTGCAATCGCCTCCACGCGTTCGTCGTCGACGAGCTGGGACAGCAGCACGGTGACGACGCTGAAGGGGAGGCTGAGGTAGGCCGACACCTCGGCCACCGACAGCGGGTACGCGCACATGGAGAGGATGGCCGCCTGTTCGGGCTGCATCGAGGGTTCCGGTGCGGACCTGGTCGCGATCAGCGTGACGAGGTCGAAGGTCTTCGCCGAGGAGCCCTCGCCGCCGGTGATGACGTACAGCGGTACGGGGGTGCCCTCGTCCCAGCGGCGGGGGGTGTCCGGGGGATGGGGGTTGTCCGAGGTCACATCGCCTGCCGGACGACGTCTTCACGGGGCGGACTGGTCATGTGCCGGCCGATCCTGACCACGAGCGCGCGCATGCGGGCGCCGAGCAGTCCCGCGTCCACCTCCTCGTCGGCGAGGACGGCGAGGTAGGCGCCGGGGCCGGCCGCCATCAGGGAGAAGTAGCCGCCGTCGGCCTCGATCCCGACCATGTGGGTGGTGCCGTTCCCGTGCGGGAACATCTGGGCGATGGCCCGGGCCAGGCTCTGGATGCCGGAACAGGCGGCGGCGATCGCGTCCGCGGTGTCGGGCGCGGTGTTGGCCTGCCCGATGCACAGGCCGTCCGCGGAGAGGACGACCACGTGCCGTACGTGCGGAACGCCGCCCACGAGCTCGGTGAGCATCCAGTCGATGTTGGGCAGTGGCTGCATGTTATTCGACCTCATCAGACGGCTGGCTGTGCGGAGTGGGGGATGCGGTGTCCGCGTGCTTGTCGGCGTTGAACGCCTCCCACATCAGCCCGGGCTCGCGCGCGGACCGGCGGGGGGCGGGGGCGGGCTCGGGGCCCGTGCGGAGGACCGGCGTGGGGACGGGCGTGTCACGGCGACGGCGCGGCAGGCCGTTGAGGGTCGTCCCGTCGATGAACGGGTCCGCTCCGTCGTCCGGCGACGTGAGGAGGGGGATGGGCGGCGGCAGGGGCAGCGGCGCGGGGGCCGGCGGCGGTACGGTCGGGTTGGCGCGCGACGGCAGGGGCCGGATCGGTCCCGCCGCGCGCTTCCGGGCGGGCTCAGGGGTTCTCACGACGGGCTTCTCCACCGTGGTGATCAGGCGCCGGGGTACGAGGATCACGGCCCGTACGCCTCCGTAGGCGGAGGGACGCAGGTCGACGTCGCAGCCGTGCTCGCGGGCCAGCCGGCTCACGACCGGCAGGCCGAGCTGCGTCACCTCGCCCAGTCCGGCCAGGAACAGGCCCGACGCCGACTCCGTCATCACACGGTTGATGCGGTGCCGGACCTCCTCGGTGAGGCCGACGCCGCGGTCCTCGATCTCGATCGCGATGCCCGAGGGCACCTCGACGGCGCTCACCTCCACGGGGGTGTGCGGGGGCGAGAACGACGTGGCGTTGTCGAGGAGTTCGGCGAGCAGGTGGATGAGCGGCTCGGCGCCGGGGCCGATGACCGCGGCCTCCGTGACCGACTGGAGCTTGACCCGCGGGTAGTCGACGATGCGCGACATGGCGCCGCGCAGCACGTCGTAGAGCGGGATGGGCTTCGACCACTGGCGGCCGGGGCGGGCGTCGCCGAGGACGGCGATACTGGCCGCGAGGCGGCCGATGAGGGCGTTGCGGTGGTCGACGTCCTGGAGACCGCGGGCGAGCACCAGGTCCGTGCCGTGGACGATCTGCATCTCCCGCAGGTCCTTGGCGAGCTGGTGCACGATCGCCTGGACGCGGCGCGCGACGGCCACGAGCGCCCGCTGGGAGGAGTCCCGGGTGTTCTCCTCGGCCTCCACGGCCTCCAGGAGGGTCTGCAGCGCTCCTCTGAGCGCCTCGGTGAACCCGTCGTCGAGGTGGTCGCCGAAGCGGACGGAGTTCACGATCTCCGAGGCGGGGTCGCCCTTCTGGAGCCGGGAGACGGCGGCCGGGAGCAGCTCCTCGGCCAGCCAGACGGTGGTGGTCCGCTGGTCCGCGAGCCGGCCGAGCAGCGCGGCCTCGCGCTCGGCGTGCGCCTGGTACGCGGCCTGGACCGCCCGGGTGTGCCGGGCCGCCTCCGCCGCCCGCGCCAGGCGGACGGTCAGGGCGGTGCTGCCGACCGTGAGGGAGACCGCCGCGAAGCCGTACCAGGCCACCGGTGTCCGTATCTGCGCAGGCGCGAAGAGCAGCCCTATGGCGAAGAGAGCGGTCAGGACCCCCGGCGGGACGAGCCACACCGGAGCCATCGCACCGGGCCTGGCTCTGGAAGTTGAACCTGCGCGAACCATCAACGGTTTCCCTCAGCGTCTGGAATAGGGGAGGACTGAAGTGGCGCGACGTACCGACAGGAAAGAAGCGGACATTCGATCGATCACGTACGCGTGCTCGAATGGGACCGTTTTCGGGTCCCTTCGCCCACGCGTCGATGCCCGTGTCTCCTGGTGGCCGTGCTCCGTCGAGGCGCCCGCTCCCAGCGTTCATGACTCGCTGTGAGCGCGGCGCAACACATCTGCGGAGCATAGTCAGTTCGGGATTGGCGTGTGACCTCGATGGAGGGAAGGGTTCTATCGATCAAACTGGCCCTATAAGAGGGCGGGAATGCGTATCGAAAATGACAACAACTGATCAGACTGCGTGGCAGCGTGTCTTTTACCGGTCATTCCGAAAGGCGGTGCGAGCCGGAGTTCTCCTCCTCCGGGTCGCCCTCCGCGGTGGCCGCCGTCAGCGCCGCCGCCGGATCCCGGTCCGCGGGACCCACCGGGCACCAGTCGCCCCCGCCGCGCCGGTACGGCCACCACCGGCCGTCCTCGCCCAGCCGCAGCTGCGCCTCCGTGCCCGCCACCGTCCAGCGCGCCCCCGACCGGACCAGCTCCGGGCGCTCGCCGTCCTCCCAGGCGTCGGCGAGCCGCGCCGCGGCCCGCGTCAGGGCCTCCTCGTCCGGAGTCCAGGACTCCTCCAGGACGGCGAGGGCCGCGGCCCCGCCCCACCGCCACGCGCGCGTGGCGGCGTCCAGATCCGCCCGCGACCGCCCGGTGCGCGAGGCGAGCCGCGCGGCGACCCACGACGGCGGGCGCCCGACGGCCAGCCGGACCGCGTCCCCCGAGACCGTCGCCTCCGCCCCCAGGAGGCCCGGCGGGACCGCCCGGCCGGCGAGGAGCTCGGTGAGCAGCCGGTGGGCGCGGGCGGCCGTGTCCGCCGCCAGGAACTCCAGCGCGTCCGGCTCCACCCCCGGCTCCGGGTCCGTCTCCGTGTCGAGCGACGGCGGCTCCCCGGGGCCCGCCGCCGGCACCGGCACCGCGGGCAGCGGCGGCAGGATGTCCCGCAGCGCGTACGCCTCCGCCGCAGACACCCCGGCCGCCGAGCCGCCGGCACCCTCCTCCGCCCCGGCGTCGCCCGCCGTCCAGGACGAGGTCCCGCCCGCGCGGGCGGCGCTGCGGGCCCGGAGCGCGTCGACGACCGCCCGCTGCCCCCGTCCCCGCATCAGGAGCAGCGCGAACGGGTCCTCGTCCAGGATCCGCGCCGTCTGGTGGCAGAGCGCCGCCGTGTGCGGGCAGTGGTCCCACGCCTCGCAGCCGCACTCCGGCTCCAGGTCGCCGATGCCCGGCAGCAGGTCGACGCCGGCCGCCGCCGCGTCCTCCACCAGGTGCGGCGGCATCTCGTGGTCGAGCAGCGCGGCGATGTGACCGGCGCTGTCGACGGCGAGGTCGAGCAGCCGGTCCCACTCCTCGTCCGTCAGCGTGCGCACCAGCACGTCGCTGCGGTACGCGGTGCCGTCCCGGTCCTGCACGACGGCGGTGATCCGCCCCGGCCGCACCGTCACCGCGCCCACCGCGCCCGCGCGCGCGTGCCGCCGTCCCGCCTTCACCTGCTGCCCGTCGAGCGCCGTGTCCTCCAGCGCCTGCAGCCACGCCCGCCCCCACCAGGTGCGGGTGAAGGCCCCGCCCCGCGCCGGCGGCGCCGCCGCGAGGGTCAGCTCCTCGGCCTCGTGGCCCGTCCCGTACTCGCTCATCGTCCGTCCCCGTCCCCGCGCAGGGAGACCAGCTCCGCCAGTTCCGCGTCGGTCAGTTCGGTCAGTTCCGCGGGCGCGTCGCCCGACGTGCCGAGCACCGCGTGGGCCAGCTCGCGCTTGCGGGCGAGCATGGCGGCGATCCGGTCCTCGACGGTCCCCTCGGCGACGATCCGGTGCACCTGCACCGGCCGCGTCTGCCCGATCCGGTAGGCCCGGTCGGTGGCCTGCGCCTCGACGGCCGGGTTCCACCAGCGGTCGTAGTGCACCACGTGCTCGGCCCGGGTCAGGTTGAGTCCCGTCCCGGCCGCCTTCAGCGACAGCAGGAAGACCGGCACCTCGCCGTCCTGGAAGCGGGCGACCATCGCCTCCCGCTCGGCGACCGGCGTGCCGCCGTGCAGGAACTGCGTCCGCACCCCGCGCTCCGCCAGGTGCGCCTCCAGCAGCCTGGCCATCCCCACGTACTGGGTGAAGACCAGGGTGCTCGCCCCCTCGGAGAGGATCGTGTCGAGCAGTTCGTCGAGGAGTTCGAGCTTGCCGGACCGGCCGGCGATCCGGGGCCGCTCCTCCTTCAGGTACTGCGCGGGGTGGTTGCAGATCTGCTTCAGCGAGGTCAGCAGCTTCACCACGAGCCCGCGCCGCGCCATGCCCTCGGCCTCCGCGATGGCCAGCAGGTTCTCGCGCACCACCGCCTCGTACAGACCGGCCTGTTCCGGCGTCAGGGAGACGGCCCGGTCGGTCTCGGTCTTCGGCGGCAGCTCCGGCGCGATCCCCGGATCGGACTTGCGGCGCCGCAGCAGGAACGGGCGGACCAGCGCGCCGAGGCGCTCCGCCGCGGCCGGGTCGGTGCCGCCCTCGACGGCGGCGGCGTACCGGCGCCGGAACGCCCCGAGCCCGCCGAGCAGCCCCGGGGTCGTCCAGTCGAGGATCGCCCACAGTTCGGACAGGTTGTTCTCCACCGGGGTCCCGGACAGTGCCACGCGCGCGCGTGCGCCGACCGTCCGGAGCCGGCGGGCCGTCGCCGAGTACGGGTTCTTCACGTGCTGGGCCTCGTCCGCCACCAGCAGCCCCCAGGGGCGGGCGGCGAGCCGTTCGGCGTCGAGCCGCATCGTGCCGTACGTGGTGAGGACGACGTCCCCGTCGCCGAGCCCGCCGAGGTCGCGCGTGGTGCCGTGGAAGCGGCGCACGCGCGTGCCAGGCGCGAACCGCTCGAACTCCCGCTGCCAGTTGCCCATCAGCGAGGTCGGGCAGACCACGAGGGTCGGGCCCGCGGTGGCCGGGTCGTCCTGCCGGTGCAGGTGGAGCGCGATGACGGTGATGGTCTTGCCCAGGCCCATGTCGTCGGCGAGGCAGCCGCCGAGGCCGAGCGAGGTCATCCGGTGCAGCCAGTTCAGTCCGCGCAGCTGGTAGTCGCGCAGGGTCGCGGCGAGCGCGGCGGGCTGGGGGACCTCGTGGACGCCGCCCTCCGGATCGGCCAGCCGCTCGCGCAGCCGCTCCAGCGCCCCGGTGGCGACCACCTCGACCTGGCGGCCGCCGATCTCCGTGGTGCCGGTGAGGACGGCCGCGAGCGCGTCGACCGGCGTCACCTTGGCGTCCTGCCGCTCCCGGGCGTGCCGCACCTGCGCCGGATCGACGAGGACCCACCGGTCGCGCAGCCGGACGAGGGGCCGTCCGGCCTCGGCGAGCCGGTCCAGCTCGGCCCGGGTGAGCTCCTGGTCGCCCAGGGAGAAACGCCAGTTGAAGGCGAGCAGCGCGTCGGCGGACAGGAACGACGGCAGGCCGCCCCCCGCTCCCGCGCCGCCGGAGCCGTCGTCCCGGGGGCCGTCCTCGGCGGTCCCGGCGTCCGGCACGGTCCCGGCCGCGGTCTCCACGGGCCCGATCACCGCGCCGACGGTCAGCCGGTCCGCCAGTCCACGCGGCCAGTGCACCTGCATGCCGGTCGCGGCGAGCGCCCGGGACGCCGGGCCCAGCAGTTCGACGATCTCCTCGTCGGCCAGTTCCACGGTGTCCGGCACCGCGGACGTCAGCAGCGGGGCGAGCGGCGGCCAGGCGCGCGCCGCGCGCCGCAGCGCGAGCAGCGCGTCCATCGGGGCGCGCGGTCCGAGCGCCGCCGCCGGACCGGTGCCGGACCAGGCGTCGGACGCGTCCACGACCAGCGCCGGGTCGGCGGCGGAGTGCAGCTGGAGCACCGCGCGGAAGCCGGGGGCGGCCTCGGGCGCGCCGGAGCCGGTGAGTTCCAGGCGCAGCGACAGCCGTACGCCGGCGTCGTGACCGGCCGCCAGATCGTCGGCCCACGGCCGCTGTTCGGGGACGGTCTGCGGCTCCTCGGCGGCGAACGCGGGCCCGCCCGCCGCCAGCGGGGCGGCCGGGGTGCGGGGGAGGGTGTCGGCGACGGCGTCGAGGAAGGCGCGGAGCAGGGTCTCCGGCTCGGGCAGCAGCGGCTCCGCGTCCGCGTCCTCGTCCGGGCCGGCGTCCAGCGGGACCGCGTGCGCGGTCGGCGGCATCGACGCGGCGAGCGTCCTCAGCCGGTCCAGCTCCTCGGGGCCCAACGGCCCGGCCCGCCAGGCGTCGTGGCCGCCGGGCGTCACACCGGGCAGCAGCAGGCCGCGCGCCGTGAGGTCCAGGGCGAGCAGGGCGGCGCCGCCCCAGAAGGCGGCCGCGGGGTCGGCGTCCGCGGCGAACCGTGCGCGGGCGAGGAACGGCAGGGCGTCCTGTACGGACAGGGAGAGCGCAGGGACGGACACGGTCTGGAGGTCGGTCCCGTCCACGACCGTCAGCTCGTCCGGCACCGCTCCGGCCGGTCCCGGCAGGGGGAGGGGCTCGTCCTCCGGCGACCAGAGGACGATCCGGCCGGCGCGCGGAGGGTCGGCGGGCAGGAAGACGGCGGCGGGTGCGGCGGAGGATTCGGGGGCGGGACGAGAGGATCCGAGCGACGTCAACGCATTCCTCAAATTTGACTACCTGCGGAAGGAGTGGCCGACCTTACCCCAACCGCGGCGCGGAACACGCACATCCGGGCGTGACGCCCGACACATGTGCACCGTGCGGAGGCGGGGGTGGGGAACACCCCACCCCACGGCCCCGGCCCGCCCCCGCACCGGGCCGGGTGGTGACGCCATGGTTCCGGAACGTCACCGATCCGTACGGTGAGGACCGCCGCCGCCCCCTCGGCGCGGACGGCCGCCGCCCCCCGCCTCACAGAAGCCGGAGCCCTCCGATGCCCCAGGCCACCGCCCTCGCCCCCGCCCCGGCGTCCTCCGCCCGGACGCGGCGCGGCGGCAGCGAGTTCTCGCCGCTCCTGCGCACGGTGAAGGAGCAGGGGCTCCTCGACCACCGCCCCGGCTGGTACGCCCGGGACATCGGCCTCACCCTCCTCGGCCTCGCCGCCGTCGCCGGCACCCTCCTCCTCGCCGGCCCGACCTGGTGGGCCCTCCTCCTCGCCGTGCCGCTCGCGGTGCTCTCCGCCCGCGCCGCGTTCCTCGCCCACGACGCCGGACACGCCCAGATCACCGCGGACCGCCGGGCCGGCCGCGCGATCCAGCTCGTCCACGCCAACCTGCTGCTCGGCATGAGCCGCGAATGGTGGAACGACAAGCACAACCGCCACCACGCCCACCCCAACCACCTCGACAAGGACCCGGACGTCGCCGCCGACGTCCTGGTCTTCGCCGAGCACCAGACCGCCGGCCGCACCGGCCTGCGCGGCTTCCTCACCCGCCACCAGGCCCTGCTCTTCTTCCCGCTGACCACCCTGGAGGGGCTCGCGCTCAAGCTGTACGGCGTCCAGGCGCTGCTCGCGGAGGACGGCCCCTACCGCACCCGGCGCGAGCGCCTCACCGAAGGCGCCCTGCTCCTGCTCCACTTCACCGGCTACGCGGCGCTGCTCCTCACCGCCCTCACCCCCGCCCAGGCCCTGGTCTTCGCGCTCGTCCACCAGATGCTGCTCGGCGTCCACCTCGGCATGGCCTTCGCCCCCAACCACAAGGGCATGGAACGGCCCGACCAGCACGAGGACGGCGACAGCTGGGGCCATCTGCGCCGCCAGGTGCTCACCTCACGCAACATCCGGGGCGGCGCCCTCACCGACTGGTTCCTCGGCGGCCTCAACTACCAGGTCGAGCACCACCTCTTCCCGTCGATGCCCCGCCCCCACCTGCGGCTCGCCCAGCCCGCCGTCCGCGCCCACTGCCGCGCCCTGGGCATCCCGTACACCGAGACCGGTTTCGCCGACTCCTACCGGCAGGCGCTCGGCCACCTCCACGAGGTGGGCGCCACCCTCCGCGAGGAGCGCGCGGGACGCCCCGAGTAGGGTCGGGCGCGCATCAGGTCACCGAGAGCACCAGGGGGGCTCCACATGAGCGACGGCACCGTCACCACGGTCAGCAGCAACGGCGTCTACTCCTTCACCAAGCCCAACCGCGCGTCCGTCACGCTCCTCGCCGGCCTCGGCGTGGAGGGCGACGTCCACGCCGGCGTCACCGTCAAGCATCGTTCGCGCGTCGCCCAGGATCCGACCCTGCCCAACCTCCGGCAGGTCCACCTCATCCAGAGCGAACTCTTCGACGAGGTCGCCGAGGCCGGCTTCCGGGTCGCCCCGGGCGACCTCGGAGAGAACGTCACCACCCGCGGCATCGACCTGCTCGCCCTGCCCACCGGCGCCCTCCTCCGCCTCGGCGACGAGGCCGTCGTCGAGATCACCGGGCTGCGCAACCCCTGCGCCCAGATCGACAACTTCAGCCACGGCCTCCTCAAGCAGGTCCTGGGCCGCGGCGCCGACGGCGGACTCGTCCGCAAGGCCGGGATCATGGGCATCGTGCTGACCGGCGGCGAGGTGCGCCCCGGCGACCCGATCCGGGTGGAGCTGCCCGCCGGGCCGCACCGCCCGCTGGAGCGCGTCTGAGCCCCCGCGGCCCGCGGGACGCCCCTCAGGAGGGGCGGACGGCCAGCGCGTCGAGCCCTTCGAGCAGGGCCGGCAGCAGCGGACCGCGGGTCACCGGCAGCACCTCGCGCGGCAGGTCGTCGAGGAGGACGAAGGCCATGTCGTCGGTGCGGGCCACCAGCGACCACCCCGGGCCGTCGGCGCGGAGCGTCCGCGTGCCCTCGCCGGCGAAGCCGGACCGCACCCGGCCCACCGGCGGCGGCTCCTCCAGATAGCCCCGCAGCTCCTCCAGGGCGCGGCGCACCCCGGTGTACGGGCCGGGCCCGCCGTCCGCCGCCGCTCCGGCCGGCCGTTCCGCGGCGGGCTCCGGCTCGACCTGTTCGCGCCACTCGTTCCAGTGCAGCGCCACCTCGTCGGCGCCCAGCCGCCGCTGCGCGGGGCCCCAGGCGTCGCCGGAGGGCGGGACCAGCGGGGCGGGGTCGCCCTCCTCGGGCTCGGGGTCGTGCGGGTCGGGGACGCCGGGGGCCTGGGTGGCGACGGCGAGCGGCCAGCCCGGCAGGCCGGCGACCACGGACGCCTCGTCGGGGGAGAGGTCGTAGGCCATGCCGCAGTCCCAGGAGGCGATGGCCACCGCGACCAGCGACACGTCGTCGATGACGACGGTCCAGCGGGCGCCGAGCCCGTCCTGGCCGAAGACGAGCCCGTACCCCTCCTCGTACGGTTCGAGGCCGAGCGCCGCACAGGCCGCCGGGTAGTCGTCGCCGAGCACGCTCGGGAAGCGCGCGGGCGTCAGCAGGCACGCGGTGAGCACGAACAACGAGTCGTCGTCCGCCGGCGCACCGGCCGGGGACGCCGCCCGCACGTCGCCGGCCGTCGGTTCCTCCGCTGCCACGGCACCCTCCTCGCCTCGCTGCCCATCGGATCGTCGGCGCACCTTAACCAGTGAGTAGCTTCGCCGTCGAGAGGGGGAGAGACACCCCACGCGGACGCGGGACGTGTCCGGCCACGGGGGCGCCGGCCCGTCACAGGGACGGGCCGGGGCGCCACCGCGGCCGGACACGTCCCGCGACGTGAGCCGGCCCCGGACCTCCCCGGGGGAGGGGGCTCAGGCGGTGTTCCGGGCGGCGACGGCCCGGCGGCGTCCGGCGATCAGGAGACCCGCGGCGGCGAGGCCGAGCGCGCCGGCGCCGTACGCGACGCCCGAGCCCCCGTCCGTGCCCCCGTCCGCGCCCGCCGCCCATCCGAAGCCCGCCTCCACGGCGCCGTTCGGCGTGGCGGAGATCCGGTACGTGACGGTCTGCTTGATGCGGGGCGGGCACTTGAGGGTCACGGTGTCCGTGCCGGGCGCGGCGTCCGACGGCAGCGTGAACCTGCCCACCAGGACTCCGGGCCGGTCTCCGGCGAACAGGTGGAACGGGCCGCCCGCCACCGATTCGCCCTTGCCGTAGGTCTCCGCGCCGCAGGCGGTGGTGGTGACGGTGACGGTGCTGCCGGGGGCCGCGAGCCCCGGGTTGACCCGGACGTCACCGGAGGGTGCCGCCACGGCGGAGGGGGCGGACAGGACGAGGGCGGACAGGGCCAGGGCGAGCTGGGCACCCGTACGTGCGAGGCGCATGCTTCCTTCTCTCGTTCGGCGGAGCCTTCCCGGCCGGCTGGACAGCGCGGCACCTGTGCTGTGCTCCGAGCACGAGAAGAACCCCGACCCGTGACCACCGCAACGGGAGGTTCGCCCGCGATGTCGCGCGTTCGGGGGCTTGATCGTCCGCTCGTGCGGCCATCGCCGCAGGTCACGGGCGTCCAGACAGATTCGGAGAACACGGGGTGGTCTGCGCGCGAACGGGCGAGGGGCGGGAACCGGCCGGGTTCCCGCCCCTGGAGGCTCCGCGTCGGAGAAAGGGGTCAGCCCAGGCTCAGGACCGCCGTGAGCACCTTCCGCAACTCCGCCTCGGGATCGGCCGAGGCCCCCGGGGACCGCCAGGCGACGAATCCGTCCGGCCGGACGAGCACCGCGCCGTCCGCGGTGACGCCGTGGGCCTCCGCCCAGTCCGTGTCGCTCGCGGGCGAGAGCTCGGCGTCGGGTCCGCCGCCGATCCGGAAGGCGTCGAGCGGCACCGAGAGCTCGCCGCCGACGCGCGCCGCCGCCGTGTGCCAGCCGCCGGCGCCGTCCTCGGAGCTCAGCAGGACCATCGACCGCTCGTACAGGTCGAGGGTGGAGACCCGGGTCCCGGCGCGGTCCAGCCACAGGTGAGGCGCCCGGCTGCCGGGTTCGCCCGTCAGGCGCAGCCCGTCGGACACGGCCGGCTCCGCGGGATCGGCGCCCAGGACGGCGCCCTGCGGATAGCGGTAGCCGAGCACCTCGTTGAGGATGCCGCCCTTGCCGCCCTTGCCGCCCTTGGGGCCGCCGAATCCGGTCGCGGGCGCGTAGCCGGGGTGGCTGTGCTCCACCGAGCGGGCCGCGGCCCGGGCGCTCGTCACCACGGCCACCGGCCGCCGCTCCGCGTCGTAGGAGGTGAGCAGGCCCGGTCCCGCCCAGCCGCCGAGGACGGCGGCGAGCTTCCAGGCGAGGTTGTGCGCGTCCTGGATCCCGGTGTTGGAGCCGAACGCCCCGGTGGGCGGCATCTCGTGCGCGGCGTCGCCGGCGAGGAACACCCGTCCGCCCGCGTACCGTTCGGCGATCCGCTCGGCCGCGTGCCACGGAGCCCGGCCGGTGATCTCCACGTCCAGGTCCGGGACGCCCACGGCGCGCCGGATGTGGTCCGCGCACCGCTCGTCCGTGAACTCCTCCAGCGTCTCGCCGTGTTCGGGGTGCCAGGGGGCGTGGAAGACCCAGCGCTCCTGGTTGTCGATCGGCAGCAGGGCGCCTTCGGCGTCCGGGTTCGTGAGGTAGCCGACGATGAAGCGCCGGTCGCCGACGACGCCGGCGAGGCCGCGCGAGGTGAAGGTGACGCTCACGTTGTGGAACAGGTCGCCCTGGCCGGTCCGGCCGATGCCGAGCAGCTCGCGGACCGGGCTGCGCGGACCGTCCGCAGCGACGAGGTAGTCCGCGCGGATCGTGGTGTGCTCGCCGGTCTCACGGCTCTTGACCCGGGCGGTCACCGCCTCGGCGTCCTGCTCGAAGGACATCAGCTCCGTCGAGTACCGCAGATCGCCGCCGAGCTCCCCGGCGCGTGCGCGCAGCACCGGTTCGAGGTCGTTCTGGCTGCACAGGCACCATCCGGCGGGGCTGAAGCGGGCGAGTCCGCCGCCGGGGTCGATCTCCTTGAACAGCCACTCGCCCTCCTCGCCCACGAGGCTCGGCGTCTGCAGGATGCCGTTGTTCTGCAGGAGGACCGAGGCGGCGCGCTGGACGGACTCCGCGATGCCGGCACCGCGGAAGAGCTCCATGGTGCGGACGTTGTTGCCCCGGCCGCGCGGATGGATCGACGTGCCCGCGTGGCGCTCCACCAGCGTGTGCGGCACACCGAGGCGCCCCAGGAAGAGCGAGGTCGAAAGGCCCACCAGCGAGCCGCCGACGATGAGTACGGGTGTGTGGTGACCGATCGCCTCACCGGCCGGTTCGAGTCGGGTCATGCTGCGCCTCCTGCGTCGCCTGCGACGAGAGTCGGGGATGGAATGCAGATTCAAGTCCTTCGGAGCCGGGCCCGCGTGCCGGGGCACCCGGATGGCCCGCGGTTCACCCGCCTGCTCCACGGAACTCGCGCGCTCCGGGCGCTCCTGTCAACCATCGACACGTGACGGTCCCGGCGTGTCGGACACGCGGATCGTTCGCACCCCCCTCCCACTGAAGAGAAAGAGGTGTGCCGGATGGCCCCCTCGGGACGCATCTCCCAGTCGGTGTTCGACGGCTCCAGGCTGCGGGTGATCCTCCTGCTCGACCTGTACGAGGGAGCGCAGCAGCAGTTCCTCGACGCGTACGAGCTCATGCGCCGGCAGGTCGCCTCCGTGCCCGGCCACATCAGCGACCAGCTGTGCCAGTCCATCGAGAACCCCTCGCAGTGGCTCATCACCAGCGAGTGGGAGAGCGCGCCGCCCTTCCTCGCGTGGGTGAACAGCGAGGAGCACGTCGAGACCGTCAAGCCCATGCACAGCTGTGTCCGGGACACCCGGTCGATGCGCTACAGCATCCTCCGGGAGACGAACCCCGCGCAGCCGCAGCGGACGGTGCCCGCGGACACGCACGTGGAGGCCCGCGTCGGCGACGGAGTGGCACGCCACGCCCTGACCTTCACCGTCAAGCCGGGATCGGAGTCGAAGGTCGCCGAGATCCTCTCCGGGTACCAGTCCCCGTCGGCCCAGGTCGACGAGAACACCCGGCTCCGCCGCACCTCGCTCTTCATGCACGGCAACCGGGTCGTGCGGGCCGTGGAGGTCGAGGGCGACCTCCTCGCGGCGCTGCGGCACGTCGCCCGCCAGCCCGAGGTGCGGGCGGTCGAGGAGGCCATCAACCCGTACCTGGAGCAGGATCGGGACCTGAGCGACCCGGATTCCGCCCGCGTCTTCTTCACCCGCGCCGCCCTCCCGGCCGTCCAGCACGTGGTGGCGGACCGGCCGGCCCCGGCCGGGCTGCGCCGGCACGCGCTCTACTACCCGGCCGGGGAAGGCCGCGGGACGGAGCTCGCCCGGCTGCTCGCGCAGCAGGACAGGGACGCGGCGAGCGACCCGGACAGCCCCGTGTACGGCAGCACCGTCTTCCAGCGCGACGACATCGTGGTGCGCCTGATCGACATCGTCGGCGAACCGGACCTCGACGCCCTCGCCTCCCTCGGGCTGAAGGGCGCGGGGAAGCCCGCGGAGCTGGAGCGCCTGCTCGACGGCGCCGCGATCGGCGTCGAGGGCTCCCTGGACACGGAGCGCAACGTCAACCGCCTCCTGTCGCACGCCGACATGCTGCCGGTCACCGACCGCTCGGCGACTTCCTGACCGTCCGGTCGCGGCTTCCCCACCGCCGCTCCCGCCCACGGCACCGCCACATCTGGAGGTATCAACCATGCTCAAGCAGCGTCCGCGGATCGTGAACCTCAGCGAGACCGAACCCAACCGCAGGCGGGGAGGCGACCTCCGGGCCATGCTCACCCCGGCCACGGTCGGGTCCACCAGCGGCTTCATGGGCCTGGCCATCGTGCAGCCGGGCGAGCGCATCGGCGAGCACTACCACCCGTACTCCGAGGAGTTCGTGTACGTGGTCTCCGGCGCGCTGGAGGTGGACCTGGACGGCGAGACGCACCAGCTCCGGCCGGACCAGGGGCTCCTCATCCCGATCGACGTGCGGCACCGCTTCCGCAACGTGGGCGACGAGGAGGCCCGGATGGTCTTCCACCTGGGCCCGCTCGCCCCCCGGCCGAGCCTCGGCCACGTGGACACGGAGGTCACCGAGGACGGTGGACCCGTCGCCGCGGGACCCCACCTGACCGTGCACGACCCCGGTCCGGCGGCCGAGCGAAGCGGGGCAATCGAGTGACCCGGCGAGTGGCCGTCACCGGTATCGGTGTGGTCGCTCCGGGCGGGACCGGAGCGAAGGCGTTCTGGGACCTCCTCACCGCCGGCCGTACCGCGACGCGCGGCATCACCCTCTTCGACCCGGCCGGGCTGCGCTCCCGCATCGCCGCCGAGTGCGACTTCGACCCGGAGGCCCACGGGCTGGAGCCGGAGCTGAGCCGCCACGCCGACCGGTACATCCAGTTCGCCGCCGTCGCCGCGGACGAGGCCGTCCAGGACGCCGGGCTCGACACCGCCGCGGAGGACCCCTGGCGCGTCGCCGTCTCCCTGGGCAGCGCCGTCGGCGGCACCACCCGGCTCGAACACGACTACGTCCTGGTCAGCGAGGGCGGCCGGAGGTGGGACGTGAACCACCGGGCGGCCGACCCACGGCTGCACCTGGCGTTCTCGCCCAGCACGCTCGCCTCCCTCGTGGCCGAACGGTTCGGCGCCCGCGGCCCGGTGCAGACGGTCTCCACCGGCTGCACCTCCGGCCTCGACGCAGTCGGCTACGCCTTCCACACCATCCAGGAAGGCCGGGCGGACGTCTGCATCGCCGGCGCCTCGGACTCGCCGATCTCCCCGATCACCATGGCCTGCTTCGACGCCATCAAGGCCACGTCGCCCGACAACGACGACCCGGAGCACGCCTCCAGGCCCTTCGACAACAACCGCAAGGGGTTCGTCATGGGCGAGGGCGCGGCCGTCCTCGTGCTGGAGGAGTACGAGCACGCCCGGGCCCGGGGCGCGCACGTCTACTGCGAGATCGGCGGCTACGCCACCTTCGGCAACGCCTACCACATGACCGGCCTGACCGGCGAAGGCGTGGAGATGTCCCGGGCCATCGACTCCACGCTCGACCAGGCCCGGATGGACCCCACCCGCGTCGACTACGTCAACGCGCACGGATCCGGCACCCGCCAGAACGACCGGCACGAGACCGCCGCGGTGAAGCGGTCGCTGGGCGCGCACGCCTACGACACGCCCATGAGCTCCATCAAATCCATGGTGGGGCACTCGCTGGGCGCGATCGGCGCGATCGAGGTGGCGGCCTGCGTCCTGGCGCTGAAGCACCAAGTGGTGCCCCCGACGGCGAACTACGAGACCCCCGACCCCGAGTGCGACCTGGATTACGTGCCGCGCACCGCCCGCTCCCGGAAGCTCAGGAACGTGCTCTCCGTGGGCAGCGGATTCGGCGGCTTCCAGTCCGCGGTCCTCCTCACGGGGCCGGCCGGGAGGACACGATGAGCACTGAGCGCCCCGCGCGGGTGGCCGTCACCGGCATCGGGGTGGTCGCCCCCAATGGACTGCGCGCCGACGCGTACTGGAAATCCGTACGGGAAGGGCTCGGCGCCCTGGACCGCGTCACCCGTGAGGGGTGCGAGGACCTGCCGCTCAAGGTCGCGGGCGAGGTGCGCGGCTTCGAGGCGGCCGACCTGATCGAGGAGCGCTTCCTCGTCCAGACCGACCGGTTCAGCCACTACGCGATGGCGGCCGCCCAGCTCGCCCTCGACGACGCCGGCATCGCCCGCGACGCCCCGGAGGACCCGTTCTCCGTCGGCGTCGTCACGGCGGCCGGTTCCGGAGGCGGCGAGTTCGGCCAGCGCGAGCTCCAGAAGCTGTGGGGCCAGGGATCCAAGTTCGTCGGCCCCTACCAGTCCATCGCCTGGTTCTACGCCGCGAGCACCGGCCAGATCTCCATCCGCAGCGGCTTCAAGGGGCCGTGCGGGGTGGTCGCGAGCGACGAGGCGGGCGGACTGGACGGCATCGCCCACGCCGCCCGGGCCGTGCGGCGCGGGACCGGTGCCGTGGTCGTCGGAGCGGCGGAGGCCCCCCTCGCCCCGTACTCGGTGGTGTGCCAGCTCGGATACCCGGAGCTCAGCACCGTCGAGGACCCGGACCGCGCCTACCGTCCCTTCACCGAGGCGGCCTGCGGCTTCGTCCCCGCCGAGGGCGGAGCGATGCTCGTCGTGGAGGACGAGGAGCGCGCCCGGGACCGGGGTGCGGCCGTCCGGGCCTTCGTGGCCGGCCACGGCGCCACGTTCACCGGCGCGTCCCGGTGGCGGGAGTCCCGGGAGGGACTCGCCCGCGCCGTCCGCGTCGCCCTGGACGAGGCCGGGTGCGCCCCGGAGGAGATCGACGTCGTCTTCGCCGACGCCCTGGGCGTGCCCGAGGCGGACCGCGCCGAGGCGCTGGCGATCGCCGACGCCCTCGGGGCGCACGCCACCCGCGTGCCCGTCACGGCGCCCAAGACGGGCATCGGCCGCGCCTACTGCGGGGCGCCCCTCCTGGACACCGCCGCCGCGGTGTTCGCGATGGAGCACGGCGTGGTGCCCCCCACTCCCTATGTGTTCGACATCTGCCACGACCTCGATCTGGTGATGTCCCGCGCTCGCCCCGCCGAGCTGCGCACGGCCCTGGTGCTCAGCCGGGGACTCATGGGATCCAACGCGGCGCTGATCGTGCGCCGCGGCGACGACTCCGCCCGGTAGGACCGGGCGGGAAGGAGAGCACAGATGATCACCACGGCACTGACCTTCGACGAACTCGCCGCGCTGATGAAGCAGTCGGCCGGGGTCACCGTCGACCCCGCGGAGCTGGAGAAGGCCCCGGACGCGCCGTTCAGCACCCTCGGCGTCGACTCGCTCGGCCTGCTGGGCATCGTCGGCGAGCTGGAGAACCGGTACGGCGTGGCGCTGCCCACCGACGCCGAGCGCAGCAAGTCGCCGGCCGACTTCCTCGCCCTGGTCAACGGCGTCTTCCAGAAGGGGGCCTGACGTGTCCGGCCGCACCGACAACAGCATCACCATCGAGGCGCCGCTCGACCTCGTCTGGGACATCACCAACGACATCGAGAACTGGCCCTCCCTCTTCAGCGAGTACGCCTCCCTCGAGGTGCTCTCCCGCGAGGGCGACTCCACCACCTTCCGCCTGACCATGCACCCGGACGAGAACGGGAAGGTCTGGAGCTGGGTGTCGGAGCGCACCGTGGACCGCGCCGGGCGGTCCGTCCGCGCCCGCCGCGTCGAGACCGGCCCGTTCGCCCACATGAACATCCGGTGGGAGTACGAGGACACCCCGGCCGGCGTCCGCATGCGGTGGCTGCAGGACTTCGCGATGAAGCCCGACGCCCCGGTCGACGACGCCTGGATGACCGACAACATCAACCGCAACTCCCGCACCCAGATGGCCCTCATCCGGGACCGCATCGAGCAGGTCGCCCGTGACCGCCGGAGCGCCCCGGTCCTGCCCGGCTGACCGGATCCGGCCCGCGCACCCGCACCCCCAGGAAGGACGCTCGATGCACCACTCCCTGATCGTCGCCCGCATGGCACCGGATTCCGCTCCAGCCATCGCCGACGTCTTCGCCGCCTCCGACCGCGGTGAGCTCCCGCACCTCGTCGGCGTCACGCGCCGCCGCCTGTTCCAGTTCGGCGACGTGTACCTGCACCTCATCGAGTCGGAGCAGGATCCCGGGGCCGCCATCGCGAGACTGACCGGTCACCCGGAGTTCCGGGACGCCAGCGAGAAGCTGTCGGCGTACGTCAGCGCGTACGACCCGGAGACGTGGCGGAGCCCGAAGGACGCCATGGCGCAGTGCTTCTACCGCTGGGAGCGCGGCGGAGGATCCTGATCCTCCGAGGCGCCGCACGGCAGGAGCGAACCGAGGCCGCCCGCCCCGCACGACGCGGGGC
>NZ_JBHVRX010000029.1:0-106394 GCF_042885515.1 Streptomyces sp. NPDC058052 | reverse complement strand
GGGAACGGCGTGACGACATCCACGAAGCCTTCCTGGGCCTCGCGGCCTGCCTGATCACCCACCGTCATGTCCAACGCCTTTGTTAGGACCTCTAAAGGCTGTCGCAACGACAACCCGCGCGCCATCGCATACTACGAGGCCGCCGCACGGCCACCACGCGCCTCCCCCTGGCCGAGACCTCCATCGGCAAGCCGGCCGCCGCAGCCGGAGACTCCCGGCCGCCCACTACTCCCCCGGCCGCTGGGCACACGGATCTGGCATGATTCTCGTTTGCCTCGGCGACCTAGGAGCCGTGCGCCTCCGCCAAGGCGACGTCGACGGAGCCCTGGCCACCTGGCGTGACTTCCTCGACTGCGCCGACGGCATCCGCTCCGTCAAGGTCCACGCCGCCCTCCAGGACATGCGCGTCCGCCTCCGCCGGTACGACGGAGTCCCGGAGGCCCAGGAACTGCGCGAGAGGGCGATCCGCACTTCGGCGTGACGTGGCGAACCAATCCACACACGATCGACTACTTAGAGTTACCGTGAGAAAGCAATGAGACACCGCCGCCGAAAGGCTTCCCTTTGATTCGCCTCAGCATGTTCACCGTCGCCACAGCCCTCCTGCTCTGCGGGGCTCCCGCGCATGCCGTGGACGGGCCGGAGAAACTGGCCATCATGTCGGACGAGCAATACCAAGAAATGCTCGACAGGCATGAGCTGCGACCCCCGCCGGCCGATTCGACGCCTCGAACCACCGGCAGCACCCTCGCGGCCGCGGGCCCGGGCTGGGCCGCACTGAAGTTCAACAGCAAGGACAAGAGCGGCAGGGTCGTGCCGACTCGCGTGGGAAACGGCACGCTGGGCTGGAAGCACTTCTCGGGACGGCACAACATCACCGATCCCGACGTCATCAAGACGATCATCGGCAACACCAGAAACCCGACGAAGAGCAAAGAGCAGCCGCACAGGCTCGTCTACGACGGCGCCCTCGTCAAGACCAGCAGCAATCCGTTCGTCCTCCCCCGCAAGGTCGCCCATATCCGCATCATCGTCCAGTACCACTGGCAGACAGCGGACGCGCAATACTCGCTCATCGACAGGAGAGCGAAGATCGGGGTCATCACGGCCTACTGCCGCAATGTCGCCCGCAACCGGTGCCCCGACGGAGTCAACCAGACGTGAGCGAGGAACTGCTCCCAAAGGGGGACCCCGAAGGGCTGGCCGACCTCCACCGCATCCTGGTGCGCCGACTGATCCGCTTCACGGTGCCGCCTCTCTCCGGTGGGGCCGGTGCAGTTCTCGTTCGGGGCTGCCTGCCTCCGCCTGAACGACAGGGCGTCACCCGAGTCGTGTTGTGGGACGGCCACGCGCTGGAGAACTCCGTGGCATACGACCTCCCCTTGACCTACCCACAGGGCGGCAATATCCCCTGGTCCCACCTGATCGGAGCCTTCCGGCAGGTCCTCGCCCCTCCACCCGCGCCCGCCGGAACCGACCCCACGGGCATCCCGCTCGCCGACGCCCGACCGCGCATCCTCGAAGCCCTCGACTCCATGACGTTCGACACCGGAGACGCCCTCCATGCCGCCGCTTCCATGATCCAACTCCCTGCCGAGCCGGAGGGCGGCGCCCGTCTCCGGCTGGACGGCTTCCTGCTACAGGACCGCGCCATCGCGCGCCTGTACGTCACCACGCCCGGCATCGTCGGCCCTCTCGGACTCGACGTGTCCCTCTACGACGAAACCGGTCGCGTACGCGTCGGCAATACCGCCCTCATGGCCGCCCTGCCCTCGCTCGTCCCCGACGAGCTCGCATGCAACCGCTCCCCCGCCCAAGACCCTTATGCTCCCGCAGGCGTCTACGACTTCACCCATTGGTAAGAACCCGGACGAGCGCGGACTTCCCGAAAACGTCCGGAGTTTTCGGGAGTGGCCGGCGACCGAGTACGTCCGTGCAGGTCAGCGCCACCCCGCTCCCCCATCCACCGAGTGCCTTCTCAGCGCTTGGCCGCAGGTTCGAGTCCTGCGAAGAGCAAGACGGAAAGCTTTCTTCGGTTACGCGCAGTTCCTCAATGACAATCGGAGGAGCGGCACAGCCGGCGCGTGGGACCGCGTGTTCGACTCCCAAGCTTCGGAGGAAGTTCAGGGGCGGCCGCTGACCGCCCCCAAGCACTCGATTCGGCCCGAAGATGACGCCCCTCTGTGCCCCTGATCATCAGCGCGGTCGGCACGGAGCCATCCCCGCGCCCTGGCCATCAGCACCTGGTCGCCCGTGTCGGAACGGGCGACCGAGGGCTCGTAGAGGAGCGCGTGCGGCATCCGAACACACGCGGGACGGGGCTCTCAGTCGTAAGGAGGCCGCCACAACGCCCAGCGCCACCCAGTGGACGGAGAAGACGCCTTGCGTAGTCAGCGGGACGGGGAGGGGAACGAACCTGAGCGACCCAGCCCTGACCTGACACCCCATCAGAACGAGCGTCAAATGAGCGTCACGAGCGTCGTCTCAGCGTCAGGACATCGCCCGTAACGCCCACCCGGCACATACCGCGCACCCGCGAAACTGCAGGTCAGGCGCCCTTCTTCACCGGCTCCAGGATCGCCACGCACTCCACGTGGTGCGTCATCGGGAACAGGTCGAACGCCCGCAGGGTCCGGACGCGGTAGCCGGACTCCGCGAAATAGCCGAGGTCTCGGGCCAGGGCGGCCGGGTCGCAGGCCACGTAGGCGATGCGGCGGGCGGAGAGGCCGGCGAGGTGGCGGACGGTCTGCTTGCCGGCGCCGGCGCGGGGCGGGTCCAGGACGATGAGGTCGACCTCGGTGATGCCGGTGCGCGGGAGGACGGACTCGACCTTGCCCTGTTCGATGCGGACGCGGGGGAAGTCGGCGAGGTTGTGGCGGGCGTCCTCGACGGCGCGCTTGCCGGACTCGATGCCGAGGACGGCGCCCTGCTCGCCGACGCGGTCGGCGAGGGCGCCGGCGAAGAGGCCGACGCCGCAGTAGAGGTCGAGGGCGGTGTCGCCCTTGCGCGGGAGGAGGCCCTGCATGACGGCCTTCATGAGGGTGTCGGCGGCCTTCGGGTGGACCTGCCAGAAGCCGCCGCTGCCGACGCGGTGGGTGCGCTCGTCGGCGCGCTCGCGGACGAAGGCGCGGCCGTGGACGCGGTGGACGCCGCCGTCCTTCTCGTCGACGCGCATCACGGAGACCGGCTTGTCGAGCTCGACCAGCGGGAGGCGGGCGCCGGGGCGGGGGGTGAGGATGACCTGGCGGTCGTTCGAGCCGGAGGCGGCGATCGCCTCGACGGTGGCCATGCCCTCCCAGGTGCGGGATTCGATGCCCAGCTCGGAGACGCCCTGGGCGGCGATCATGCAGTGGTCGATGATCTCGACCTCGTGGGAGCGGTGCTTGCGCAGGCCCGCGTGGCCCTCGGCGTCGACGGCGTACTGGACGCGGGTGCGCCACTGCGGGACCTCGCCGGCGGGGAGCTTGTCGCCCTCGGCCGGCATGACGGTGCCGTCCCAGCCGGCCTCCTCGGGGGTGAGGCCGGCGAGCCGCTGCAGCTGCTCGGCGATCACCTCGCCCTTGAGGCGGCGCTGCGCGCCGGGCTTGGCGTGCTGCCAGTCGCAGCCGCCGCACTTGCCGGGGCCGGCGAAGGGGCAGGGGGCCTCGACGCGGTCCTTGGAGGGTTCGAGGATGGCGACGGCGTCGGCGCGCAGGAAGCGGGAGGTCTCCTCGCCCTCGGTGACGCGGGCGACGACCCGCTCGCCGGGCAGCGCGTGGCGGACGAACAGGACGCGGCCGGCGTCCGTGCGGGCGATGCAGTGGCCGCCGTGGGCGACCGGGCCGACCTCTACCTCGTACTCCGCCCCGACCAGCGACGTAACAGGGGTGTTCTGCATGACCGGGGACTCCAGAGGAAGAAGAGAGTGGGCTGCCGTGTGCAACGGCAGCCCACCAGTCTAGTTGTTCTTCGCCGTCGGTTCCTTCTTGGCCTTCTCGACCGGGCCGCGGCGGACCGAGCCCGGCGCGTTCCACTCCTGGCGCTTGCGCGCCCGCTTCTTCGCGGCCTCGGAGGACTGGAGCTGGTACGGGACGGAGGTCACCATGACGCCCGGGGTGAAGAGGAGCCGGCCCTTGAGGCGGAGCGCGGACTGGTTGTGGAGCAGGTGCTCGTACCAGTGGCCGACGACGTACTCGGGGATGTAGACCGAGACGGCGTCGCGCGGGCTCTCCTTGCGGAGGTTCTTCACGTACTCGATGACCGGGCGGGTGATCTCGCGGTACGGCGAGTCGAGGATCTTCAGGGGCACGTTGATGCCGCGCCGCTCCCACTCCTCCTTGAGCGCCTTGGTCTCCGCCGGGTCGACGTTGACGGTGAGCGCCTCCAGCTCGTTGGCGTGGAGGAGCTTGGCGTAGGCGAGGGCCCGGAGAGTGGGCTTGTGGAGCTTGGAGACGAGGACGATCGAGCGGACCCGGGAGGGGCGCACGTACTCGTCGGGGCGCTGCTCGGCGGCGGCGATCTCCTCGGAGACGGAGTCGTAGTGGCGCCGGATGGCGGTCATCGTCACGTAGAAGATCACCATGCCGAGGAGGGCGACCCAGGCTCCGTGGGTGAACTTGGTGGCGAGGACGACGACGAGGACGAGGCCGGTGAAGAAGGCGCCGAAGGCGTTGATCGCGCGGGAGCGGATCATGTGGCGGCGCTTGGCGGGGTCGCGCTCGGTCCGCAGGTGCCGGTTCCAGTGCCGGACCATGCCGATCTGGCTGAGCGTGAAGGAGACGAAGACGCCGACGATGTACAGCTGGATCAGGCGGGTGGAGTCCGCGCCGTAGACCCAGACGAGGAGGGCGGCGGCGCCGGCGAGGAGGACGATGCCGTTGGAGAAGGCGAGGCGGTCGCCGCGGGTGTGGAGCTGGCGCGGCAGGTAGCGGTCCTGGGCGAGGATCGAGCCGAGGAGCGGGAAGCCGTTGTACGCCGTGTTGGCGGCCAGGAAGAGGACGAGCGCGGTGGCGGCGGCGAGCAGGACGAAGAAGAACGTCCCGTCGCCGAAGACGGCGGCCGCGACCTGGGAGATGACCGGGTCCTGGACGTAGCCCTCGCCGACCGGCACCCCGTTGTGGAGCAGGTCCTCGGCGGGCTTCTCGGCCATCCGGACGTCGGTGGCCATGGCCAGGAAGATGATGCCGCAGAACATGGTGACGGCGAGGCCGCCCATGAGCGCGAGGGTGGTGGCGGCGTTCTTCGACTTCGGCTTGCGGAAGGCGGGGACGCCGTTGGAGATGGCCTCGACACCGGTGAGGGCGGCACAGCCGGACGAGAAGGCGCGGAGCAGCAGGAAGACCAGGGCGAAGCCCGCGAGTCCCTGGTGCTCGGGCTTGATCTCGAAGTCGGCCGTGGGGGCCTTCATGGTCTCGTCGAGGACGATGCCCTTCCAGGCGCCCCAGAGGATCATGCAGAAGACGCCGAAGACGAAGACGTACGTCGGGATGGCGAAGAGGCTGCCGGACTCCTTCACACCGCGGAGGTTCATCACGGTGAGGAGGATGATCACGCCGACGGCGCAGGCCACCTTGTGCTCGACGACGAAGGGGATCGCGGAGCCGAGGTTCTCGATGCCGGAGGAGATCGACACGGCGACGGTGAGGACGTAGTCGACGAGCAGGGCGCTCGCGACGGTGAGTCCGGCCTTCGGCCCGAGGTTGGTGGTCGCGACCTCGTAGTCGCCGCCGCCGCTCGGGTAGGCGTGGACGTTCTGCCGGTAGGAGGCGACGACCGTGAACATCAGGACGACGACGGCCAGCGCGATCCACGGGCTGAAGTGGTAGGCCGACAGACCGGCGACGGAGAGGACGAGGAGGACCTCGCCCGGCGCGTACGCCACCGAGGACAGCGGGTCGGAGGCGAAGACGGGGAGGGCGACCCGCTTGGGGAGGAGGGTCTCTCCCAGCTTGTCGCTGCGCAGGGCCCGCCCGATCAGGATCCGTTTGGGCACGTCGGTCAGTTTGGACACGCAGAGGATCGTAAGCGTTCGAAAAGAGCCACGCGCACCGGCACCCCCGATGGGCACCGAATCTCCCTGAGTATCACCTCGGATGCGGTCCCGGCCAGCGTTGCCGCTTAAGCTCGGACCGGGCAACCCGGCAGGGTGTTGTCCGCCACGGCCCGGGCCGATCGGGCGAGGAAAGTTGTGAGCAGGGTGTTTTCGCAGGTCAGTAGGGCGATCAGGAGTGCGGGGTAAGGGGACGTGCACATCGTCATCATGGGCTGCGGGCGAGTGGGCGCCGCTCTCGCGCAGACCCTGGAGCAGCAGGGCCACACGGTCGCCGTCGTCGACCAGGACCCGACGGCTTTCCGCCGCCTGGGCTCCGGCTTCGGCGGCCGGCGCGTCACCGGCGTGGGCTTCGACCAGGACACACTGCGCGAGGCGGGGATCGAGGAGGCGGGGGCCTTCGCCGCGGTGAGCAGCGGCGACAACTCCAACATCATCGCCGCCCGGGTGGCCCGCGAGATGTTCGGCATCGAGAACGTGGCGGCGCGCATCTACGACCCGCGGCGTGCCGAGGTCTACCAGCGCCTGGGCATCCCCACGGTGGCGACGGTCCGCTGGACCGCCGACCAGATGCTGCGCCGGCTGCTGCCCTCGGGCGCGGAGCCGCTGTGGAGCGACCCGAGCGGCGGCGTCCAGCTCGCCGAGGTGCACACGTCCCCGGCCTGGATCGGCCACAAGATCAGCCGGCTCCAGGACGAGACCGGCGTGCGGGTCGCCTTCCTCACCCGGCTGGGCGAGGCGGTCATCCCCACGTCCCAGACGGTGCTCCAGGAGGGGGACCTGGTGCACGTGATGATGCGGACGGACGAGATCGCGAAGGTCGAGGAGGCTTTCGCCGAGGGTCCTGAGGAGGGCGGTCACTGATGCGGGTCGCGATTGCGGGCGCGGGTGCGGTGGGCCGTTCCATCGCGGGCGAGCTCCTGGAGAACGGCCACGAGGTCCTGCTCATCGACAAGGCGCCGACCGCCATCTCGGTGGAGCGGGTGCCGCAGGCGGAGTGGCTGCTGGCCGACGCCTGTGAGATCACCTCGCTGGACGAGGCGGCGCTCCAGCGCTGCAACGTGGTCATCGCGGCCACCGGCGACGACAAGGTGAACCTGGTCGTCTCGCTGCTCGCGAAGACCGAGTACGGGGTGCCCCGGGTGGTCGCCCGGGTGAACAACCCGAAGAACGAGTGGCTGTTCAACGAGGCGTGGGGCGTGGACGTCGCCGT
This sequence comes from Streptomyces sp. NPDC058052, assembly GCF_042885515.1. Taxonomy (NCBI): domain Bacteria; kingdom Bacillati; phylum Actinomycetota; class Actinomycetes; order Kitasatosporales; family Streptomycetaceae; genus Streptomyces; species Streptomyces sp. NPDC058052. Next base: position 99,153 of record NZ_JBHVRX010000029.1, on the reverse strand, counting down.
CTCCACCCCGCGTCTGATGTCGGCCCTGGTGGAGGAGGCGGTGAGCGTCGGCGACCTGGTCCGGCTGCTCCGCTTCAGCCACGGCGACGCCAACCTGGTGGAGCTGACGCTGCCGCCGGAGTCGGCGGTGGCCGGTACGCAGGTGGGTGAGGTCGCCTGGCCGCAGGACACCTCGCTGGTGACGATCATCCGCGGTTCGCGGGTGCTGACGCCGAGCCCCGAGGAGACGCTGGAGGCCGGTGACGAGCTGCTGTTCGTGGCCGCGCAGGCCCGCGAGGAGCAGCTGGAGGAGCTGCTCCAGGTCCGCCGGGAGCCGGCGGAGTAGAGCCGTACCGTACGGGGAAGGGCCCGGGACCAGCGACTGGTCCCGGGCCCTTCCCCGTACGTGCGCGTTCCCGGGCCGCCCCGGCGGGATCCGTGAGGACCCGGGTGTGGGCCTAGGGGGCGTCCTGTCCCCCGGCGGCGCGGGCGGCGGCCTCGCGCTCCTTCTCGGCCTTCTCCTCCGCCTCCATCTCGGCGAAGACGTCGATCGGCGGCGGCGCCTTGGCGAGGAAGACCCAGGTGAGGTAGACGGCGAGCAGGAAGGGCGGGATCTTCAGCGCGACGAGGACCCAGCCGAGCTGGGTGGTGTCGGCCCACCAGTAGAGCGGGAAGAGGATCGCGCACTTGGCGAGCAGGATCAGGCCCCAGGCCCAGCTGGCCTTGGCGTACGCCTTCTTCCGGCCGGGGTTCCGGGTCCGCCAGGAGAGGTTCTCCTTGAAGACCGGGCCGAGGATGAGGCCGATGAGCGGGACGCCGGCGAGCGTGGTGATGATGTACGCCAGGCCGAGGCCCAGCGTGTACAGCATGCCGGGGAGGTAGAAGTCCTTGGCGTTGCCGGTCATCATCGCGAAGACGACGCCGAAGCCGACGCCGAAGACGCCGCTGAAGGCGTGCTTGACGGTGTCGCGGCGGACGAGCCGGACGACGACGAGCACGAGGGAGATGGCGAGCGCGGCGATGGCCGAGCCGCGCAGGTCCTTGTTGATCGTGTAGATCGTGACGAAGAGCAGTCCGGGCAGGACGGTCTCGACCATGCCCCGGATGCCGCCGAACGCCTCGAAGAGCGCGGCCTCGGTCACCGCCTTGTCGGTCCGGGCGTTCTGGTCCGGGGTCGGCGGTGCGGTGGTCGGCTTGTCGACGGACGTCACCGGCTACTCCTGTCCGAGCGGTCGGAGCTCGTATTTGGGGTTGAAGAGGACCCGCCGGCCGTGGCTCATGGAGATCCGGCCGGAGGCGATCAGCTTGCGGCCCGGCTCGATGCCCACGATGGAGCGCCGGCCCAGCCAGACGACGTCGAGCGGCGCCGTGCCGTCGAAGAGTTCGGCCTCCAGGGCGGGGACACCTGCCCGGGGGCGCAGGGTGACCGTGCGCAAGGTACCAGTCACCTTGACGATCTGGCGGTCGGAACAGTCGGAGATCCGCGTGCAGCCCGAGGCCGCCGTGTCCTCCTGGAGCTCCTCCGACTCCAGGTCCTCCGGCGAGGAGGAGAGCCGGTCGAGCATCCGGCGGAACCGGCCTGCCGGCTTGTCGGTACGGGGTGCAGCACTCATACCCAAAAGCGTACCGGCCGCGGCTCCGGCGGGAAGATCCCCGGTTCAACGTTCGAAGCGGTACCCCATGCCCGGTTCGGTGACGAAGTGACGGGGATGCGAGGGGTCGGTCTCCAGTTTGCGGCGGAGCTGCGCCATGTAGACCCGGAGGTAGTTGGTCTCGGTGCCGTACGAGGGCCCCCAGACCTCCTGGAGGAGCTGTTTCTGGCTCACCAGCCGGCCGCCGTTGCGGACCAGGACCTCCAGGAGGTGCCACTCGGTGGGGGTGAGCCGGACGTCGCGCCCGTCGCGGTGGACCTTCTTGGCGGCGAGGTCGACGGTGAAGTCCTCGGTCTCGATCACGACGACGCCGTCCTCGGCACCGCCGACGGGCTCGGCGCGGCGGACGGCGGCGCGCAGCCGGGCGAGGAGCTCGTCCATGCCGAAGGGCTTGGTGACGTAGTCGTCGGCGCCGGCGTCGAGCGCCTCGACCTTCTCGTCGGAGGTGTGGCGGGCGGAGAGGACGATGATCGGGACCCGGGTCCAGCCGCGCAGTCCCTTGATGACGTCGACGCCGTCGATGTCGGGCAGGCCGAGGTCGAGGACGACGACGTCGGGGTGGCGTTCGGCGGCGAGCTTGAGGGCGGTGGCGCCGTCGGGGGCGGAGTCGACCTCGTACTTCCGCGCCTTGAGGTTGATCACCAGGGCGCGGACGATCTGCGGCTCGTCGTCGACCACGAGGACCCGGGTCATGTCGGGGGCCTTCCTTCTGCTGTGCGGGTGCGGGTGCGGTTGCGGGGAGCGGGCGGGGCGGGGCGGGGCGGGGCGGGTGGCTCGGTACTACAGGTACACGTACGGGGCGGGTGCGAGTACGGGGCGGGCTCAGCTCACGACGTGGGCCGGGAGGTCGGCGGCGGGCGGCGGGGCGCCTCCGCCGGTCGCCCGCAGGGTCAGGACCATGGTGAGGCCGCCGCCCGGGGTGTCCTCGGCGCTGAGGGTGCCGCCCATGGCCTCCACGAAGCCGCGGGCGACGGCGAGCCCGAGGCCGACGCCGGAGCCGCGCGGGGCGTCGCCGAAGCGCTGGAAGGGCTCGAAGATGCCGTCCTTGGACTCGTCGGGGACGCCGGGGCCGCGGTCGACGACCCGGAGCTCGACGCGGTCGCCGAGGGCGCTGGCGGCGACGGCGACGGGGACGCCGTCGGGGCTGTACTTGACGGCGTTCTCGACGATGTTGGCGACGGCCCGCTCCAGGAGGCCCTTGTCGACCTCGACCATGGGCAGGGTCTCGGGGACGTCGGCCTCGGCGCTGCCGTCCGGGACGCCGCCCAGGGCCATCGGGACGACCTCGTCGAGGTCGACGGCGCGGATGAGCGGGGTGACGGTGCCGGTCTGGAGGCGGGACATGTCGAGGAGGTTGCCGACGAGGTGGTCGAGGCGGTCGGCGCCGGCCTCGATGCCTTCGAGGAGTTCGGCGCGGTCCTCCTCGGACCACTCGACGTCGTCGGAGCGGAGCGAGGAGACGGACGCCTTGATGCCGGCCAGCGGGGTGCGCAGGTCGTGGCTGACGGCGGCGAGCAGCGAGGTGCGGATCTTGTTGCCCTCGGCGAGCTTGCGGGCCTCCTCGGCCTCGCCGACCAGCCGCTGCCGGTCGAGGACGACGGCCGCCTGCGCGGCGAAGGCGCCCAGCACCCGGCGGTCCTCGGCGGGCAGCACCCGGCCGCTGAGCGCGAGCGCGAGGTGGTCGCCCACCGGCATGTCCACGTCGGCGTCCTCGGGCCGGAGGGCGGGGTGGGGGCCGACGGTGGCGGCCTGGTTCCAGGGCTCGGCGCCGTCGGCGCGCTCCAGCAGGGCGACGGACTCCATGGAGAAGGTCTCGCGGACCCGTTCGAGGAGGGCGTCGAGGCTGGTCTCGCCGCGCAGCACGCTGCCGGCGAGGTAGGAGAGCACCTCGGACTCGGCGCGCAGCCGGGCCGCCTGGTGGGTGCGGCGGGCGGCGAGGTCGACGACGGAGGCGACGGCCATGGCGACGCCGAAGAAGACCGCGATGGCGACGATGTTCAGCGGGTCGGCGATGGTGATCCGGTGGATCGGCGGGGTGAAGAACCAGTTGAGCAGCAGGGAGCCGACGGCCGCCGAGGCGAGCGCCGGCAGGAAGCCGCCGAGCAGCGCCGCGCCGACGGTGAGCGCCAGGAAGAGCAGCATGTCGTTGGCGAGGCCGAGGTCCGCGTCGGTGTGGGTGAGGAGCAGGGCGAGGGCGACGGGCCCGGCGACGCCGACGAGCCAGCCGCCGAGGATCCGGGAGCGGCCGAGGCGGGCGCCGCGGGCGACCGGGAGGCCGCGCCCCTTGGCGACCTCGCCGTGGGTGACGATGTGGACGTCCAGGTCGGGGCCGGATTCGCGGGCGACGGTCTGGCCGACGCCGGGGCCGAGGACGTACTGCCAGGTGCGGCGGCGGCTGGAGCCGAGGACGATCTGGGTGGCGTTCACCCCGCGGGCGAACTCCAGGAGGGCGGTCGGTATGTCGTCGCCGATGACGTGGTGGAAGGTGCCGCCGAGGTCCTCGACGAGGGTGCGCTGGACGGCCAGCTCCTTGGGCGAGGCGGCGGTGAGGCCGTCGCTGCGCGCTATGTAGACGGCGAGGACCTCCCCGCCGGCGCCCTTCTCGGCGAGCCGGGTGGCCCGTCGTATCAGGGTGCGGCCCTCGGGTCCGCCGGTGAGGCCGACGACGATCCGCTCGCGGGCCTGCCAGGTGGAGCGGATGTTGTGCTCGCCCCGGTACTGGCGGAGGTACTCGTCGACGCGGTCGGCGGTCCAGAGGAGGGCGAGCTCGCGCAGGGCGGTGAGGTTGCCGGGGCGGAAGTAGTTGGAGAGGGCCGCGTCGACCTTGTCGGAGGTGTAGATGTTGCCGTGCGCCATGCGGCGGCGCAGCGCCTCGGGCGACATGTCGACCAGTTCGATCTGGTCGGCCCGGCGGACGATCTCGTCGGGGACGGTCTCGCGCTGCCGGACGCCGGTGATCGCCTCGACGACGTCACCGAGCGATTCGAGGTGCTGGATGTTGACGGTCGAGACGACGTCGATGCCGGCGGCGAGGAGTTCGGCCACGTCCTGCCAGCGCTTGGGGTTGCGGGAGCCGGGGACGTTGGTGTGGGCGAGTTCGTCGACGAGGGCGACGGCGGGCCGGCGGGCGAGGACGGCGTCGACGTCCATCTCGGTGAAGACGGCGCCCCGGTACTCGATCTCGCGGCGGGGCAGCTGCTCCAGGCCGTGCAGCATCACCTCGGTGCGCGGCCGGCCATGGTGCTCCACGAAGCCGACGACGCAGTCGGTGCCGCGCTCCACCCTGCGGTGGGCCTCGGCCAGCATCGCGTACGTCTTGCCGACGCCGGGTGCCGCGCCGAGGTAGATCCGAAGCTTGCCACGTCCCATGGACCGACCATACGTCCGGCCGATCGGACATTCCGCACGCGGAGGAACACCCCGGTGCGGTATTGACGTGATTCTGATGCGGGTCCCGGTGCCGGGGGCGCGGCGCGCCCCCGGGGGTGCGGGCGGGGGCGGGGTCAGACCTCGGCGATCTCTCCGTCGCGGAGTTCGAGGACCCGGTCGGCGAGGCCGAGGAGCTGGTGGTCGTGGGTGGCGACGAGGGCGGTGCAGCCCTCGCTGCGGACCACGGCCCGGAGCAGCTGCATCACGGCGAGGCCGGTCTCGGCGTCGAGCTGGCCGGTCGGTTCGTCGGCGATGAGCAGGGCCGGCTTGTTGGCGAGGGCGCGGGCGATGGCGACGCGCTGCTGCTGGCCGCCGGAGAGCTCGCCGGGACGCTGGTTGGCGTGGTCGGCGAGGCCGACGAGGGCGAGCAGCAGGGCGACCCGCTCCTCGCGCTCGGCGGGGTCGGCCTTGCGCAGCCGCAGCGGGACGCCGACGTTCTCGGCGGCGGAGAGGATGGGCAGCAGGCCGAAGGACTGGAAGATGAAGCCGATCCGGTCCCGGCGCAGCTCCAGGAGGCCCTCCTCGCCGAGGGTGGAGAGGTCGGTGCCGTCGATGACGATCCGGCCGCCGTCGGCGCTGTCGAGGCCGCCGACGAGGTTGAGGAGGGTGGTCTTGCCGGAGCCGGAGCGGCCCTTGAGGGCGACCAGCTCGCCGCGGGGGATGTCGAAGGAGACGCCCTTGAGGGCGTGGACGGCGGCCTCGCCCTCGCCGAACGACCGGCGCACCTCCTCGACGCGGATCATCGGCCTTCCGGCGGGGTCCTCGACGACGGCCGTCGCGGACTGCGTGCTGTTCTCGCTCACCCTGCGCTCCCCCTCCTCGAACACGTGCGCAGGCCAGTATGGTCGGCGCCCGCCGCCGAGACCAGAGCCCGGCGCCCCCGAGCCCGCCCGATCTTCGGACGGGCCACCCCGCACTTCGGACGGCCGGCCCCGGTCGATGCAGGTCAGGAAGGGGTACGGGCCTGCGGCCGCCGGTCGCCGCGCGCCCCGGAACAGACCGGTGGGCCGCCGTCCGTACGTCGTGCGTACGGTCGGCGGCCCACCGGACCGGGTGTCCCGAAGGGTTCCCGGGTGCGTCAGCGGATCTCGGAGATCTCCGGGCCGCGCTGGAGCTGGCCCATGCCGCCGGAGAAGCGGGAACCGGCCTGCTCCTCCTGCTGGACGCCGTCCGGCACCATCTGGGCGTCGTTCGGCAGCTTGAGGACGATCGGGTCGCGCGGGGCCATCGGGCCCTCGCCGCGGGTCACCACGGTGTCCCGGACGATCTGCTCCAGGAGACCGGCCGCCTCGGGCTGGACCGCGCCCTGGCCGGAGATGACACCGCGCAGGAACCAGCGCGGGCCGTCGACGCCGACGAAGCGCACGATCTGCACGCCGCGGTTGCCGTCGGGCAGCTGGACGGGGACCTGCGCGCGCAGCTCCCAGCCGAGCGGGCCCTCGACCTCGTCGATGACGCCGCCCTGCTGGACGATGCCGGTGGCGATCTCCTCGCGGACCTCGCCCCAGATGCCCTCCTTCTTGGGCGCCGCGAACGCCTGGAGCTGCACGGCGCTGTCGCGCAGCACGATGGTCGCGGCGACGATCGCGTCACCGGCCACCTCCACGCGGAGTTCCATGCCCTCGACACCGGGCACGTAGAGACCGCCGAGGTCGACGCGGCCCTCTTCGGGCTTGGCGACCTCGGAGATGTCCCAGGGGCCGTCGGGCCGGGGCGCCGGCGGAAGGTTCGCCCTGCGCGGCTGGTCGGCCGCGTCCGCGGCGTCCTCGCCGGTCACGGCGTCGACGACCTGCTCGGCCTCGCCCGCCTCGTCGGCGGCACCGCTCTTCTTGCGACGTCCGAACACGTCACTGTCCTTCCCGGTCGGATACGGCCGAAGCGTATCGATTCCCACCCGTCGTGCCGTCCACGGCGGCATGACCGCCGGTGGACCCGAAGCCCCCCTCGGCCCGCGCCGAGCCGGGAAGCTCCGCCACCTCGTGGAAGCGCACCTTCTCGACCTGCTGGACGACCAGTTGGGCAATCCGGTCGAACCGTTCGAACCGCACGCTCTCGCGCGGGTCGAGATTGACCACGATCACCTTGATCTCTCCACGGTACCCGGCATCCACCGTCCCCGGGGCATTCACGAGCGCGACTCCGCAGCGGGCGGCCAGTCCGGAGCGGGGGTGGACGAAGGCGGCGTAGCCGTCGGGGAGGGCGATCGAGACCCCGGTGGGCAGCACGGCGCGCTCTCCGGGGGCCAGGACGGCGGCCTCGGTGGTGACGAGGTCGGCGCCGGCGTCGCCGGGGTGGCCGTAGGCCGGGATCGGCACGTCCGGGTCGACCCGGCGGATCAGTACGTCGACGGGAGGGCGCATCAGGGGTTCACCTCGAAGGCGCGGGCGCGCCGGACCTGGTCGGGGTCGGACATGGCGGCCTGGATCTCCTCCGGCCGGCCGTTGTCGATGAAGTGGTCGACCTTCACCTCGACGAACATGGCGTCGGCGCGGACGGCGACGGGGCCGTCGGGGCCGCCGATGCGGCCGGTGGCGGTCGAGTAGATCTTGCGGCCGTGGACGGCGGTGACCTCGGCCTGGAGGTGGAGCACGGTGCCGACCGGCACGGGCCGGCGGAAGTCGGTCTCCAGGCGGCCGGTCACGGCGATGACGCGGAGCAGCCAGTTCAGGGAGCCGAGGGTCTCGTCGAGCGCGGTGGCGAGCACGCCGCCGTGGGCGAGCCCGGGGGCGCCCTGGTGGTCGGCGGTGACGGTGAACTCGGCGGTGACGGTCACGCCGTCGCCCGCGCGGGCGTCCAGGTGGAGGCCGTGGGGCTGTCCCTCGCCGCACCCGAAACAGTGGCCGTAGTGCGAGCCGAGCGGCTCGCCGGGGGCGGGCGCGTCCGGATGGCGGGTCGGCGCCACGGCGTCGGCCGGCGGGGTGAGGGCGGCAGATGTTGCAGTCACAGGCGCAGACCTTACCCGCGCGGCCGGGCGCCGGTCGCGCCGTGCCAAGCTTGGGGGCATGCAGCCTTCCGCACCGTCCTCCCCGTCCGGGGCCCCCTCCCCCGAGACTCCCGCGTCCCCGGCGGCGCCGCGCTTCGACGAGCGGCTGACCGTGCCCGGTTCCTGGTGGGTGATCGTCGGGCTGCTGGCGCTCTCCGGCGGTCTGATCATGTTCCCGTTCGGGACGGTTCCGCTGCTGGGCGGCCTGATCGCTGCGGGTGTGGCGGCCGGTGTGGCGGCGTCCTCGTACGGCTCGGCCCGGATCCGCGTGGTGGCCGGTTCGCTGGTGGCGGGCGACGCCCGGGTGCCGGTGTCGGCGCTGGGCGCGGTCGAGGTGCTGGACGAGGAGGAGGCGCGCGCCTGGCGCACGCACAAGGCCGATCCGCGCGCCTTCATGCTGCTGCGCAGCTACGTGCCCCGGGCGGTGCGGATCGTGGTGACGGACCCGGCCGACCCGACGCCGTACCTGTACCTGTCGAGCCGTGACCCGGAGGGTCTGGCGGCGGCGGTCGAGGCGGTGCGGGCGGAGGGCTGAGCCCTCCGCTCCCGGAGTGTCCGTCCCGGGGCCGCTCCAGGCGGCCCGGGGCGGTCTAGAAGCCCAGTTCCCTGGGGTTCTCGGGCCGTTCCAGCGGGGGCAGTCCGGCCAGTCTGTCCCAGGGCACCTGGCGGGCTCTGAGGTCCTTGCGGATGTGCCCGGCGAGCTTCTTGGTGTCGCGGCGGTTCATGACCGCGCCGACGGCCGCTCCCACCATGAACGGCGTGAGGTTCGGCAGGTTGCGCACCATGCGCTTCATGATCTGCTGGCGCAGTTCGCGCTTGAGCTGTCCGCCGAGGGCCGCGTTGATCGTCGTGGGCTTGGTGGGGTCGATGCCCCGCTCCTCGGCCCAGGAGGTCAGGTAGGCGGCCGAGCGCTGGGGCAGGGTGCCGGGCGGCCGCAGGCCGTAGACCTCGTGGAGTTCGGCGATGAGCTTGAGCTCGATCGCCGCGACGCCGGTGATCTCCGCTGCCAGCTCGGCCGGCATGGCCGGCGGTACGGGGAGCATGGCGGCGGCGCCGATGCCCGCGCCGACGGTCGAGCTGGCGTTGGCCGCGCCGAGGACCAGCTTGTCGGCCAGCTCCTCGGGGCCGAGCCCGGGGAACTGTTTGCGCAGGGTCGCGAGGTCGCGGACGGGGACGCGCGGGGCCAGGTCGATCAGGCGGTCGGCCAGATAGCCGATGCCCGCCTTGGCTCCGTCGCCGCTCCGCTTCACGCCCTGCTTGACGCCTTCCACGCTGCGGCGGACGGCGTCGATGCGCGAGGCGTCGATCTTGATGCGGTCGAGCTGCGCGCGTGCCGGGTTGGCCAGCCGCCTGACGGCGTCCAGCCTTCCGTGACGGCTCGCGTCACGGTCCTCGGGCACCTCGGGGTCCGAGGGGCCTTCGGGGTCCCGCTCCGCGGGGAGCGGTGCCTCGCCCTGTCCCGGGACGCCGGCAGCTGCGAGCGAGGCCGTGGGGCCTCGCTCGTCGTCCGCCACGCCGAGGGAGGGCAGGGGGGCGGCCTGCACGGCGTCGGGAGCCTCCTGGGCGCCCTCCGTCGGGCCTGTGCCGCCCTTGTACGTCCGGGGCTTCACGGGAAGCCTCAGACGCCGCTTCCGGGACGGTGTGTCGCCTGCCACGGCCGCGCCTGACTCAGTCGCAGTCGCGGCAGATCGGCTGGCCGTTCTTCTCGCGCGCCAGCTGGCTGCGGTGGTGCACGAGGAAGCAGCTCATGCAGGTGAACTCGTCGGCCTGCTTGGGCAGGACCCGGACGGCCAGCTCTTCGTTCGAGAGATCGGCGCCCGGGAGTTCCAGGCCCTCGGCGGCCTCGAACTCATCGACGTCGACCGTGGAGGTCGACTTGTCGTTCCGACGAGCCTTGAGCTCCTCGAGGCTGTCCGAGTCGACGTCGTCGTCGGTCTTGCGTGGGGTGTCGTAATCCGTTGCCATGTCGCTCTCCCCCTCTGGGTGGTTGCGGGTGTCTCAGCGCACGTAACGCGTGAGAGGTCGGACTTGTGCCCGACCTGAGGCGCAGATTTTGCCTCACATCAAGGTCTGTTACTCAATCGACACCCGTCCCGCGCTCTCACGAGTGATCGGGTACGAGTGGCGATGCGGACCGTACACGGTCCTGGGACCGCCCGGGTGAGCCGCCACCCCGTGTACTTTCCGCCGCCCGGCGCCCGGGAAACCCGGACTTTTCCGGGTTTTCCCCCGGAATTCACGGTCACGGAGCGCGATCCTTCGGGCACTCGCGCTTGTGATCGATCACACATGCCCGTCTCGGGACGGGGGTCCCGGAATTCCGCTCAAAGCGAACAGATCGGGCTCCGCCCCTGCAGTCTGTCAGATCGGCAGAGTGACACGCATCACCAGGCCACCGCCCTCGCGGGGTTCCGCGCTGATGCGTCCGCCGTGCGCCCGGGCCACCGAGCGCGCGATCGACAGCCCGAGGCCGACGCCCTTGTCGCTGCCGGTCCGCTCCTGGCGGAGGCGGCGGAACGGCTCGAAGAGGTTGTCGATCTCGTACGCGGGGACCACCGGGCCCGTGTTCGACACCACGAGCACCGCCTGACCGTGCTGGGCCTCGGTGGTGACCTCCACCCAGCCTCCGTCCGGGACGTTGTACCGCACGGCGTTCTGGAGCAGGTTCAGGGCGATCCGCTCCAGCAGGACGCCGTTGCCCTGGACGACCGCGGGGCCCCGCTCCCCGCGGATGTCCACGCCCTTCGCCACGGCCTCGGCGTGCGCCTGGTCGACCGCCCGCTCGGCGACCTCGGCGAGGTCGACGGGCTTGCGCTCGATGATCTGGTTGTCGCTGCGGGCGAGCAGCAGCAGGCCCTCGACCAGCTGCTCGCTGCGCTCGTTGGTGGCCAGCAGGGTCTTGCCGAGCTGCTGGAGCTCCACCGGCGCCCCGGGGTCGGAGAGGTGGACCTCCAGGAGCGTGCGGTTGATCGCCAGCGGGGTGCGCAGCTCGTGCGAGGCGTTGGCGACGAAGCGCTGCTGGGCGGTGAAGGCCCGCTCCAGGCGGTCCAGCATCTCGTCGAAGGTGTCCGCCAGCTCCTTCAGCTCGTCGTCCGGGCCGTCCAGCTCGATCCGCCGGGCCAGGTCGGAGCCGGCCACCTGGCGGGCGGTCCGGGTGATCCGGCCGAGCGGCGAGAGCACCCGGCCGGCCATGGCGTAGCCGAAGGCGAAGGCGATGATGCTCAGCCCGAGCAGGGCGAAGAGCGAGCGGCGCAGGAGGTCCTGCAGGGCCAGGTCGGTCTGGTGGCGGAGGCAGATGGAGACGGCGGCGTTGAACTGCTCGCCGGTGCCCTTGTCGGGCAGCACGCACTCCGCGGTGGTGGGCTGGACCTGCCCCTCGACGATCTTGAACGGCAGGGTGGCGACGCTGTCGGTCAGGCTCTGCGCCGTGAAGAGGTAGATGATCGAGAGCAGCAGGATGCCGGCGATCAGGAACATGCCGCCGTAGAGCAGCGTGAGCCGTATCCGGATCGTGGGCCGGAGCAGCGGCCTGACGGGGTCCCGGGGGTCCCAGGTGGGTTTCGGTGGCGCCTGCGGGTGCGGCGCCGAGGTGGCGGCCATCGGGTCAGATCCGGTAGCCGGAGCCGGGGACCGTGACGATGACGGGCGGCTCGCCCAGTTTGCGGCGGAGGGTCATGACGGTGACCCGGACCACGTTGGTGAACGGGTCGGTGTTCTCGTCCCACGCCTTCTCCAGGAGCTGCTCCGCCGAGACGACGGCGCCCTCGGAGCGCATCAGGACCTCCAGGACGGCGAACTCCTTGGGCGCGAGCTGGACCTCGCGGCCGTCCCGGAAGACCTCGCGGCGGTTGGGGTCGAGCTTGATGCCGGCCCGCTCCAGGACCGGCGGCAGCGGCACCGAGGTGCGGCGCCCGAGGGCGCGCACGCGCGCGGTGAGCTCGGTGAAGGCGAAGGGCTTGGGGAGGTAGTCGTCGGCGCCCAGCTCCAGGCCCTCGACCCGGTCGCTGACGTCGCCGGAGGCCGTGAGCATCAGGATGCGGGTGGGCATCCCCAGCTCGACGATCCTGCGGCAGACGTCGTCCCCGTGGACCAGCGGCAGGTCGCGGTCGAGGACGACGACGTCGTAGTCGTTGACCCCGACGCGCTCCAGGGCGGCGGCGCCGTCGTACACGACGTCGACGGCCATGGCCTCCCGGCGCAGTCCGGTGGCCACCGCATCGGCGAGCAGCTGCTCGTCCTCGACGACGAGTACACGCACGTCGTTCTTCCTTCCTTCGGCGCTCCGGTCGGGGTGGACCGGTGGGCAGTTCTGAACACTGACTGTGCGTGTCCATCCTGCCCCGTACGCGCGTAAACCGGCTGTAAGGCGGCGGTGCCCGACCGTGCCCGGCCCCGGCGCGGCGGGGGCCCCGGGGCGGGGGCGCGGACGGGGGCACGAAGAATTCACCTGACGCGCGGGCCAGTTGAGGTTTCCGTGCGCGGAGGGGTGGGGAGGAGCAGTGCACACCCCGCGATCACGCCCTGTAAGTGGCACGCCCACGGCTCTTCCGTCCCCCGGGAGCGGACAGTGTGTGATCCACCCACCCTCGGCACACCCCCGTGCCGCCGGACCCACGAGGAGGGGCGCATGGACGCTTTCACCGCAGGGCTGCTGCACCGCATCAGGACCACGCAGTCCGACCTCACGCGGGCCCGCGAGACCGGCGACGAGTACCTCGCGGAGGTCGAGCAGGCCGAGCTGGAGGACCTGCATCGCCTGGCCGCGGAGCACGGCGTGGAGGTCGCGCCGGTCTGCGCGCAGAGCGCCTGAGCGCGGCCGCTCCCCCGGGAGCGGCATGACGGTGCCCCGGAGCCGGCAGGCTCCGGGGCACCGTCATGTCCGGGGGCCGGTCTCAGTCGTGCCAGGCGCCCAGCCGGTCGAGCAGCTCCTGGAGGGGCTCGAAGAGCCCCTCGGGGGCCGCTACGGCCAGTTCGCCGGACTCGGGCTCTCCGGGGCGCCCGCCGGTGCGCGCGCCCGCCTCGCGGGCGATCAGGGCCCCTGCGGCGTGGTCCCAGGGGTTGAGGCCCCGCTCGTAGTACGCGTCGAGCCGGCCGGCCGCCACGTCGCACAGGTCGATGGCGGCCGAGCCGCCGCGCCGGATGTCCCGGACCAGCGGCAGGACCTCCCGGACGACCTCGGCCTGGTGGGCGCGGCGGGACTGCACGTAGCCGAAGCCGGTGCCCAGCAGGGCCTGGTCGAAGGGGGGCGCGGTGCGGACGGCGAGCCGGCGCTCGCCCAGGTACGCGCCGCCGCCGAGGACGGCCCGGAAGGTCTCGCCGCGCAGCGGGGCCTCGACGACGCCGACGACGGTCTCGCCGTCGAGCTCGGCGGCGATGGAGACCGCCCAGGACGGCAGGCCGTAGAGGTAGTTCACGGTGCCGTCGAGGGGGTCGATGATCCAGCGGACGCCGCTGGTGCCCGGGGTGGCGGCGCCCTCCTCGCCGAGGAGGCCGTCCTGGGGGCGGTGCTCGGCGAGGAAGCCGGTGATCAGCTTCTCGGCGGCGATGTCCATCTCGGTGACGACGTCGATGGCGCTGGTCTTGGTGGCGGCGACGGCGAGGTCCTCGGGCCGGCCGTCGCGCAGCAGGGCGCCGGCCCGCCGCGCGGCCTCCAGGGCCAGGTCGAGCAGCTCGGCGGGCAGGGGGGCGGGTGCGGGGGTCACTGCGTGGCTCCTCAGGCGTAGGGGCTGTCGGCGCCGGCGGCGGCGGGGCGCTCGGCGCGGGCCGGGCAGCAGCCGATCGGGCAGAGGTCGTGCGAGGGGCCGAGGGCGCCCAGCGCGCACCGCTCCGCGCGCGTGCCGCGCTCGGCGGCGGCGCGCTCCAGGAGCAGCTCGCGGACGGCGGCGGCGAAGCGGGGGTCGGCGCCGACGGTGGCGGAGCGGCGGACCGGGAGGTCCAGCTCGGCGGCCTTGGCGGTGGCCTCGGTGTCGAGGTCGTACAGGACCTCCATGTGGTCCGAGACGAAGCCGATCGGCACCATGACGGCGGCGGGGGCGCCGGCGTCGCGCAGCTCCTCCAGGTGGTCGCAGATGTCCGGTTCCAGCCACGGGATGTGCGGGGCGCCGCTGCGGGACTGGTAGACGAGCTTCCAGGGGTGGTCGACGCCGGTCCGCTCGCGCACCGCGCTGGCGACGAGCCGGGCGACGTCGAGGTGCTGGCGCACGTAGGCGCCACCGGAGCCGTGGTCGGCGACCGGGCCGGAGGAGTCGGCGGCGGAGTCCGGGATGGAGTGGGTGGTGAAGGCGAGGTGGGCGCCGTCCCGGACGGCGTCGTCGAGCTCGGCGAGGGAGGCGAGGACGCCCTCCACCATGGGCTCCACGAAGCCGGGGTGGTTGAAGTAGTGGCGGAGCTTGTCGACCCGGGGCAGCGGCAGGCCCTCGCCCTCCAGCGTGGCGAGCGCGTCGGCGAGGTTCTCGCGGTACTGGCGGCAGCCGGAGTAGGAGGCGTACGCGCTGGTGGCGAGGACGGCGATGTGGCGGCGGCCGTCGTGGACCATCTCGCGGAGGGTGTCGGTGAGGTACGGGGCCCAGTTGCGGTTGCCCCAGTAGACCGGCAGGCCGAGGCCGGCCTCGGCGAAGTCGGTCCGCAGCGCGTCGAGCAGCGCGCGGTTCTGGTCGTTGATCGGGCTGACGCCGCCGAAGAGGAAGTAGTGCTGCCCCACCTCCTTGAGCCGCTCCTTGGGGATGCCGCGGCCGCGCGTCACGTTCTCCAGGAACGGGACGACGTCGTCCGGGCCCTCGGGACCGCCGAAGGAGAGCAGCAGCAGGGCGTCGTACGGGGCGGGATCGTGCTGATCGGACATGGCACCGATCCTGCCACCCGCCGCCGGCGGCCCGGGGCGCGGCCCGTCCGGAATTCGGGGGTGACCCCGGGGCTTCGAACCCTTAGGCTTTAGCTGTTAATTACACGTGTTGACCGTGACGAGCGGACGGCACGCCGCGTCGCAGAGCCGGAGAACCCCTTGCCCAGTCCCTACCGCGCGATCTTCTCGGCGCCCGGTACCACCTCGTTCTCCGTGGCCGGCTTCTTCGGCCGGATGCCGCTCTCCATGATGGGCATCGGCATCGTCACGATGATCTCCCAGGTCACCGGCCGCTACGGCCTGGCCGGCGCCCTCTCGGCGACCCTGGCGATGTCCGCCGCCGTGCTCGGCCCCCAGGTCTCCCGCCTCGTCGACCGGTACGGGCAGCGCCGGGTGCTCCGCCCGGTCACCCTGATCTCCCTCGTCGCCGCCACCGGACTGCTGCTCTGCGTGCAGCAGAAGGCGCCGGACTGGACGCTCTTCGCCTTCACGGCCGTGATCGGCGTCGTGCCGAGCGTCGGCGCCATGACCCGGGCCCGCTGGGCGGACATCTACCGGGGCGACGCCCGCTCGCTGCACACCGCGTACTCGTGGGAGTCGATCGTCGACGAGGTGTGCTTCATCTTCGGCCCGATCATCTCCATCGGCCTGTCGACCACCTGGTTCCCCGAGGCCGGCCCGCTGCTGGCCGGCGTCTTCCTGGCGATCGGCGTCTTCTGGCTGACCGCCCAGCGCGGGACCGAGCCCGCGCCGCACCCGCAGCCCGCCGTCAAGCGCGGCTCGGCGCTCCGCTCCCCCGGCCTCCAGGTCCTCGCCCTGGCCTTCGTCGCCACCGGCGCGATCTTCGGCTCGGTGGACGTGGTGACCGTCGCCTTCGCCGAGGAGCGGGGCCAGAAGGCCGCCGCCAGCCTGGTCCTCGCCGTCTACGCGCTGGGCTCCTGCCTGGCCGGCGCGGTCTTCGGACTGCTCCACCTCAAGGGCGAGCCGTCCCGCCGGTGGCTGCTGGGCGTCTGCGCGATGGCCGTGAGTATGATCCCCCTCCTACTGGCCGGGAACCTGCCGTTGCTGGCCGTGGCGCTCTTTGTCGCGGGCCTCTCCATCGCGCCGACGATGGTGACCACGATGGCCCTCGTCGAGAAGCACGTACCGCACACCCAGCTCACCGAGGGCATGACCTGGACCGGCACCGGCCTCGCGATCGGCGTGGCGCTCGGCTCCTCGGCCGCCGGCTGGGTGGTCGACGCCTCGGGGGCGGAGTCGGCGTACGTGGTGCCCGTCGTCTCGGGCGCGCTCGCGGTCGTGGTGGCCGTCCTCGGCCACCGCCGGCTGCGCACGCCGGTGACGGACCGGGAGGGGCGAGATGAGCACGAGGACAGCGGGACCGGGGAGCTCCAGGACGGCGGGCAGCCCGTGGCGTAACTGGGCGGGGAACGTCACCTCCCGCCCGGTGCGGGAGGTGAGCCCGGCCTCGGCCGAGGAGCTGGCCGCCGAGATCCGCCGGGCGGCCGGGGACGGGCTGCGGGTGAAGACGGTCGGCACCGGCCACTCCTTCACCTCGATCGCGGCCACCGACGGGGTGCTGGTCCGCCCGGACCTGCTCACCGGGATCCGGCGGATCGACCGCGGGGCGATGACCGTGACCGTGGAGTCGGGCACCCCGCTGAAGCGGCTCAACGTGGCGCTGGCCCGGGAGGGCCTGTCGCTCACGAACATGGGCGACATCATGGAGCAGACGGTCGCCGGGGCCACCTCCACCGGCACCCACGGCACCGGCCGCGCCTCCGCCTCGATCGCGGCCCAGATCCGCGCCCTGGAGCTGGTGACGGCCGACGGGACCCTGATGACCTGCTCCGAGAAGGAGCGTCCCGAGGTCTTCGCGGCGGCCCGGATCGGCCTGGGCGCGCTCGGCGTGGTCACCGCGATGACCTTCGCCGTCGAGCCGGTCTTCCTGCTCACCGCGCGGGAGGAGCCGATGCGCTTCGACCGGGTGATCGCCGACTTCGACGAGCTGCACGCGGAGAACGACCACTTCGAGTTCTACTGGTTCCCCCACACGGACAACTGCAACACCAAGCGCAACAACCGCAGCGCCGGTCCCGCCGCCCCGCTGCCGCGCCTCGGCGGCTGGTTCGAGGACGAGTTCCTCTCCAACGGGGTCTTCCGGGCGGCCTGCTCGCTCGGCCGCGCGGTGCCGCCGGCCATCCCGGCGATCGCCCGGATCTCCAGCCGCGCCCTGTCGTCCCGTACGTACACCGACATCCCGTACAAGGTCTTCACCTCCCCGCGCCGGGTCCGCTTCCTGGAGATGGAGTACGCGCTGCCGCGCGAGGCCGCGACGACGGCGCTGCGCGAGCTGAAGGCGATGGTGGAGGGCTCGCCGCTGAAGGTGAGCTTCCCGGTGGAGGTGCGCACCGCGCCCGCCGACGACATCGCGCTGTCCACGGCCTCCGGCCGGGAGACGGTCTACATCGCCGTGCACCTCTACAGGGGAACGCCCCACCGCGGGTACTTCACCGCGGTGGAGCGCATCATGACCGCCCACGGGGGACGGCCGCACTGGGGGAAGGTCCACACCCGGGACGCCGCCTACCTGGCCGGCGTCTATCCGCGCTTCGCCGAGTTCACGGCGCTGCGCGACCGGCTCGACCCGGACCGCCTCTTCGGCAACGACCACCTGCGGCGGGTCCTGGGCGACTGACGGGTCCTCACCCGGCCTGATCCGAAAGCGACGGCCAGGAGTCGCCCGACGGGGCCGTCGGGGCGTCCTGGGCGCCCGTGCCGGGGGTCCCGGCGGGGGCGGACGGCGTCGCGGGGGCCGTCGGGTCCGTCGTCGGCGCGGTGGGCTCCCGCGTGGGGTCCGTGCCGCCGCCGGAGCCGGTCGGGTCCGGGGTGGGCGCGGTGGTGGCGTCCCCGCCCGGCGTCCCCGTCCCGGGGTCGGGGGTGGGGCCGGTGGACGGGGGGCCCGTCTCCGTGCCGGATCCCTCCCCGGTCTCCACCCGGTCGTCCTGGCCGGCGGAGCCGGTGGGCGCGGGCGCCTGCGGCTCCTGCCCCCGCTCGCCCTCCTCCCCCTGCTGCTCCCGCTGCTCCTGCCGCTGCCCGGGGGCGTCCTGCTGGGTACCGCCGCCGCGGACCACGGAGCCGAAGGTGGTGGTGCCCTTGGTGCCGCTGAAGTCCTCGCCGGAGACCAGCTCGTAGGTGGTGATGCCGCCCATGGTGACGCCGAAGACGAGCGCGGCGGCCAGCATCGGGCGCTTCCAGCCGCGCAGCCGGGTGCCGTGGGTGGTGGCCTCGCCGAAGGCGTCGTCGTACGGGAACGGCGCCGCGGCGACCCCGGGCCCGGTGCCGTGCGCAGGGGTGCGGCGGTCGTCGGCCGGGGAGGGGAGCGGGACCTGACGCGCCTTCGGCTTGGCGGCGGCGGTCGCGTCCCGCACCTGCTCGCCGGTGCGGGAGAAGAGCTGCTGGAAGAGCGGTCCGCCGCAGGTGGCGACGACGCTGATCACGCCGGCGCCCAGGATGGTCCCGTAGACGCCGAGGGTGGAGGCGAGTTTGGCGGCGATCACGGCGGCGAGGGCGCTGCCGGCCACCTGAGGCACGCTCAGGTCGATCTTCCGCTTCGCCCCCTTGCCGGGCTCCGGGGTCTCGCCGCCGGGCTCCGGAGTCCGTATCTCCGGCTCGTCCGTGTCGGTCGGCTGCCTGTGACGCATCTCCACCCTCTGCTTGCTCATCTGTTCCACCGTGCACCCAGAAGGGACATATGAGCGAAGCGAATAGTTCCGGTTCAGGGGGTTCTGTGAAGAGTGCCACGCGGGAGGAATGAAGGCGGAGGCTCAACTCCCGCGCACCCCGAGAAGTTGGGCGGCGCGCCGGTCCACCCGAGTGGCCCGAATGGAGTACATTGACGAACCCTGGGTCCGGACGCCTTCCGGGGCGCCCGGGAACGGAACCGCTACCCAGTGTGACGCCCAGTCACTCCGGGTAGTGAACAGGTAACCGTGCCATAACGGCGGGCCAGGGTCCACGCCCGACACGCCGGGCAACTCGGCAAGGTAGTGGCAGGCTGCACCCGGGCAGGCCACACTCGACTAGCGGAAGCAGCGACGCACGTGACGTCGGCAGGCACCACCCGGGAGGTCCCCATGCCCGAACTGCGTGTCGTGGCCGTCTCCAACGACGGCACACGACTGGTGCTCAAGGCTGCCGACAGCACGGAGTACACACTTCCGATCGACGAGCGGCTGCGGGCCGCCGTGCGCAACGACCGCGCGCGCCTCGGCCAGATCGAGATCGAGGTCGAGAGCCACCTCCGCCCCCGCGACATCCAGGCTCGGATACGAGCCGGTGCCTCCGCGGAGGAGGTCGCCCAGCTCGCCGGCATCCCCGTCGACCGCGTCCGCCGCTTCGAGGGACCCGTGCTCGCCGAGCGCGCGTTCATGGCCGAGCGCGCCCGGAAGACCCCGGTGCGCCGGCCCGGCGAGAACAGCGGGCCGCAGCTCGGCGAGGCGGTGCAGGAGCGGCTGCTGCTGCGCGGCGCCGACAAGGACACCGTGCAGTGGGACTCCTGGCGGCGCGACGACGGCACCTGGGAGGTGCTGCTCGTCTACCGGGTCGCCGGCGAGGTGCACACCGCCAGCTGGACCTACGACCCGCCGCGCCGGCTCGTCCAGGCCGTGGACGACGAGGCGCGGGCGCTGATCGGCGAGACCGACGACACCCTCGCCGCCGCGCCGGAGCCGAGCTTCCCCTTCGTGCCGCGGATCGCCCGGCTGCCCCGGGACCGGCCGCTGGACCGCGCCCTGGACCGGCAGCTCGACCGGATCGCCCCGGCCCCGCCGCCGGAGCCCGATGAGGAGCGGGACTCGCTCACCAGCCTCCTGGAGGCGGTGCCGAGCTTCCGCGGCGACCTGGTGGTCCCCGAGCAGCCCGACGGCGAGCCGTCGGACGAGGTCGAGGCGGAGGAGCCCCCGGCTCCCGCCGCCTCCGCCGGGGCGGGCGCGGCCTACGCCGACGTCCTCATGCCCCGCGCCGTCTCCGGCCACCGCGACCGGCTGCACGGCGCCACCGACCGGCAGGCGGAGGCCGACGGCGTCCGCCCGGGCCGCCGCGCGGCGGTCCCCAGCTGGGACGAGATCGTCTTCGGGACCCGCAGGAAGAAGCAGGACTGACGCCACGGGCGTACGGAGGGGCCCGCACCGGACGATCCGGTGCGGGCCCCTCCGCGTTCCGCTACCGCGGGTCCGGGCCGGTCGCCACGGGACGGGACGGGTCCGAGGACCACTCCGACCAGGAGCCGGCGTAGAGGGCCGCCGGAATGCCCGCGAGCTCCAGGGCCAGCACCTCGTGGGCGCCGGAGACGCCGGACCCGCAGTAGACGCCGACCTCCGCCGCCTCCGCCGCGCCCAGCGCGGCGAACCGGTCGCGCAGCGCGCCGGCCGCGAGGAAGAGGCCGTCCCCCGCCACGTTCTCCGTCGTCGGGGCCGAGTGGGCGCCCGGGATGTGGCCGCCGACCCGGTCGATGGGCTCCACGTCGCCCCGGTACCGCTCGGCGGCCCGGGCGTCCAGGAGCAGCCCCGAGCGGGCCAGGGCCGCCGCCTCGTCCGCGTCGAGCAGCCGCAGCCCGCCCGGCTTCGGAGCGAAGTCGCCCGCCTCCGGTTCCGGCACCTCCGCCGACAGCTCCCCCGGCCAGGCGGCCAGGCCGCCGTCGAGCACCCGCACGTCCGGGTGGCCCGTCCAGCGCAGCAGCCACCAGGCCCGGGCGGCGCCCCAGCCGAGCCCGCCGTCGTACACCACCACCGGAGCGTCGGCGCGGACGCCGGCCCGCCGCATGACCGCCCCGAACGCCTCCGGGTCGGGCAGCGGGTGCCGGCCGCCCTCTCCGGGCGGTCCGGCCAGTTCGGTGTCGAGGTCCACGTAGACGGCGCCGGGCAGGTGCCCGGCCTCGTACGCCGGGCGGCCGGGCGGGCCCCCGAGGGTCCAGCGCACGTCCAGGAGGACCGGCGGCCGGGGTCCCGCCGACTCGCTCACGAGTTCGCTTGCGGAGATGATGGGGTTCATGGGGCCATCCTCGCGCAGCCATGCCCGCGCCGGGGACGGACCCGGCGTCCTCCCGATGGATCGCGCCAGGCAAGGGTGCGACCGGGGCGCGCCGTGCGCGGCCCGGCGGAACCCACCGGCGGCGGGGCACGGTCACGACCAGGGCCGAGGAGAGAGCGACGATGACCGAGGCGGCTCGACGCAGCCCGGGTACACCCTGCTGGGTGAGTCTGATGGTGCACGGGATCGAGGCGACCCAGGAGTTCTACCGGGCGCTCTTCGGCTGGGACTTCGTCCCGGGACCTCAGGCTCTCGGCCCGTACGTCCGGGCGCTGCTGGGCGGGCGGGAGGTCGCCGGCATCGGGCAGCTGCCTCCGGACCGGCACCTGAACATCGCCTGGACCACCTACCTGGCCACGCAGGACGCCGACGAGACCGCGGAGTCCATCCGCTGCTGCGGCGGGACGGTCGCGGTGGGCCCGCTCGACGCGGGCGAGGCGGGCCGCATGGTCATCTGCGCCGACCCGACGGGCGCCGTCTTCGGCGTCTGGCAGGCGGAGGCCCACCACGGCACCGCGCTCGCCGGCCCGCCCGGGACGCCGGTGTGGAACGAGCTGCTCACGTACGAGACGGCCACGGTCGGCAAGTTCTACCGGACGGTCTTCGGCTACGACGTCGAGCCGGTGGTCTCGGCCGCCGACTTCGACTACGCCACCCTGCACGTGGAGGGGCGCCCGGTCGCCTCGCTCCACGGCGTGGGCGAGGAGCTGCCCCGGGACCGGGGCCCGCACTGGATGACGTACTTCGAGGTGGACGACACGGACGCGGCGGCCCGGCTGGTGGTCGAGCTGGGCGGCCAGGTGCTGCGGCCGCCCCGGGACGGCACGGCCGGGCGGCTGGCCCTGGTCGCGGACCTGGAGGGCGCCGTGTTCACCCTCGTGAGGTCACGCGACCGTTGACGGCACCGGCCGCGGCCGGCGTCAGCGGCGGCCGCGGGCGAGGCTCCGGCGGAGCAGCGAGGGGCCGGCCGGGGCGGGCTCGCCGCCCGGGAGGCCCAGCTGGGTGAGGCGTACGGGGCCGAAGTGGTGGGCGACGGCCGGATCGGCGTGGTGCGCCGCCAGGTACAGCTCGGTCTCGGCCCGCATGCCGGGGTGGGCCTTGTGCCGCATGCAGTAGCTCACCGCGCGGACGAGCGGGGCGAGCGAGCCGGGCGCCGGGCCGGGCACGGCCGGCGCCCCGTCGCCCTCCAGGGCGGGCACGAGGTGGTCGACCACGGTGAGCGGGATCCGGTTGCTGTTCTCGAAGGGGGTCAGCCGCTCCAGCAGCTCCTCGGTGCCGACCCGGGCGACGGGCACCCCGTAGTAGACGGCGGCGGTGAGCATCGCCGTGGAGAAGCAGCCGACGACGAGCCGCAGCTCGCAGCGCTCGTAGAAGGTCTCGGCGAGCAGCGGCACGTCGAGGACGGTGAGCCGGACCCCGGCCTCCTCGGCGGCCTCCTGGAGCGCGGTCGAATAGCCGGCGGGCGCGGTGGGGTGCGGCTTGAAGACGATGCTGCGGTGGCCGAGCGCGGCGGCGCCGCGGACCATCCGGACGTGCAGTTCCTCCTCCTCCTCGACGGTGAGGAGGCCGAGCGCGGCAAGGTACTGGCCGAGGAGGAGCGCGGTGGGCGCGGCGGCCACGGCGGCGGCGACCGCCGGGTCGTCGCCGGCGTCGGCGGCGATCTCGGCGAGGACCGCGCGGAAGGCGGCGTCGGGCACCAGTTCGGAGCCGATGCCGTACTCGGTGAGCAGCATCGGGGTGAGGCCGGGCACCAGGTCGAGGTGGAGAAGCCGGCGGATCCGGCAGGCGAGGGACTGGGCGACGTCCGAGCGGGTGGGGCCGTAGCTCATCAGCCCGTCGGCGTACACCTCCACGGAGCTCTCCGGGAAGCAGGCGCCGAGCGCCTTGGCCGGGTTGACCTGGATGGACTCCACGATCAGCTCGACCCGGGCGGTGCCGAGGTCCCAGGCGGTGCGCAGCACGCGCTGCCAGAGCGGGGTCTCCTCGGGCCGGGGGGCCCAGGCGGCCGGGTGGTACGGGTGGATCGTCTCGTTCCAGTCGAGGACGCCGTCGAAGCGGGCGGCGATCCGCGCGTAGCCCGTCATGGACTCCAGGCGGAGCGCGGTCTCCGGGATCTCGGCGTTGTGCGAGAGCAGCAGGAGGCGGCGGGCGTCGCCCGGGGCGCCGTACAGGCCGGCGTCGATCGCGGCGGCGACGGTGGCGGCCCCGTAGAGGGTGGAGACCTGGAAGATCTGGACCGGGAGCGGGCCGGTGACCGGGGCGGCGGCCGTGTCGGTGGTCATGGTCAGAGGTTCCTTCCGGTCTCGCGCAGGCTCCGCAGAAGGGTGGCGCGGGGGGTGTCCATGGTGGCGAGGGTCTCTTCGAGGACGTCCTGGTCCATGCGGAGCAGGGCGTCGGCGACGTCGGCGCGCAGCCGCTCGGCGACCTCGGGCTCGTACTTCCCGGCCTTGTTCACGTGGAAGGCGATCATGGCGCAGTAGGTGCGGACGGCCTTGGGCAGGAAGCGGTCGGCGTCGCGGTCCCGGGAGACCTCCTCCAGGAGGAGGTCGTAGGACGGGATGAAGTCGAGCTGGCGGTTGTCGCTGATCTGGGTGAGCGAGGTGGTGACTCCGCGCCGGTAGAAGACGCCGTGCAGGGAGAGGGCGGCGAAGGTGGTGGCCTTCAGGTGGAGGCGCCAGACCCAGAGGCGGTCCTCGGCGGTGCGGAGCTTGGTCTCGAAGCGGGACGCGCCGTCCTCGAAGAGCCGGCCGCTGTAGATCCCGAAGGGGACGAAGGGGTAGTCGACCATCGTGACCATGCTGGCCGGGGCGATGCCGTCGCGGGGGTCCATGACGGCGTCGCGGACCTTCGCGGGGGCGTACTTGACGTGCCGCTTGCGGCCCTCGGCGAGGACGTGGTCGGTGCGGGCGAAGTCGCAGCCGAGGCGCTCGATGCCGTCGACGGCGGCGCGGAGGTGGCCGGGGGCGTACCAGTCGTCGCCGTCGAGGAAGGTGAGGTAGTCGCCGGTGGCGGCGTCGATGCCGGTGTTGCGGGCCTGGGCGACGCCGAGGTTGGTCTCGTGGCGGATGACCCGGGCGTTCGGGATCCGGTCCTTCCAGCGGTCGAGGACGTCCGGGGTCTCGTCGGTGGAGCAGTCGTCGACCAGGAGGAACTCGAAGTCCGGGTCCGCGTTGAGGGCGAGGCTGCGCACGGTGTCGGGGGCGTACGGCCCGACGTTGTGGAAGGGGACGACGACGGAGAGTTTGGGCACGCGGAGAATCCCCACACTGGATCGGGAGGCGGACACGGATGGAATCGCAGGTGTCTTCCGGCTGTCAGGCGCCGGTACGGCGGGCAGCGTAATCGGCGTCCTGGCCGCCCGAACGAGCCTCGTGTGGACGGTCGGTGAACTCTTGTCGCCCCTCGGGCGAACCGCCCGCCGGGCGCCGCGCGCGCCGTCGGGCGAGGGCGGCGGTGGCGAGGAGGGCGAGGAGCGCGGTCGCCCCGGCCGCGGCGCCGAGCACGACGCCGGGGGGACGGAAGGTGCAGCTCACGCGGGTCGCGCGGCCGTCGAGGGGGATCGCGAGCAGGCCCCGGTGGGAGCGGGCGGAGACGGCCTCGGCGTCGCCGGCGGCGCACCGCCAGCCGGTGGCGCGGGGGACGGCGACGACGGCGACACCGGTGCTGCCGGGCGGCAGTTCGGCGGTGAGGCCGTGGCCGGTGGTGGTGACCCGGGTGGCGCCGGTGGCGGTGAGGCGGGCGACGGCGGTGGCGAGCCGGCCGCGGTCGAGGCAGCCGACGGAGAGGCGGGGCAGCGTGATCGCCCGGTCGGTGACCAGGTCGACGCGGACGGCGCCGCCGGCCGGGACGGTGCCGAGCGCCCGCATGGGGGCGCGGACGGCGGGCGGGCGTCCGTCGTAGTCGGCGGGGGCGGCGCCGGCGAGGGCGGCGGTGCCCTTGAACGCGGGCGCCCAGAACCAGACCTCGGTGCCGGCCGGGCAGCGGGCGGTGAGGGTGGTGCCGGAGCGGCGGACGGCGGGCAGCGTGTAGACGGAGGAGCCGAGGAGGAGTTCCTGGTTGCGGAAGGCGGACTCCTCCGGGTCCACGGTGGCGTTCCCGGCGGGATGGACGGTGACGAGCGGCGGTACGGGGGTGGTGGTGGCGCTCGCGGTGCCGCGGGGCGCCGCGTCCTGGCGCACCGGCCCGTCGGCCTCGGAGCGGACGCGGGTGCCGATGGAGAAGATCGCGTCGGTGACGGGGTTGTCGAGGGTCTCGGGGTGCCGGCCCTTGGCGTAGTGGCCGAAGCCGAGGGAGTCCAGGGTCCGTGAGGTGTTCTCGGTGGTGAGGCTGGAGTAGGCGTCCGCGCCCTCGCCGCCGAGGAGCAGCGGTTCGTTGCCGCCGGGCAGCGGCCCGGGGTCGGTGCGGTACGCCGGCCAGGCGTCGGCCCGGGCGACCTCGGCGGCCACCGCCCGCTGCCAGGGGCCGATCCGGGGCGCCCAGGCGACATCGGCGCGCTGCTGCGCCTCGACGCGCATCCCGCTGACGGCCGTCTCGCCCGCCTGGGCGGCGAGCAGCAGCGCGGCGGCGGCGACGGGCACCGCGCGGGCGGCCGCCGGGCGGGCGGCGCGGAGGGCGAGGAGCGCGGCGCCGAGGGCGAGCAGGACGGCGGCGCCGGCGGCGGGGTACGTCCAGGCGTCGATGTCGGAGCTGCCCCGGGCGGCGAGCGCGAACGCCCCGGCGAGGGCGGCGGCGCCGAGCAGGGCGGCCGGGCGGGGCGGTCCGGGGGCGGCGGAGAGCCAGGCGGCGACGAGGAGCAGGCCGCACAGGACGAAGGTCTGGCGGTAGGGGTTGCCGTTGGGCGAGGCGCCCGCGTGCCAGAGGAGGTGGGTCGGCCCCCACTGGAGGGAGAGCGTCACCAGGACGATCAGCGCCGACCAGCCGAGCCGTACCCGCGGGGCGACGGCCCGGTTGAAGGGCAGGGTGAGGGCGAGCACGAGCGCGGGTGTGCCGATGAAGAGCGCCGGGGTGTCCACGTTGGCGGTGGCGGGCAGGAAGCGGCCGAGCAGCTCGGCCCAGGAGGCGGGCGCGAAGACGGTCTCGGGGGTCGGGTCCGCGTATCTCGTCCCGCTGAAGACGACGAGGACGAGCGGCGCGGCGAGCCCGACGCCGAGGCCGACGGTCCACCCGGCGCGGAGCAGGACGGCGAGCCGGCGGCGGGTGCCGGCCGGCTCGGCGGTGAGGAGCCGCACGGCGAGGAAGAGCGCCGCGCCGAGGGTGGCCATGTAGGCGGTGTAGAAGTTGGCGATCCAGGCGACGGCGACGACGAGCGGGCCGAGGACGGACCGGCGGCCGGCCCTGGCCCACTCCGCGACCAGGCAGAGCAGCGGGAAGGCGATGAGGCCGTCCAGCCACATGGGCACGGAGGCGCCGTGGTTGAAGGTCCAGCCGGAGAGCGCGTACGCGGCCCCGAGGAGGGCGGCGAGCGGCCAGGGGCCGGTGCGGGCGGTCGGGCGGAGCCGGATCAGCAGCGCCGCCATCGCCGCCCCCGCCGCGGCGATCTTGAGCGCGGTGATGACGTACAGCGCCAGTTCGGGCCGGTCGGCCGGGAAGAGGACGACGAGCAGCGAGAAGGGGCTGCTCAGATAGGTGCCGATGTCGCCGAGGAAGCCCGCGCCGAAGCCGGAGTTCCAGTTGAGGAAGGCGTCGCCGTGGGTGTCGCCGAGCAGGAAGGCGCGCCAGTAGGCGTGGTACGGCAGGTACTGCTGGCCCAGGTCGACGACGTTCCGGGTGTACGGGCCGAGGGGGTGGCTGCGGGCGAGCGCGGTGGCCAGGACGAACACGGCGGCCGTGAGCAGTCCGGCGCCGGCGGGGGCGAGGAACAGCGGGTTCCGGGCCCGCCGGGGGCCGCCCCGGGCCCCGTCCCGGTCAGGGGCGGGCACGGGTGTGGCGGCGGGTGGCACGGGTCCTCCAGGAGCACGGGGCTCTCGTCGATCACCCGCGGCGAACGCACGGCGGGACGAACCCATTACTCCTGGTGGGGGCGACCCGAAAGGGATCACCCGGCGATCTCCCGGCAGCCCGGAGGTGAACACCCGGTGTCACCACCGCCGTCCGGGGGAAGCGGCGGGCGACGGGGACGCGTCCGGGAGGGGACGTCCGCCGGACCCGGGAGGGGACGCCAAGCACGCCGGGCCGGCGTCCGGGAGGGGCGCGAGGCACGCCGGGACCCGCCGGACCGGCGTCCGGCAGACCAGGTCCGCCGGACAAGCGTCCAGCGGACCGCGTCCGTCAGGCCGGTGTGACGGGCAGGACGTCCGGCGACAGGGAGGCCGCCCGGGCGCTCGCGCTCGTCATCCGGCGGCGGTGGTGCCGGCGGCACAGCACCTCGTACCCGACGACCTCCGCGGCGGTGTTCACGTCGCCGACGACGACCTGCTCGCCCTCGACGACCATGTGGCCGCCGACGGTCCGGGCGTTGTGGGTGGCGCGGGCGCCGCACCAGCACAGCGCCTCGACCTGGAGCTGCTCGATCCGGTCGGCGAGCTCGATCAGCCGCTGCGAGCCGGGGAAGAGCTTGGTGCGGAAATCGGTCGTGATCCCGAAGGCGTACACGTCGAGCCCGAGGTCGTCGACGATCCGCGCGAGCTGGTCGATCTGGGCCGGGGCGAGGAACTGCGCCTCGTCGACGATCACGTAGTCGGCCTTGCCGCCCTGGGAGAGCTGGTCGACCAGGTAGGCGTAGACGTCCATGCCCTCCGGCGCCTCGACGGCCTCGGTCACCAGGCCGAGCCGCGAGGACAGCTTGCCGGTGCCCGCCCGGTCGTCCCGGGTGAAGATCACGCCCTGGAGTCCGCGCGCGTCACGGTTGTGCGCGATCTGGAGAGCCAGCGTGCTCTTTCCGCAGTCCATCGTTCCGGAGAAGAACACCAGCTCGGGCATGACGGGTCGGAGACCTTTCGGGTCGGGGTGGGGAGAGGACGGGACGGGAGGGGACAGGGTCGGGAAGGGTCAGGGACGGACTTCGAGGAGCGGCACGAACTGCTCGGCGGGGGTCATCGACCCGTGCATGCCGGTCATCTGGGTCTCCAGCGGCTCGCCGACGGAGGCGACGAGGGCGACGTCCTCGTGGGCGGCGGCGACGACGTCACCGATCCGGCCGTACACCCGCTCGTCCACCGTGTCGCCGAACCAGCCGAGGGCGATGGCCTCGTCGCGGCCCGCCACCCAGAACTGCTCGCCGAGGACCTCGCGCCAGCAGGTGAGGACGTCGGCCTCGGCGCCGGGGACGGCGTAGACGTGCCGGGCACGGCCCTCGCCGCCGAGGAGGGCGACGCCGGCGCGCAGCTCCCAGTCCTCGTCGACGTCGATGCGGTGCTCCTCGTCGAAGGGGACGTCGACCATGCCGTGGTCGGCGGTGACGTACAGCGCCGAGCGGGCCGGCAGCTGCTCGGCGAGCCTTCGCACCAGCCGGTCGACCAGCATGAGCTGGCCGCGCCAGGCGTCGGAGTCGATGCCGAAGCGGTGCCCGGCGCCGTCGAGTTCGCTGTAGTACGTGTAGACCAGCGAGCGGTCGCCGCCGGCCAGCTGCTCGGCGGCGAGGTCCATCCGCTCCTCGCCGGAGAGGCGTCCGTGGAACGTGCCGCCGCTCAGCGCGATCTGGGTGAGCGGGGTCTGCTCGAAGATCGGGGAGGACACCTGCGCGGTGTGGATCCCCGCCTCGTGCGCCAGCCGGAAGACGGTCGGGTACGGCTGCCAGACCTTCGGCGGGGTCCAGGGACGCCACTTGAGCTGGTTCATCAGCTCGCCGGACTCCGGGTTGCGGACCGTGTAGCCGCCCAGGCCGTGGGCGCCGGGGGCGCGGCCGGTGCCGACGGAGGCGAGGGAGGTCGCGGTGGTGGCGGGGAAGCCGGCGGTGATCGGCCGGCCGGTGCCGCCGCGCGAGGTGCCGAGGAGCGAGGCCAGGTAGGGGGCCTCGTCCGGGTGGGCCTTGATCTGCTCCCAGCCGAGCCCGTCCACCAGGAAGACGCAGACGCGGTCGGCGGGGGTCAGCTCGGTGATCCGCGCCTCGAAGCCGGGCACGCCCTGGCCGGCGACGAGGGTGGGCAGCAGGTCGCCGAGGGAGCCGGAGCCGTACTCGGGGACCGGAGCGGTCTCCGGGGCGAGCGGGACCGGGTCGTCGGGCCAGCCGTGGGCGACGGAGGTCGGCTGCGCCATCAGCGGCCGGCCGTCGGGATGGCGGCCGTGGCCTCGGAGAGCGCCTGGGCGAAGATGAGGGTCTGCCGGACGGTGTCCGGGCCGTCGCCGGCCTCGCTGACGCGCAGGCTGAGGTCGTCGGCGGTGGCGTTGCCGGTGTAGCCGTGGTCGGCGTCGCAGTTCGGGTCGCCGCAGGCCGCGGGCTCCAGGTCGATCCGGGAGACGGCGCCCCAGCCGATGGTGAGGACGACCTCGCGGGGCACGGTGCCCGGGGTGTACGACTCCGGGTTGGCGACGACGCGGCTGACCACGACCGACGAGATCCGGTCGAGCTTCACGGACTCGGTGGACGTGGTGGCGTACGGGCTCGGGGAGCTGTTGTCGGCCGCCTGCTCGTCGGTGTGGCTGACGATGAAGCGGCTCGGGGTCAGCACGAGGACGGTGACGTGGCGCCGGACCTCGTTGGCGTCGAAGGTGGTCTCCTGGTGGACCACGTACGACGCGACCTCCTCGCCGCCGACGGCGGCCTCCACCGCCTCGGCCACGAGTGCCGGGTAGTAGCCGCTGCGCTCGATCGCCGCGCGCAGCCCCTGGGTCGTCGTACCGCTTTTCGCCATGGACTCCATCCTACGGGGCCGCGGACACCCCCGGACCCGTCAGTAGCTGGGCAGGCGGCGCGGGCCGAGGTCGGTGGTGGGTGCGGCCGGGGCGAGCCGGACCGCGGCGCCGAGGACGGAGACGCCGGTGGGGGCGACCACGGCCGGTTCGAGCGCGACGGAGACGATCTCCGGGTGGTCGTCGACCAGCCGGGAGACCCTGAGCAGCAGTTCCTCCAGGGCGGGGGTGTCGACGGGGGCCGAGCCGCGCCAGCCGAAGAGCAGCGGGGCGGTGCGGATGGAGCGGACCAGTTCGGCGGCGTCCCGGTCGGTGGCCGGGACGAGCCGGTGGGCAGTGTCGCCGAGCAGTTCGGAGGCGGCGCCGGCCAGACCGAAGGAGAGGACGGCGCCGGCGGCGGGGTCGATCGTGGCGCGCACCACGGTGTCGACGCCCCGGGGCGCCATCGCCTGGACGACGGGCTGGAGCTCCTCGGGCTTGCCGAGGGCCTCGGTCAGCTCGGCGTAGGCGGTGCGCAGCTGTTCCTCGGTTGCCAGGTCGAGCCGGACGCCGCCGAGGTCGGGGCGGTGGCGCAGGTGGGGGGCGGTGGTCTTGAGCGCCACCGGGTAGCCGAGCCGTGCGGCGGCCGCGACGCCGGCGTCGGGTCCGGGCGCGGGCAGGGTGGGGCGCAGGGCGATGCCGTACCGGCCGAGCAGTTCGCCGGCCTCCTCGGCGGTGAGGGTCACGCCCCGGGACTCCTGTCCGGCGCCCCGCTCGCCGAGGACCCGGTCGATGAGGGCGGCGGCGCCGGCCTCGTCGATGGAGTCGTACTCCGGTACGCGTCCCGGCTCGGCGGCCTGCCGGCGCCACTGGCCGTAGCGCACGGCCTCGGCGAGCGCGCGCACGGCCCGCTCGGCGGCGGGGTAGGCGGGGATGTTCCGCGCGGGAGCGGGCGCCGGGGCGTCCGGCGTCCCCTGGGGCGCGGAGCCGGCGGGGGTCTCCGTGCTCGCGGGGGTCTCCGTGCTCGCGGCGGTCCCCGGGCTCGCGGCGGTCCCCGGGCTCGCGGCGGTCCCCGGGCTCGCGGCGAGCACGGGGGTCCCCGGGGCCGCGGCGGCGACGGGGGGCTCCGGGGCCGCGGCGGCGGGGCGGCGGGTGCGTCCGGGGGCGGGGCGGGTGCTGGTGGCGGCGGAGAGCGCCTCGGCGAGGCCGCCCATCTCGACGTGGACGACGACGACCGGCTTGGCGGCAGCGGCGGCGCCGCCGCCGGCGACGGCCTCCCGGAGGGAGGCGGCCAGCACCTCGGTGGTGCCCTCGATGCCCACCCAGGGGATCGCGGTGACGACGACCGCGTCGCAGGAGTCGTCGGTGAGGGCCGCGGCGAGCGCGTCCCGGAAGTCGGCCGGAGTGGCGGCGGTCGTCAGGTCCACGGGCCGCTGCGGCCGCAGCCCCTCGGTCAGGCAGGCGTCGTACGTGAGCAGGCCGAGGGACTCGGAATTGCCGAGGATCGCGACGCGCGGCCCGGCGGGCAGCGGCTGTCCGGCGAGGAGCAGTCCGGCGTCGACGAGCTCGGTGACGGTGTCGACGCGGATGACGCCGGCCTGGCGGAGCAGCGCGGAGACGGTGGCGTGCGGGATGCGGGTGACGGGGACGCGGTGGCCGGGCGGGGCGCTGCCGCTGTGGCGGGCGCCCTTGACGACGACGACCGGCTTGACGGCGGCGGTGCGGCGGGCGAGCCGGGTGAACTTGCGCGGGTTGCCGATCGACTCCAGGTAGAGGAGGACGACGTCGGTCGCCGGGTCGTCGTACCAGTGCTGGAGGAAGTCGTTGCCGGAGACGTCCGCGCGGTTGCCGGCGGAGATGAAGGAGGAGAGGCCGGCGCCGCGCCGGTGCAGTCCGGCGAGGAGGGCGATGCCGATGGCGCCGGACTGGGTGAAGAGGCCGATGCGGCCGGCGGCAGGCATCTCGGGGGCGAGGGAGGCGTTGAGCCGGACATCGGCGGAGGTGTTGATGATGCCGAAGGCGTTGGGCCCGATGATCCGCATGCCGTACGAGCGGGCCTGGCGGACCAGGGCCCGCTGGCGCTCGCGGCCCTCGGTGCCGCTCTCGGCGTATCCGGCGGAGAGGACGACGAGGCCGCGCACGCCGTGCTCGCCGCAGTCGGCGACGACCTCGGGGACCCGCTCGGCGGGGACCGCGACGATCGCGAGGTCCACGGGGGCGCCGATGGCGGCGACGGAGGGGAAGGCGGGCACGCCGTCGAGGTCGGTCCCCGGGGCGTCGAGGGCGGGGTTGACCGCGTACGCCCGGCCGGTGAAGCCGGCGCCCAGCAGGTTCCGCAGCACGGTCCGGCCGACTCCGCCGGGGGTGCGTCCGGCGCCGACGACGGCGACCGAGCCGGGGGCGAGGAGCCGCTGGACGGAGCGGGCCTCGGCGCGCTGCTCGCGGGCGCGCTGGACGGCGAGGGAGCGGTCGGTGGGCTCCAGGTCGAGGTGGAGCCGGACGGAGCCGTCCTCGAAGCTGCGCTTCTGGGTGTAGCCGGCGTCCGTGAACACCTTGATCATCTTCGTGTTGGCGGGGAGCACCTCGGCGGCGAAGCGGCGGATGCCGCGCTCGCGGGCGACGGCCGCGATGTGTTCGAGGAGGGCGGAGGCGACGCCGCGGCCCTGGTGGGCGTCCTGGACGAGGAAGGCGACCTCGGCCTCGTCGGCGGGCGCCGAGGCGGGCAGGCCCCGCCCGTCGATCCGGTCGTAGCGGACGGTGGCGATGAACTCGCCGCCGACGGTGGCCGCGAGGCCGACCCGGTCGACGAAGTCGTGGTGGGTGAAGCGGTGGACGTCCTTGGCGGAGAGCCGCGGGTAGGGGGCGAAGAAGCGGTAGTACTTCGACTCGTCCGAGACCTGCTCGTAGAAGCTGACGAGCCGGCCGGCGTCGTCGGCGGTGATGGGCCGGACGCGCGCGGTGCCGCCGTCGCGCAGCACGACGTCGGCCTCCCAGTGGTCGGGGTAGGCGTGTTCCCCGGGGGCCGGGTGCTCCCCCGCTCCCGTCCCGCCCGCCCGCTCCGGTCCGTCCGCCTGCTCCGACGCGCTCCGCATGGGGCAAAGCCTACGACCGGGGTGCGACGGCGGCACCGTTCGCGCGCCCACTCCTCGGCGGTACACGGCTCGCGCGCCCCCGGCACCCCGTGCAAGGTAGGAGGGCCGAACGTCGCACGGACGCGGGACCCAGGTCGGCCCGAGCACGCCGCGACCCGTGAGAGACTGGTCTAGACAACCGCTGAAGACCCGAAGGGCAACACCATGGCTGAGCGCCGCGTCAACGTCGGCTGGGCCGAGGGCCTGCACGCCCGCCCCGCCTCCATCTTCGTCCGTGCCGCCACGGCCTCCGGTGTCCCGGTGACCATCGCCAAGGCCGACGGCAACCCGGTGAACGCCGCCTCCATGCTCGCGGTGCTCGGCCTGGGCGCGCAGGGCGGCGAGGAGATCGTGCTCGCCTCGGACGCCGAGGGTGCCGAGGCCGCGCTGGAGCGCCTCGCCAAGCTCGTCGCCGAGGGTCTCGACGAGCTCCCCGAGACGGTCTGACCCGGCGGGTCGTACCCCAGCCCTTCCCTGACGGCCGCGCCCCCGGACCTCCCGGCGGACGGGGCCGTCCGGCATTTCCGGGCACAGGGACGTCCGGGATTTTCGGGTACAGGCGTCTCCGGCATTCCCGGACTCACGTCATTCCTTTTTCGGGCAGCACGAAAAAGGCCCCGGAATTACTATTCTTTGTATACGACACCCGTGTTAATTCCGGGCACTCGCCGTGTTGACGGCATGTTGCGAAACCCTCACACGGCCCCGCTCGGGCCTTTTCAGCCGGTGCAGCGGAAGCGTGTGCTCGGCGTGCAGGGCGGTCAGCGCGCGGGCGCGCTCGGCGTCCCCGCGCGCGATGGCGTCCACGATCGCCCCGTGCTCGGCCCAGGCGTCCACCGGCCGGTCCGGCTGGTCCACCACGTACATCCAGGCGATCTTGTGGCGCAGCTGGGTGAGGAGCGCGGTCAGCGCCGGGCTCCCGGACGCCTGCGCGAGCGTCTCGTGGAACCAGCCGCCGAGCGCCCGCAGATCCTCGCCCTGGCCCCGCCTGGCCCGCTCCTGCCCCAGCCTCACCAGGCCGCGCAGCACCTTGAGGTGGGCGTCGGTGCGCCGCTGGGCGGCCCGGGCGGCGCCGAGCGGTTCGAGCAGCGCCCGTACGTCGAGGAGGTCGGCCGCCT
Source organism: Streptomyces sp. NPDC058052 (assembly GCF_042885515.1). Lineage (NCBI taxonomy): Bacteria > Bacillati > Actinomycetota > Actinomycetes > Kitasatosporales > Streptomycetaceae > Streptomyces > Streptomyces sp. NPDC058052. Next base: position 65,164 of record NZ_JBHVRX010000029.1, on the reverse strand, counting down.
CCTGCTCGGTGGGTTCGGCGACCTGGGCGCCCGCGTGCCGCCGGCTGACCACGAAGCCCTCGGACTCCAGGGTGCGCAGCGCCTCGCGGACCGGGACGCGGGAGACGCCGTAGCGGCGGGCGAGCTGGTCCTCGGTGAGCCGGCTGCCGCGCTCGAAGACCCCCGAGACGATGTCGTCCCGGATCGCCGTGCATACCGATTGCGCGGGAACCCGCATGTCCGACCTCCGCTTTCGCTCCGCGCGCACCGAATTCGAGCGGCGCTTCCTCCGCGACTCTATTGCAGCGCGCCGGAAATTCCGATGCCCCCTCGGAATTCGTCCGGTTCGCGGAAGCGGTCGTCATGGGCGAAGGGCGACGAAAAGGCCCCGGCTCGTGGGAGCCGGGGCCGTTTCGACGCGGGGTGACGGGTCAGAGGCTGACGCCGCGGGCGCGGAGGTACGCGACGGGGTTGAGGTCGGAGCCGTACTCGGCGGTCGCCCGGGCCTCGAAGTGGAGGTGGGGGCCGGTCGAGTTGCCGGTCGAGCCGGAGACGCCGATCTGCTGGCCGGGCTCGACGGACTGGCCGACGTAGACGCCGATGGACGACAGGTGCCCGTACTGGGTGTACGTGCCGTCGTTCATCCGGATCACGATGTTGTTGCCGTACGCGCCGCCCCAGCCGGCCTCGACGACGGTGCCGGAGCCGACGGAGACGACCGAGCTGCCGTAGGCCGCGTGGAAGTCGACGCCGGAGTGGCTGCCGGAGGACCAGAGCGAACCGCCGGTCTTGTAGCCGGTGGAGACGTACGAGCCGGCGACCGGGAGGTTGAAGGAGGCGAGGCGGCGGCGCTCGGCCTCACGGGCGGCGCGCTCCTTGGCCTCGCGGATCTCCTGGGCGCGGGCCTCGGCCTTGCGCTTCGCCTCCGCGCGCACCTTGGCCCGGGCCTCGGCCTCGACGGCCTCCTGCTCCTGGACGGCGACCTGGGCGCTGATCTGGTCGGCGATGGACTCGTCGGCGATCACCTGGATGAGGCCGGTGTCCTCGGCGGAACGGTCGTCCGTGTCGGCGGCGAGCGCCGGAGAGGCGAGGGTGCCGACGACGCCGGTGGTGGCGAGGGCGGCCACGCCGGCGATGCCGGCGCTGCGGCGAGCCATGCGGCTCGCACCACGGTGCTTCCCGGTGGCACGGGTGAACGCCAAGACGGTTCCTTTCCTTCCTTCTCGCCTACCGGGTTAGCTGACGGGTTCGGAGCAGGAAGGTCTCCTACGGACCCCTCCGCGTGACGAAGGCGTCCGATTCACCCCAGGGACTGCGTGGGTCCCCGGCTCCCCAGGCTCGCGCCTGACGGGGACTCGGCGATGACTGTCCGGTTGCCGCGGGTGCGGCGCGTGCGTGGGTCGGACAGACGCACCGACGCTAGGCCGGACGGGTGTCGATCGCCAAACAGACACGTGTTTTTGTAAGACATGCCACAGGGCATACGATCATTTTCTAGTGCCATAACGGACAAAGCGGAGGTCTCCGATGCGTCGTCACATCGGAGACCTCCGCCGGGTGCCGACGGGACGTCAGCTCACCACGGTCACCTCACCGATGCCGAGGGCCCGCACGGGCTCCTCGATCTGCGCGGCGTCGCCCACCAGGACGGTGACGAGCCGGTCCACCGGGAAGGCGCTGACGACGGCGGCCGTGGCCTCGACCGTGCCGGTCTCGGCGAGCCGCGCGTACAGCCGGGCCTGGTAGTCGTCCGGGAGGTGCTGCTCGACCTGGTCGGAGAGGGTCGCCGCCACCGACGCGGCCGTCTCGTACTTGAGCGGGGCCACGCCCACCAGGTTCTGCACGGCGACGTCCCGCTCGGCGTCGGTCAGACCGCCCTCCGCCAGGGTGCGGAGCACCTTCCACAGGTCGCCGAGGGCCGGACCGGTGTTGGGGGTGTCGACCGAACCGCTGATGGCGAGCATCGAGGCGCCGTGGCCCTCGCCGTCCGAGCGGAGCACCTGCCCGAAGGCGCGCACGCCGTACGTGTACCCCTTCTCCTCGCGCAGCACCGCGTCCAGACGCGACGTCAGAGTGCCGCCGAGGCAGTAGACGCCGAGGACCTGCGCGGCCCAGACGGCGTCGTGGCGGTCCGGCCCGATCCGGCCGATGAGCAGCTGGGTCTGGACGGCCCCGGGGCGGTCGACGATGACGACCCGTCCGGTGTCGTCGGCCGTGATCGGCGGCATCGGGCGCGGCGCGGCCGGCTTGCCGGTCCAGCCGCCGAGGGTCTCGGCGAGGACCTCGTCCAGGTCGACGCCGGTGAGGTCGCCGACGACGACCGCGGTGGTGGCGGCGGGCCGCAGGTACGCGTCGTAGAACGCGCGGACGGCGGCGGCGTCGATGGCCTCCACGGTCTCCTTGGTGCCCTGGCGCGGCCGGGACATCCGGACGGTGTCCGGGAAGAGCTCCTTGTAGAGCTGCTTGGCCGCCCGGCGGCCCGGGTTGGCGGTCTCGTGCGGGATCTCGTCGAGCCGGTTGGCCACCAGGCGCTTGATCTCGTCGGCGTCGAAGGCCGGGGAGGTCAGGGCCTCGGAGACCAGCCCGAGCGCCTTCGGGAGCCGGGAGACCGGGACCTCCAGGGAGACCCGGACACCGGGGTGGTCCGCGTGCGCGTCGAGGGTGGCGCCGCAGCGCTCCAGCTCGGCCGCGAACTCCTCGGCGCCGCGCTCGGTGGTCCCCTCGGAGAGGGCGCGCGCCATGATGGTGGCGACGCCGTCCAGGCCCTCGGGCTCGGCGTCCAGCGGCGCGTCGACGAAGATCTCGACGGCGACGACCTGCTGGCCGGGACGGTGGCAGCGCAGCACGGTCAGCCCGTTGTCCAGGGCGCCGCGCTCGGGGGCCGGGAAGGCCCACGGCTTCGCCGCGCCGGCCTGCGGCCGCGGGTGGAACTCCATGCTGGTCAGGGACTCGGCGGTGTCCGTCACTTCTCCGCTCCCTCTTCCTCGTCGCTGTCCTCGGTGGCGCCGGCGGCGCCGGCGGCCTCCGCCGTGCCGGTCGCGCTGTTCGCGCCGTTCGCGCCGTTCGCGCCGTTCGCGCCGTTTTCTACAGGCTCGTAGACCAGCACCGCGCGATTGTCGGGGCGGAGCCGGGCCGCGGCCACCTCGCGCACCTCGTCGGCGGTGATGCCGAGGACGCGGTCGACGGCGGTCAGGGCGAGCTGCGGGTCGCCGAACAGCACGGCGAACCGGCACAGTTCGTCCGCGCGGCCGGCCACCGTGCCGAGCCGGTCCAGCCACTCGCGCTCCAGCTGGGCCTGGGCGCGCTCCATCTCCTCGGCGGTCGGTCCCTCCGCGGCGAAGCGGGCCAGCTCCTCGTCCACGGCCGCCTCGATGACCGGGACCTCGACGCCGCCGGACGTCTTGACGTCCAGCCAGCCGAGCGAGGGGGCGCCGGCGAGCCGGAGCAGACCGAAGCCGGCGGCGACGGCGGTGCGGTCGCGGCGGACCAGCCGGTTGTGCAGACGGGAGGACTCGCCGCCGCCGAGCACGGTGAGGGCGAGGTCTGCGGCGTCGCACGCGCGCGTGCCGTCCTCGGGCAGCCGGTAGGCGGCCATCAGGGCGCGGGCCGGGACCTCGGCGACGACGACCTCGCGCAGCTGCTCGCCGATGACCTCCGGCAGGCCGCCGTCGCGCGGGGCGGGCTTGCCGTCGTGGCCGGGGATGGAGCCGAAGTACTTCTCGACCCAGGCGAGCGTCTGCTCCGGGTCGATGTCGCCGACGACCGACAGGACCGCGTTGTTGGGCGCGTAGTAGGTGCGGAAGAAGGCCCGCGCGTCCTCCAGGGTGGCCGCGTCCAGATCCGCCATCGAGCCGATGGGGGTGTGGTGGTACGGGTGGCCCTCCGGGTACGCGAGCGCGGTGAGCTTCTCGAAGGCGGTGCCGTACGGCACGTTGTCGTACCGCTGGCGGCGCTCGTTCTTCACGACGTCCCGCTGGTTCTCCATCGACTCGTCGTCGAGGGCGGCCAGCAGCGAGCCCATCCGGTCGGCCTCCAGCCAGAGCGCGAGCTCCAGCTGGTGGGCGGGCATGGTCTCGAAGTAGTTGGTGCGCTCGAAGCTGGTCGTGCCGTTGAGCGAGCCGCCGGCGCCCTGCACCAGCTCGAAGTGCCCGTTGCCGTGCACCTGCTTCGAGCCCTGGAACATCAGGTGCTCGAAGAGGTGGGCGAGGCCCGTGCGGCCCTCGACCTCGTGGCGCGAGCCGACGTCGTACCAGAGGCAGACCGCGGCGACCGGGGTCAGGTGGTCCTCGGAGAGGACCACCCTCAGGCCGTTCGCCAGCCGGTGCTCGGTCGCTGTCAGGCCGCCGGAGCCGGCCTCGGCCGTGGCCGTGTGACCCATGGGCATGTACGTCCCTTCGATCGCGATCTGGAAAAGTCCTGCCACTGTATGCAAGCGCGTCGACACCTGGCGAAGTTCCCGGACCCCCGAGATGTCCCTCGTCCGGGTCGCGGTCAGTCTTGTCGGTGGCACGGTCCACAATGGTCCGCGTCAGATCAAGCCTTGTCGGAGAAGGAGCAGCAGCCGCGATGGCCCGCCGCAGCACGAAGACACCGCCGCCGGACGACGCGTACGAGGAGAGGATCCTCGACATCGACGTCGTCGACGAGATGCAGGGCTCCTTCCTCGAGTACGCCTACTCGGTCATCTACTCGCGTGCCCTGCCCGACGCCCGCGACGGCATGAAGCCCGTCCAGCGGCGCATCGTCTACCAGATGAACGAGATGGGCCTGCGCCCGGACCGCGGGTTCGTGAAGTGCGCCCGCGTGGTCGGCGAGGTGATGGGCAAGCTGCATCCGCACGGCGACGCCTCCATCTACGACGCCATGGTGCGCATGGCGCAGCCCTTCTCCATGCGCGTGCCGCTGGTCGACGGCCACGGCAACTTCGGCTCGCTGGGCAACGACGACCCGCCCGCCGCGATGCGGTACACGGAGTCGCGGATGGCCCCGGCCGCCCTCCTGATGACCGAGTCCATCGACGAGGACACGGTCGACTTCGCGCCCAACTACGACGGCCAGGAGCGGGAGCCGGTCGCGCTCCCCGCCGCGTACCCGAACCTGCTGGTGAACGGCGCCTCGGGCATCGCGGTCGGCATGGCGACCAACATGCCGCCGCACAACCTCGGCGAGGTCGTCGCGGCCGCCCGCCACCTGATCCGCTACCCGAACGCCGACCTGGACGCGCTGATGCGCTTCGTCCCCGGCCCCGACCTGCCGACCGGCGGCCGGATCGTCGGCCTGAACGGCATCCGGGACGCGTACGAGTCGGGCCGCGGCACCTTCAAGATCCGCGCCACCACGTCGGTGGAGACCGTGACGGCCCGCCGCAAGGGCATCGTCGTCACCGAACTCCCCTTCACGGTCGGCCCCGAGAAGGTCATCTCCAAGATCAAGGACCTGGTCGGCTCGAAGAAGCTCCAGGGCATCGCCGACGTCAAGGACCTCACCGACCGGGCCCACGGACTCCGCCTGGTCATCGAGATCAAGAACGGCTTCGTGCCCGAGGCCGTCCTGGAGCAGCTCTACAAGCTGACGCCGATGGAGGAGTCCTTCGGCATCAACAACGTGGCCCTGGTGGACGGCCAGCCGCTCACCCTGGGCCTCAAGGAGCTGCTGGAGGTCTACCTCGACCACCGCTTCGAGGTCGTCCGCCGCCGCTCCGAGTACCGCCGCGGCAGGAAGCGCGACCGGCTCCACCTGGTCGAGGGCCTCCTCGTCGCGCTCCTCGACATCGACGAGGTCATCCGCCTCATCCGGGAGAGCGAGAACTCGGCGCAGGCGAAGGAGCGCCTGATGGAGCGCTTCTCGCTCAGCGAGATCCAGACCCAGTACATCCTGGACACCCCGCTGCGCCGGCTCACCAAGTTCGACCGCCTGGAGCTGGAGACCGAGCGGGACCGGCTGACCGGCGAGATCGACGAGCTGACCGGGATCCTGGACTCCGACTCCGAGCTGCGCAAGCTGGTCTCGGCGGAGCTGGCCGCGGTGGCCAAGAAGTTCGCCACCGACCGGCGCACGGTCCTCCTGGAGTCGGCGGGCGCGCCCGTCTCGGCCGTCCCCCTGGAGGTCGCGGACGACCCGTGCCGGGTCCTGCTCTCCTCGACCGGCCTGCTGGCCCGGACGGTCTCGGCGGAGCTGCCGCCGGCCGAGCCGGACGCCAAGCGGACCAAGCACGACGCGATCGTCTCGTCGGTGGCCGCCACCCAGCGCGGCGACGTGGGCGCGGTGACCTCCGCGGGCCGGCTCCTCCGGATCGCCGTCATCGACCTGCCGCAGCTGCCCGACACGGCCGCCGCGCCGAACCTGGCGGGCGGCGCGCCGCTGAGCGAGTTCCTGACCCTGGAGGCGGACGAGACGGTGGTCTGCCTGACCACCCTCGACGAGTCCTCCCCCGGACTCGCGCTCGGCACCCTCCAGGGCGTCGTCAAGCGCGTGGTGCCGGACTATCCGGCGAACAAGGAGGAGCTGGAGGTCATCACCCTCAAGGACGGTGACCGGATCGTCGGCGCGGTCGAGCTGCGGACGGGCGAGGAGGACCTGGTCTTCATCACGTCCGACGCGCAGCTGCTGCGCTACCCCGCCTCCCAGGTGCGGCCGCAGGGCCGTCCGGCCGGCGGCATGGCGGGCATCAAGCTGGCGGCCGGCGCCGAGGTGCTGTCCTTCGCCGCGGTGGACCCGGCGGCGGACGCGGCCGTGTTCACGGTGGCGGGTTCGACGGGCACCCTGGGCGGTGCCGCGGCGATCTCGGCGAAGCTGACCCCGTTCGACCAGTACCCGCGCAAGGGCCGGGCGACCGGCGGCGTGCGCTGCCAGCGCTTCCTGAAGGGCGAGGACGTGCTGGTCCTGGCCTGGGCGGGGACCCTGCCCGCGCGGGCCGCGCAGAAGAACGGCACCCCGGTCGACCTGCCGGAGCCGGACCCGCGCCGCGACGGCTCGGGCACCCCGCTGCCGCAGCCGGTGGACGTGGTGGCGGGCCCGGCGAGCTAGCCGCCCGCGCCCGGCCCCGCACGACGGCCGTACGACGAAGCCCCCGCTGCGTTCGGAGCGGGGGCTTCGTCGTACGGGGCTCGTCGTACGGGGGGTTCGTCGTACGGGGCTGTCGTACGGGGCTTCTTCGCACGCGGGCCCGCCCGACGGGAGCTTCGTCGCACCAGGAGGACGCGGCCTCCCTGGCGCGAGGAGGCCCGGCCCCGGACGCCCCGTCAGGACCGCGCGGCCCCGGGGGCGTACACCGTCTCGATGCCCGCGACGATCAGCCTCAGGCCCTCCTCGAACCGGTCGTCGTAGCCGGCGAAGATCTCCGCGCCGGCCGCGGCCGCCAGGGGGTACGCGGCGAGACGGCGGGCGCGCTCCTCGATGTCGAAGCCCTCCCGGGGTTCTCCGGGCTGGGACTCGGTGCCCTGCTCCTCGGTGACGAAACCGAGCGTGTACATGTACGCCGTGGTGCTGGCGCGCACCGCCTCGCGCAGCGTGAACCCGGCGTCGACCAGGGCCCCGAGCTGCCGCTCCATGTCCTGGGCGTGTTCGGTGCCGGTGAACCGGGCGCCGCTGTAGACCTTGGCGCCGTCGCGGTAGCGCAGCAGTCCGGCCCGCAGCCCCCGGTTGGCGGTGAGGATCAGCTCCTGCCAGCTCCCTCCGGCGGCCGGGCGGGCCTCCGCTTCGGCGACCATCCGCCGGTACATGACGGTCGCCATCTCGTCGAGCAGGGCCTGCTTGTTCTTGAAGTGCCAATACAAGGCGGGGGCCTGGACGTGCAGCTCCTGGGCGATGGCGCGGAGCGTGAGCCCCTCCAGGCCCCGCTCGTTCAGCAGCCGCAGGGCTGTCTCCGCCACCTGGCCGGGGTCCAGCTTGCTCGTCTTCTTGGTCGCCACCCCGTCACGGTATCCCGTTGCTCCCCCTTGACTCCTTAACACCGTTAAGGAGATGCTGTGGCCGCCGGCATTTAACAGCGTTAAGGACTGGAGGCGGTCACCCATGCCCGTGGACAGGGACACCGACGTCGTCATCTCCGGGGCGGGCCCCACGGGGCTCGTCCTCGCCCTCGACCTCGCCCGCCGGGGCGTCCGCGCGCTCCTCGTGGAGCGGGCGGACGGACTCTTCCCCGGCTCGCGCGGCAAGGGGCTGCAGCCGCGGAGCCAGGAGGTCCTGGACGACCTGGGGGTCCTCCCCGGGATCCTGGCGGCGGGTGGCGCGTACCCCCGGATGCTGGCCTGGGAGGGCACCGAGCGGCGCGGCGCGTGGGACATGGTCGAGCGCTCGGAGCCCACCGAGCAGGTGCCGTACGCGAACACCCTGCTGATCCCGCAGTCCCGCACCCAGGAGCTCCTCCACGAGCGTCTGGCGGCCCTGGGCGGCGGCGTCCGGTTCGGGGCCGCCCTCACCGGCTTCCGCCAGGACTCCACGGGCGTGGAGGTGGAGCTGAGCACCGGAGAGACGGTCCGGGCCGCCTACCTGGCCGGGGCCGACGGGGGCCGTTCCACCGTCCGCCGGGCGCTCGGCATCGGCATGAGCGGCGAGACCGTGGACCCGCGCCCGATGCTCGTCGCCGACGTGCGGATCGCCCCCGGGACCCTCGCCGACCGCGACCACTGGCACGTCTGGCGCGCGGCGGACGGCGGGGTGGCGCTCTGCCCGCTGCCGGGCGACGACACCCTCTTCCAGCTCGCCGCCACCTTCGAGGACGAGACGGCCGCGGTGGACACGACCCCGGAAGGCGTCCGCGCGCTGCTCGCCGCCCGGACCCCGCTCACCGCCGACGCGATCCCGGACGTGCCGTGGGCCTCGGACTACCGCGCCCGGGCGGCGCTGGCGGACCGGTACCGGGACGGCCGGGTCTTCCTCGCGGGCGACGCCGCCCACGTCCACTCCCCCGCCGGCGGCCAGGGCCTCAACACGGGCGTCCAGGACGCGTACAACCTCGGCTGGAAGCTCGCCCAGGTCCTGCTCCACGGGGCACCCGCCGCGCTGCTCGACAGCTACGAGGCCGAGCGCCGCCCGGTCGCGGCGGACGTCCTGGGGCTCAGCACCCGTCTCCACCGGGCGACCGCCGACGGCGAGGCCACCCGGCGGGGCAAGGACGTCCAGCAGCTCGGCCTCGGCTACCGGGACTCGGCCCTCGCGGTCGACACCCGCCCTGACACCCCCGGGGACGGCCTGCGCGCGGGCGACCGCGCCCCCGACGGCCGGTACGGCGGGACCCGGCTCTTCGACCTGTTCCGCGGCCCGCACTTCACCCTGCTCGCCGCCGGTACCGCCGAGCCTCCGGCGGGGCTCCCGGAGGCGGTCCGCACGGCCCGGATCCCGGCGGACGGACCGTACGGCACGGGCGTCTTCCTGATCCGGCCGGACGGGTACGTGGGCTGGGCCGGCGAGCACGCCGACGCGAGCCTCGACACCTACCTGACGGCGGTCGGCCTGGCACCGGCGGGCCGGGCGGCCTGAGCGGCTACGCGTCCGGCGCGGGCGGCTCGTCGCCCTGCGGCACGTACCGGAGGACACCCCACATGCTGTGCTCGTCCGGGGCGTCCCCGGGGCCGTCCACCTCGCAGGCGGCCAGCTCCTTGCGCAGGGCGGCCGCGTCGACACCGGAGCCGATCAGGACGAGCTGGGTGAGGCGCTCCTCCCCGGCCGGCCAGGGCTCGGGGAAGAAGCGCAGGAAGCGGCCGACCGCGTGCACCGCGTACCGGTGATCGGGGTCGGCGGCACCGAGGTCGACGAAGCCCTTGAGCCGGTACAGGCCCTCGGGACGGGAGTCGAGGAAGGCCATCAGCCGCCGCGGGTGCAGCGGCACCGCCGTGGCCAGGGAGACCGTGTCGTAGGCGGCGTGCACGTGCGCGTGCCCGTCGTCGTCGCCGTAGAGGATGTCCTCGATCGACATCTGGCCGGCGATCTCGTCCTCCGGGACGACCCGGTCGAAGAGCAGCTCGGGGTCGATCCGGCCGTGCGCCGCCTCGATCACCGCCGCCCGCTCCGCGAGCCCCGCCACGGTCTCCCGGACGGCCCGCAGCTCCTCCTCCGGCACCCGGTCGGCCTTGTTGACGACGACCAGGTCGGCGAGGGCGAGGTGCCGGTCGGTCTCCGGGTGCCGCCGCCGGGTGGCGGCGAACTCGGCGGCGTCGATCACCTCGACGAGACCGCCGTAGACGATCCGCCGGTTCTCGCTGGCGAGCACCATCCGGACCAGCTCCTGCGGCTCGGCGAGACCGCTCGCCTCGATCACGATCACGTCCAGCCGCAGCTCGGGCCGGGTCAGGACCTCCAGGTACTCGTCCAGCTCGCTCGCGTCCACGGCGCAGCACAGGCACCCGTTGCCGAGGGAGACCGTGGACCCGACCTGCCCGGCGACGGTCATCGCGTCGATCCCGATGTCGCCGAAGTCGTTGACCATGACCCCGATCCGGGTCCCCCGGGCGCTGCGCAGCAGGTGGTTCAGGAGCGTGGTCTTCCCCGCCCCGAGAAACCCGGCGAGGACGACGACGGGGATCTGCTGCGTGCTCAAGAAGCATGCCTTTCGGTGGGACGGCCACGAACGGCCACGAGGGGACGACGGCACGGGGACGAGGATCCAGGATAGGCAGCCCGCCCCGGCGGGACGGGCGCACGCGCGCGTGGCCCCCGGTCCTCCTGCGCGACCGCGCCGAAGCCGACCGGCGACGGGCGCACGCGCGCGTGGCTCCCGGTCCCGCGCCTTCTCCCCGCCGTCCCCGCCGTCCCCGCGGCATTTCCGGTCGCCCGCGCCGTCCCCGTACCGTTTCGGGCATGAGCAGCCTCGGATCGATCCCCTCCGCGCGCCCGGCCGTGCGCCGGCGGCGCCGGCTGGGGTGGCCGCGGCGGGTGTTCTCGCAGGTGCTGCTGATGCAGCTGGCCGTCGCCACCGGCGTCACCGTGCTGGCCACCGGGTTCTTCCTGGCTCCGCTGAGCGCCCAGCTCGACGACCAGGCCATGCGCCGGGCGCTGGCCATCGCGGAGACCATGGCCTCCTCGCGTACGGCCGCCGATATGGCCGGCGGGCCGCCGTCCGCGACGGGGCCGGTGCAGCGCGAGGCGGAACGGGTCCGGGAGGCGACCGGCGCCGAGTACGTGGTCGTCATGGACACGGGCGGCGTGCGCTGGTCGCACCCCGACCCCGTCCAGATCGGCCGGACCGTCTCCACCGACCCGAGCGAGGTCCTGGCGGGCCGCGAGGTGATGGAGATCGACAGCGGCACCCTCGGCCGCTCGGCGCGCGGCAAGGCGCCGCTGCGGAACGCCGACGGCGGGATCGTCGGCGCGGTCTCCGTCGGCATCGAGTACGACAGCGTCCGCGACCGGCTCCTCTCCGCGATCCCGGGACTCCTGGCCTACGCGGGCGGCGCGCTCGCGGCCGGCGCGCTCGCCGCCTATCTGATCTCCCGGCGGATCCAGCGGCAGACCCGTGACCTGGCCTTCTCCGACATCTCGGCGCTGCTCGCCGAGCGCGAGGCGATGCTGCACGGCATCCGCGAGGGCGTGGTGGCCCTGGACCGCAAGGGTTCCGTACGGCTGCTCAACGACGAGGCCCAGCGGCTGCTCGGGCTCGGCCCCGAGGCCGCCGGGCGGCCGCTCGACGCGCTCCTCGGCCCCGGCCGCACCGCGGACGTGCTCACCGGCCGGGTGACCGGCGCCGACCTGGTGACCGTCCAGGGGCACCGGGTGCTGATCGCCAACCGGATGCCGACGGACGACGGGGGCGCGGTGGCGACCCTGCGCGACCGCACGGAGCTGGAGAGGCTGGGCCGGGAGCTGGACTCCACCCGCGGTCTGATCGACGCCCTGCGCGCCCAGGACCACGAGCACGCCAACCGTCTGCACACGCTCCTCGGCCTGCTGGAGCTGGAGCTGTACGACGAGGCGGCCGACTTCGTCACCGAGGTCGTGGGCGTGCACCGGGCGACCGCCGAGCAGGTCACCGAGAAGGTCCACGACCCGCTGCTCGCGGCCCTCCTGGTCGGCAAGGCGACGGTCGCCGCCGAGCGCGGGGTCTCGCTGCGGATCGCCCCGGACTCCCTGCTCCCCGACCGGCTGGTCGACCCGCGCGAACTGGTCACCGTCGTCGGCAACCTCGTCGACAACGCCCTGGACGCCGCCGCCGGCACCCCGGACGCCCGGGTCGAGGTCGCGCTGCGCGCCGACGGCCGGACGGTGGTCCTGCGGGTCGGCGACAGCGGCCCCGGCGTCCCCGAGGACCGCCGGGAGCTGATCTTCACCGAGGGATGGACGACGAAGGAACCGCCCTCCCACGGCAGGCGCGGCCTCGGTCTGGCGCTCGTCCGCCGCCTCGCCGAGCGGCGCGGCGGCAGCGCCCGCGTCACGGCCGGTCCGTCCGGCGGCGCGGAGTTCGCGGTGGTCCTGCCGGACGCCCTGACGGAACCGGCCCCGGAATCCGTCCCGCCCGCCCCGCGCGGGCCGGTGGACCCGACCACGGCCGAGGAGCGGTCCCGGTGATCGACGTGCTCGTCGTCGACGACGACGTCCGCGTGGCGCGGGTGAACGCCGCGTACGTGACCAAGCTGCCCGGCTTCCGGGTCGCGGCCACCGCCCACTCGACCGCGGAGGCCCTGGCCGTCCTCGACGGACGCGCGGTCGACCTCGTCCTGCTCGACCACCACCTCCCCGACGAGAACGGGCTCGCCGCCATCCGCGAGCTGCGGGCCCGCGGCCACCAGTGCGACGTGATCATGGTGACCGCGGCCCGGGACGTGGCGACCGTCCAGGCGGCGATGCGGCACGGCGCCCTCCAGTACCTGGTCAAGCCGTTCAACTTCGCCGGACTGCGATCGAAGCTGGAGGCGTACGCGACCCTCCGCCGCACCCTGGAGCGCGGCGGCGAGGCGGAACAGGCCGAGGTCGACCGGATCTTCGGCACGCTGGCGGCCGGCGCCGTCGCCCCCGACCTGCCCAAGGGGCACTCCCCGACGACGGCCGAGCTGGTCCGCCAGGCGCTGCTGGCCGCCGGCGGGCCGCTCTCCACCCAGGAGCTCGCCGAGCGGACCGGCGTCAGCCGCCAGACCGCCCAGCGCTACCTCAAGCTCCTCGAACGCACCGGGCGCGTCCGGCTCTCCCTCCGGTACGGCGAGACCGGCCGCCCCGAGCACCGCTACACCTGGGTCTCCTCGCCCTGACGCCCCGCCGGGGCCGTCAGACGGCCCCGGCGCCGGTGAGCGCCCGCACCTCGGTCTCGGCGTGCCGCGCCTCGTCGGGCGGCTCGGGCGAGGTGACCGTCCCGAGCCAGCCGGCCAGGAAGCCGAGCGGGATCGAGACCACCCCCGGGTTCTGCAGCGGGAAGACGTGGAAGTCGACGCCGGGGAAGAGCGCCTCGGGGCTTCCGGAGACGACCGGCGAGAACAGCACCAGCAGCACCGCGGGGACGAGCCCGCCGTACACGGACCAGACGGCGCCGCGGGTGGTGAAGCGGCGCCAGAACAGCGAGTACAGCAGCACCGGCAGGTTGGCCGAGGCGGCGACCGCGAAGGCGAGGCCGACCAGGAAGGCCACGTTGAGGTCGCGGGCGAGCAGGCCGAGCCCGATCGCGGCGGCGCCGATCACGGCGGCGGCCACCCGCGCCACCGCCACCTCGCTGTGCTGCTTCCGGCCGGGACGGCGCAGCGAGGCGTAGAGGTCGTGCGCGACGGAGGCGGAGGAGGCCAGGGTGATCCCGGCGACCACGGCGAGGATGGTCGCGAAGGCGACGGCCGCGACGATCGCGAAGAGGACCGTGCCGCCGGTGGACCCCGCTCCCCCGCCGAGGTCGAGCGCGAGCAGCGGCACGGCCGTGTTCCCGGAGGCGTTGGAGGCGCGGACCTCGGCGGAGCCGATGATCGCGGCGGCGCCGAAGCCGAGGACGATGGTCATCAGGTAGAAGCCGCCGATCAGGCCGATGGCCCAGACGACCGAACGGCGGGCGGCCCGCGCGGTGGGCACGGTGTAGAAGCGGGACAGGATGTGGGGCAGTCCCGCGGTGCCGAGGACGAGCGCGAGCCCGAGGCTGATGAAGTCCAGCCGGGCGGTCCAGTCGCCGCCGTACCGCAGCCCGGGGCCGAGGAAGGCGGCGCCGTGCCCGCTGCGCCCGGCGGCGGCGGCGAGCAGGCTGTTCACGTCGCCGTGGAAGCGGATCAGGACGAGGACGGTGAGCGTGACGGTGCCCGCCATCAGCAGCACCGCCTTGACGATCTGGATCCAGGTGGTCGCCCGCATCCCGCCGAGCGACACGTAGATCACCATCAGCGCGCCGACGCCGACGACCGTCCAGGTGCGCGCCGCCTCGCCGGTGCCGCCGAGGAGGAGGGCCACCAGGCTGCCGGCGCCCACCATCTGGGCCACCAGGTAGAGCACGGAGACGGCGACGGACGAGGTGCCCGCCGCGATCCGGACGGGCCGCTCGGCCATCCGCGCGGCGACCACGTCGGCGAGGGTGAAGCGGCCGCAGTTGCGGACGAGTTCGGCGACGAGGAGGAGCACCACCAGCCAGGCCACCAGGAAGCCGACCGAGTAGAGCATGCCGTCGTAGCCGTAGAGCGCGATGAGGCCCGAGATGCCCAGGAAGGAGGCGGCGGACATGTAGTCGCCGGCGATGGCGAATCCGTTCTCCATCGGCGAGAAGAGCCGGCCTCCGGCGTAGAACTCCTCGGCCGATCCGCGCCGGTTGCGACTCACCCAGGTGGTGATCCCGAGCGTGACGGCGACGAAGGCGCTGAAGAGCAGCAGGGCGAGCGTCTGGTGGTCTCCGGTCACCACTGGCCGGCTCCCCTCGTCATCTCCTGGGTGTCCCAGCGCAGTTCGAGCGCGGCCCGGTCCCGCCGCAGCCGCGCGTGCCGCGCGTAGGCCCAGGTCAGGACGAAGGTGGTGAGGAACTGGCCGAGGCCCGCGAGCATGGCGACGTTGACCGCCCCGGCCACCGGGCGGGCCATCAGGCCGGGGGCGGCGGTGGCCGCGACGACGTAGGCGAGGTACCAGGCGAGGAAGGCGAGGGTCGCGGGGAAGACGAAGCGGCGGTAGCGGCGCCGCACCTCCTGGAAGGCGGGGCTGCGCTGGACCTCCAGGTAGATCCCGGCCGCTCCGGGCACCGGGTGCGCGGCCTCGTCGTACCGCTGGTGCGGTGGCCCCGACGGGATCCCGCCCCGCCCGTCGTCCCGCGCCCCCGCGCGCTCCTGCTCGTCCAGCTGCTCCACCGGTCAACTCTCCTTGTCAGCGAACCGTTTCGGCCGCGTGCCCAAGGATGGACAGAGCGGGCAGATCCCGGACTCTTCTCCCTCCGGTCTTCACCCCATCAGGTGACTCTTCGCCCCGGCGCCTGACCGGACCGGGCCGATATGCGTATGGACGCCGGACGGCCCGGTCCCCGTGGTGCGGGGACCGGGCCGTCCGGTACGGAGCGGTGGTGCGGCTCAGGCGTCGATGCGCGAGCGGTCGAGCGTCGCCGCCGAGCTGGTGATGAACTCCTTGCGGGGCGCCACGTCGTTGCCCATCAGCAGGTCGAAGACCTGCTCGGCCGCGTCCAGGTCGCCGATGTTGATCCGGCGCAGGGTGCGGTGGCGCGGGTCCATCGTGGTCTCCGCGAGCTGGTCGGCGTCCATCTCGCCGAGACCCTTGTAGCGCTGGATGGAGTCCTTGTAGCGGACACCCTTGCGCTGGAACTCCAGGAGCGTCTGCCGCAGCTCGTTGTCGGAGTACGTGTAGACGTACTTGTCCTGGCCCTTCTTGGGCTGGACCAGCTCGATCCGGTGCAGCGGCGGCACCGCGGCGAAGACCCGTCCGGCCTCGACCATCGGGCGCATGTACCGCTGGAAGAGGGTCAGCAGCAGCGTCCGGATGTGCGAGCCGTCGACGTCGGCGTCGGTCATCATGATGACCTTGCCGTAGCGGGCCGCGTCGATGTCGAAGGTGCGGCCGGAGCCCGCTCCTATGACCTGGATGATCGCGCCGCACTCGGCGTTCTTGAGCATGTCCGAGACGGACGACTTCTGGACGTTGAGGATCTTGCCTCGGATCGGCAGCAGGGCCTGGAACTCGCTGTTCCGGGCGAGCTTGGCGGTGCCGAGCGCGGAGTCTCCCTCGACGATGAACAGCTCGCTGCGCTCGACGTCGTCGCTGCGGCAGTCGGCCAGCTTGGCCGGCAGCGAGGAGGACTCCAGGGCGGTCTTCCGGCGCTGCGCGTCCTTGTGCTGGCGGGCGGCGATCCGGGTACGGGCCGCGGCGACGGCCTTCTCCAGGACGGCCCGGGCCTGGGCCTTGGCGTCCCGCTTGGTGGAGGTCAGGAACGCCTTCAGCTCGCGGGCGACCACGGTGGCCACGATGCGGCGGGCGGCCGAGGTGCCCAGGACCTCCTTGGTCTGGCCCTCGAACTGCGGCTCGGCGAGGCGGACCGTGACGACGGCGGTCAGGCCCTCCAGGGCGTCGTCCTTGACGATGTCGTCCTCGGCGACGCGCAGCATCTTGGCCGAGCGCAGCACCTCGTTCACCGTCTTCGTGATGGCCTGCTCGAAGCCGGAGACGTGGGTGCCGCCCTTCGGGGTGGCGATGATGTTCACGAAGGACCGGACGGTGCTGTCGTACCCGGTGCCCCAGCGCAGGGCGACGTCCACGCCGAGCTCACGGGTGACCTCGGTGGGCGTCATGTGGCCGCGGTCGTCGAGGACCGGCACGGTCTCCTTGAAGGTGCCCTGGCCCGTGAGGCGCAGCACGTCGCAGACGGCCTTGTCCTGGGCGAGGTACTCGCAGAACTCGCTGATGCCGCCGTCGAAGCGGAAGACCTCCTCGCTCTTGCCGATCCCCTCCAGGTCCCGCTGGTCGCGGACGACGATGGTGAGGCCGGGCACGAGGAAGGCCGTCTGGCGGGCGCGCTGGTGCAGCGTCTCCAGGGCGAGCTTGGCGTCCTTGAGGAAGATCTGGCGGTCGGCCCAGTAGCGGACGCGGGTGCCGGTGCGGGTCTTGGGCACCCGCTTGCCCTTGACCAGCCCGCTCGACGGGTCGAAGGGGCTGTCCGGGCCCTGCTCGGTGAAGATGCCGGGGACACCGCGCCGGAAGCTGATGGCGTGTGTGGCACCGTTCCGGTCGACCTCGACGTCGAGACGGGCCGAGAGCGCGTTGACCACGGAGGCACCGACGCCATGCAGACCGCCGGAGGCCGCGTACGAGCCGCCGCCGAACTTTCCGCCGGCGTGCAGCTTGGTCATGACGACCTCGACGCCGGACAGACCGGTCTTGGGCTCGACGTCGACCGGGATGCCCCGGCCGTTATCCCGCACCTCGACGGAGCCGTCGTCGTGCAGGATGACGTCGATGTGGTCGCAGTAGCCCCCCAGGGCCTCGTCGACCGAGTTGTCGATGATCTCCCAGAGGCAGTGCATCAGGCCACGGCTGTCCGTGGATCCGATGTACATTCCGGGGCGCTTGCGGACCGCTTCGAGCCCTTCGAGGACGAGCAGGTGCCGCGCGGTGTAGTTGGAACCGTCACGGTCTGCGGTCAGCAGCGCACTGGACGGCACGGACGTTTCGGCGGTCACGCGGTTCGCTCCTCGCTGAATTTGAAATCTTGCCCGATGGGGTGAGTACCGGCGTCGCTCACCGCACAGAGGGTACCGATGCCTGGTAGAGCCGCTGAAACGCCACCCTCCCGGTTTCCTCATGCTAGTCCAGGCTCGTATGGATGTTCGATCCCTCGAAGGGGTGACGCGAACATCACGTTCCCTTCCACGCATGAACCATCTAGGCTCCGGGCACGTCCTCATGAACAACCGGCAACCCCGCCGGGAGGACGACCGACACACCACAGCAACGCGAAACCCGTAGAGCGACGCAATACGGCTCATTCGCCGCCAACCGGCAGCAAACAGCCACCTTGGGAAAAAGTTTCAAGGAAAAGCCACGAGCGGGAACGTTTTCGGCCTGGTTGGATGTTGACCCTGGTACGACAGCTCGTCGAGCTAGAGAAGAGGCGACGTGACTACTGTTCTGACCCCCGCGAGCCCCCTGACGGCCGCTGACCGCTGCGACCGCTGCGGCGCCCAGGCTTACCTGCGTGTCGTCCTGGCCAGCGGAGGTGACTTGCTCTTCTGCGCCCACCACGGTCGCAAGTTCGAGCCGGAACTCAAGAAGATCGCCGTTGAGATACAGGATGAGACGGACCGGCTGACCGACGTGCCGGCCCGCACGGTGGGCGACGAGCACTGACGCCGGGCAACCACGACGAGCTCAGGGCCGGTCGCTGACGGCCGGACGACGGGCGGTCATCCCCTCGACCAGGGGATGACCGCCCGTTCTCGTGCCCACGGGGCCCTGGGCGGAGCCCGGGACCCCCTCAGAACCGCTCGGGCAGCACCGCGGACACCCGCGTGTAGACGCCGGGGTTCTCGGCCTGTCCGCAGCCGCTGCCCCACGACACCAGCCCCACCAGCAGCCCCCGCGCCACCAGCGGGCCGCCGCTGTCGCCCTGGCAGGCGTCCCGGCCACCCCGGGGATCGCCGGCGCACAGCATCGTCGCCCTGCGGTACGAGACGCCGCCGAAGCCGCCGGGGTACGCCCGCTCGCAGGCCGCGTCCGGCAGGACCTGGACGGGCGCCGAGCGGAGCGAGGAGGCGTAGCCACCGTTCCCGGTCGCGTCGCCCCAGCCGTACACCTCGGCGGCCGTCCCGGGGGTCTCCGCCGCGTCCCCCGGCGCCGCCACCCGGATCACGTACGACGGGGGCAGGGCCTCGGCGAGGGTGAGCACGGCGAGGTCGCCCGAGTTGGTCGACGGGTCGTAGTCGGGGTTCACCCAGGTGTCCGCGATCCGCACCTCCTGTCCGCCCTCTCCGCGCAGCGCCGCCCGGCCGGCGATCACCGAGAAGTCCCGCAGCTGCCAGGGGGCGCCGCCGAGCACCTCGCGGCCCAGGCAGTGCGCCGCGGTGAGCACCTTGGTGGGCGCCACGACGACACCGCCGCAGAACTGACCCGCACGCGTACCTCCGAACCGGTCACGGCTGGACAGCGCCACCACCCAGGGCGCGTCCGTGATCGCGGCCGGGCTGCCGCCCACCACGACGCTGTCCGCCACGGCCGGGGCGGCACCGCCCACCTGTCCGGCCGCCGCTGTGATCAGAACCAGGGCACCCGTCAACGCTCGGATGAAGGGACCACGCATGGAGCCTCCTGACTCTCCGCTGATATCCGTTCACCCAGCGTCCGTCACGGACGGGTCCCCTGCACGCGCGAACGGCCGAAGGGCCCGGTCCCCCGAGCGGGGAACCGGGCCCTTCGTCCACTGCCGTGCGCCTCGGACGGACCGGACCGGTCAGTCGAGGTAGTCGCGCAGGACCTGCGAGCGCGACGGGTGGCGCAGCTTCGACATGGTCTTCGACTCGATCTGGCGGATCCGCTCACGGGTCACGCCGTAGACCTTGCCGATCTCGTCGAGCGTCTTCGGCTGGCCGTCGGTGAGGCCGAAGCGCATGGAGACCACGCCCGCCTCACGCTCGGAGAGCGTGTCGAGGACGGAGTGCAGCTGCTCCTGGAGGAGCGTGAAGCTCACCGCGTCGGCCGGCACGACCGCCTCGGAGTCCTCGATGAGGTCACCGAACTCGCTGTCGCCGTCCTCACCCAGGGGGGTGTGGAGGGAGATCGGCTCGCGGCCGTACTTCTGGACCTCGATGACCTTCTCGGGGGTCATGTCGAGTTCCTTGGCCAGCTCCTCCGGGGTGGGCTCCCGGCCCAGGTCCTGGAGCATCTGGCGCTGGACGCGCGCGAGCTTGTTGATGACCTCGACCATGTGCACCGGGATACGGATGGTGCGGGCCTGGTCGGCCATGGCGCGGGTGATCGCCTGACGGATCCACCAGGTGGCGTACGTGGAGAACTTGTAGCCCTTGGTGTAGTCGAACTTCTCGACCGCGCGGATCAGACCCAGGTTGCCCTCCTGGATCAGGTCCAGGAAGAGCATGCCGCGGCCGGTGTAGCGCTTGGCCAGCGAAACCACCAGACGGAGGTTGGCCTCCAGGAGGTGGTTCTTGGCCCGGCGGCCGTCCTCGGCGATGATCTCCAGCTCGCGCTTGAGCTTGGGCGCGATCTTGTCCGAGTTGGCGAGCTTGTCCTCGGCGAAGAGACCGGCCTCGATGCGCTTGGCGAGCTCGACCTCCTGCTCGGCGTTGAGCAGGGGGACCTTGCCGATCTGCTTCAGGTAGTCCTTGACCGGGTCGGCGGTGGCACCCGCGACGGCGACCTGCTGGGCGGGAGCGTCGTCCTCGTCCTCGTCGGACAGCACGAAGCCCTTGGTCTCGCCCTCGGTCTCCTCCTCGTCCTTGCCCGGCGCGACGTCCTCGAGCAGCTCCTCGCCCTCGACCAGTTCGTCGTCGGACTTCTTGGACGCGGTCTTCTTGGCCGCCGTCTTCTTGGCGACGGTCTTCTTGGCCGCCGCCGTCTTCTTGACGGCGGTCTTCTTCGCGGCCGCCTTCTTGGCGGGCGACGCGGCCTCGTCGGCCGGGTCGGCGCTCTCGGCCGCGGAGGCCGTCGAGCCGGTCGCGACGGTGGTCCTCGTCACCGTCGCCGCCCTGGCGGTGACGGTGGTCTTGGCGGCGGTGCGCTTGGCCGGGCTCTTCGCTGCTGCGCTCTTGCGGGCGCGCTTCGGCGACTCCGCTGCACTGACCATCAGCGTCACACCCTCTTCCTCGAGGATCTGATTGAGGCTGCGCAGAACATTCTTCCACTGGGTTGGCGGAATCTGGTCAGCCTCGAAGGCCCGACGCACGTCATCGCCGGCGATCTGCCCATCAGCCTTTCCCCGCTCGATGAGCGCCATCACAGACTCGGACTCGGCGATCTCCGGCGGGAGCGTACGGGATGTGCTGGCCGACACGAACAACCTCTCGGAACGATGGAAACGGCTTCCGGCCCCGCCCGGGATCGGGCCGGAGCCGACGACCGTCGACGGGGAATGTGCCGACGGCGCGGGCTGGACCGGGGAACTGCACAGCGCCTGCACCGGCTGCTGTATTCCTTCCTCGGCTGTCACCTCTTAGGTCATCGCACGGCCCGGAGGAGTGTTACGCCCAATCTTCGTGTCCCGAGTCACACCGCATCCGCGACGAACCAGGACGGAAGTGGATTCAAGCGTACATTCGGCGCCGCCGGCACCCTGGCGCGGTCCGGGGAACCCTTCTGGGCTCCCCGGACCGCGCTCGGATCCGGCGGCTCTCCCTGCGTGCACGCCCGTGCGCTTCCGGCCACGGTCCGCGGATCAGTGTTCGCGGGGGGCGGGAACGACGAGGGGCTCGACCTCGGGGTGGGTCGTGAGCAGCTGGCGCATGGCGGTCTCGGCTCCGACGGCGTCCCCGGCGGCGAGGGCGTCGACGATCCGGGCGTGGTGCGCCAGGCAGCCCTCACCGGGGCGGTCACAGCCGGTGACGGGGCCCCCGGAGACCTGGAGAGCGGCGGCGACGATGCCCGAGAGGTGTTCCAGCATGCGGTTGCCGGCGAGCTGGATCAGCAGGGAGTGGAACTCGGTGTCGGCCCGGGAGAAGGTGATGCCGTCACCCTGCGCGTACGCGTGCCCCATGATCTCGACCATGTCGGCGAGGCGCTGCTGCACGTCCTCGCGGCCGTGGCCGGCGGCGAGGCGGGCGGCCAGCGGCTCGATGGTCCAGCGCAGCTCGTTGAGCTCGCGGCGCTGGTCGTCGCGCTGGGGCCCGAAGGCGCGCCACTCGATGATGTCGGGGTCGAGCAGGTTCCAGTCGCTGACCGGGCGGACCCGGGTGCCGACGTTGGGCCGGGCGCTGACGAGGCCCTTGGCCTCCAGGACGCGGAGGGACTCGCGCACGACGGTGCGCGAGACCTCGAAGCGCTGGCCGATCTCCTCGGGGACGAGGGGGCGGTCCGCGCCGAGGTCGCCGGAGACGATCATCTGGCCGAGCTGCTGGACGAGCTGGCCGTGCAGGCCGCGGCCCCGGCTGCCGGCGGTGCGGCGGCCGACACGGCCGAGGTCCGTCTCCACGCCCTCCCAGGCGGGCGGGCTCACGCGATCGGGGGCGGGGGCCTCCGCGTAGGGGTAGCGGTCGAGATCGCCCGGGGCGCCGAGGCCGGAGTCGACGGAGCGGGCGGCGGTCATCATCGTGTGCGCAAGGGTACTCACGCATCCTTTGTCGGCGTGGCCTCCGTGACCCTTGAGGTCTTTGGTGAAAAGCACACGAAAGGGTGATCGGCACCCCCTACACAATTGACGATCATTCGGACATAACCGGCATTCTCCAAGGGAGTTGCGACCCGACCGGAACATATCGGTCTGGAAGTGATCACCAACGCGCCTGTCGGCGAAGGCCGGTGAACACATAGGCACAGAGCAGAACCGTCAACGTGAGCGCGAGGGCCACACCGGCGGGCTGGCCCACCACCTCCAGAGCCCCGGCGAACCAGCGGTCGAGGGACGGCGCCCACCGCGGCCCGGCGAACTCGCCCAGCCGGGCCGGAAGTCCGGCGACGGACCGGACCGCCGGACCGGTCAGCACCTGCCCCAGCAGCGGGACGAGGGCGACCGGGACGAAGAGGACCGCGGCCACTCCCGCCGCCGCGGCCCGGAACACCCCGGCCCCCAGCACCCCCGCCCACGCGCAGCCGACCGTGAGCCCCAGCCAACTCGCGGCCATGGCGCGCCAGTTCTCCGGCACGGAGATCAAGTCGGCACCGTAGAAGAGGCGGAGCACCCCCAGATCGGCCGCCGCCACCAGCACGCCGAGGAGCAGCGCGACGACCGCCGCGACGGCGAGCTTGGCGAGCAGCAGCGCCAGCCGGCGGGGTACGGCGCCGCGCCCCGCGGCGAGCGCGGGGTAGCGGTGCTCCTCACCGAAGGCGAAGGCACCGAGAAGCCCGGCGCCGAGCGCGGCGGGCGGCAGCGGCAGCAGATCGGGCCAGGCCGCCAGCACCGCGGGGAGCGGGGTGCCCCCGCCCCGTCCGAGCAGCACGGCGAGGACCGCCGACACGGCCAGGACGCCCGCCACGACGAGCCCGGTGGACGGGACCCCGGTGATCCGGCGCATCTCGTACCGGAGGGGGCGCAGCGGCGAGCGGAACGGCCTGCGCGCCCCCGTCGCCCGGTCCGGGTCCGTGGCGTGGACCTCCGGGACGGGCGCGCCCGTCTCCTCCCCGGGTCGGGCGGGGCCGGGGCCCGGGTCTCCGGTCTCGTCCGCGAGGCGGTGGACCGGGACGCCGTGCCGGAAGGCCGTGTCCCCCACCTGGGCGCAGTCGCCGCCGTACACCAGGAGGAGGTTCCCGTCCTCCGTGACGACCTCGACCGGGCGGCGTGCCGCCCGGGCCTCCTGGGCCACGGCGGCGGCGAGCCGGGCGGCGTGCGGGGTGCGGACGGCGACCCTCGGGCGCAGCCGGGTGCGGGCGAAGTCGCCGGCACCCTGGGCGGCGACCAGGCGGCCGGCGTCGACGGCAACGACGTGGTCGGCGTGCCGGGCCGCGTCCTTGGGGTCCCGGGTGGTGTAGAGGACCGTGCCGCCCGCCCGCGCGTGCGCGCGCAGCAGTTCATGGAGCCGGGCCTGCTCCGCCGGGGACAGCCCCGCCCCCGGATCGTCCACGAGCAGTGTGTGCGGCGCCCCCAGCAGGGCCGCGGCCAGGGCGAGGCGGCGGTCGGCCCCGCGCGGCAGGGTGCCGAGTCGGCGTCCTTCCAGCCCGCCGAGCCCCACCAGCCGGATCACCTCGTCGGCCCGGGCGACCGGAACTCCCGCCCCCGAGGCGAGCATCCGCAGCTGTCCGCGCACGGTCCGCGAGGGGTGCCCGGGCACGTCGCCGAGAACCACCCCGACCTCGCGGGCGGGCTGGGCGATCCGGCGCAGCGGCCGCCCCCGGAAGTAGGTGAGCCCCCGCCCGGGGTCGAGTTCGAGCAGGAGGCGCAGGGCGGTCGTCTTGCCGGAGCCCGGAGGCCCGACGAGGGCGGTCACGGACCCCGGTGGGGCGTCGAAGGTCAGATCGTCCACGGCGGGCGGGCGATCGCGGCGGGGGGCGCTGGTCAGTCCGATGGCCTGGAGCATCGCTTCTCTCGCGGTAGGTGTCACCGCTCCGCGGCAGGGCGGCGCTACCGCAGCAAGATAACGCCAGATTTCGGACTTTTGCCGCAGGGTTGCCGCCCCGGGGGCGGCGGACCCGTCCGCCCGTCAGACCTCGGGGCGCAGCATCGGCGGGTTGAGCAGGGTGGCGCCGCCGGCCCTGAACAGCTGGGCGGGACGGCCTCCCTGACGGGTGGTGGTCCCGCCGGTCGGGACGAGGAAGCCGGGCGTGCCGGTGACCTTGCGGTGGAAGTTGCGCGGGTCGAGCGAGACGCCCCAGACGGCTTCGTAGACCCGGCGCAGCTCGCCGACGGTGAACTCGGGCGGGCAGAACGCGGTGGCGAGCGAGGAGTACTCGATCTTGGACCGGGCCCGCTCCACCCCGTCGGAGAGGATCTGCGCGTGGTCGAAGGCGAGCGCGTCCGGGGAGTCGCTCCCCGCCGCCCTGGCCTGGTCGAGCAGTTCCTCCACGGGCGCCCAGCGGGCGCTGTTGGCGTCGCCGCCCGGCCGGGGCGCGGGCAGGTCGGGGGCGAGCGCGAGGTGCGCGACGCTCACCACCCGCATCCGCGGGTCGCGCTCGGGCGCCCCGTACGTGGCGAGCTGCTCCAGGTGCGCGCCGTTGTCCGGCACCGGCGGGGGCGCCGCAGGGTCGTGGGCGCGCAGTCCGGTCTCCTCCGCGAGCTCGCGCGCGGCGGCGGCGCCGAGGTCCTCGTCGTCGCGGACGAAGCCTCCGGGCAGCGCCCACCGTCCCTGGAAGGGCGCTTCCCCCCTGCGGACGACCAGGGTGCACAGCGCGTGGCTCCGCACGGTGAGGACGACCAGGTCGACGGTGACAGCGAAGGGCGGGAAGGCCGACGGGTCGTAGGGAGGCATGCCGCGATCATAGTCGTCTTCCTGACGATAAACACGCCCCGCGTGCTCGCCCTCAGCGACGTCCTCACCCGCTCGCGAGGGCTTCCTCGTCTCCGTGCCCGGCATCCGTCACACCCCCAGCTGCAGACCCTCGGCGGCCTCCTCGACCATACCGAGTCCGAGACGGCTCACCCGCACGGCGAAGGGCTCGCCGGCGACCACGAGCCCCGAGAACCGGATCTCCCCCAGCGGCGCGGAGGGCATCGGCTGGACGGCGACGCTCCGGCCGGGGGCGTCGGGGCGGATCCCGGCCAGGGCGGCGAGCGCGTGGACCGCACCGGCGGCCGCGACGGCGGCGGGCCGACAGGCGGCCGGGTGCGGCACGGGGCGCGCGCCCACGGTGCGCTGCTCGCCCGCGTACATCTCGGGCAGCCGGTGGCCGAAGTGCTCGGCGGCGTCGAGGAGGCCCCGCAGCAGGGCCGCGGCCTCCTTCTCGTACCCGGCGACCGCCAGCCCTCCGACGGCGACGGCCGTCTCGTGGACGCGGACGGCTCCGGACCGGTGCCCGAACGGGTTGTGTCCGGGTTCCTTGGCGCCGAGGCCGCGCAGCCCCCATCCGGAGTCGAGCGCGGGGGTGCCGAGCAGCCGCGCGACCTGTTCGGTCTCCGACCGGTCGAGCAGCCCCTGGGCGTACGTGCCTCCGCCGAGCAGTCCGGTGTCGAGGAGATGGGCGGCCCACCCGCCGAGCTGCGGCCAGGGGCGTCCCTCCGGCGCCCGGGCGGCGGCGGGGCGGCCTCCGGACGGGTCGTCGAGCCAGAGGGTGCTCCGGAACCGCTCGCGCAGACGGCGGGCGGCTGTCCGGAGTTCCGTACCGCCTGGCCGTCCGCGGGCGTCGAGGAGGTCGGCCCCGAGCAGGGCGGCCCGGTGGGCGTGCGCCTGGGTCTCGGCCCGCCGGGGTCCGCCGGGACCCGGGTCCGGCAGGAGCCCGTCGTCGTCGAGGCCGCGGCGCAGCCAGCCGAGGCAGCGCTCCGCCACCGGAAGGAGCTCGTCGAGGTCGGCCGCGGGGAGGCCCCACCGTCGGGCCTCGGCGAGGACGACGGGGAAGGCGAGGGTGGCCTCGACGCCGGTGCAGCGAGGCGGGAGGTGTGGCCCGGCGTCCCGCAGCGGACCCGGGAGGCGCCCGGCCTCGGTTCCGCCGGTGAGCTGGGTTCGGCCGAGGGCACGGAGCGTGGTGACGGCGAGCCGGGTGCCGAGCGGCAGGGCCATGCGGGCCGCCCAGAGTGCCTCCGCGGTGACCGGGCCGCAGCGCCACGGGACGCCGGCCGCGAGATGGACGTCGGCGGGGTGCGCGGGATCGCGCTGGAGGAGGGCCCGCAGGTCCTCGACGGAGGCGCGGAGCAGCGCGCCGGGCCTGCCGTCGTGACCCTCCGCCTGGGCGTCTGAGAGCAGGTGCCCGCCGGGGCGGCCGCCCCCGCCGGCCGGGCCGGCGCCGGGGGCCCGCCCGGCGTGCACGCGGAGCTGGAGGGTGAGGGCGGCGCCGGGGGCGAGGTCGGATTCCCAGCGGAGGACTCCGGCCGCCGCCAGGGCGTCCATGGGCGCCGGGTCGGCCGTGACGGCGACGGACCGTCCGTCGGGGGCGGTCCAGCGGAGGCCGGTGCCGTGGACGCTGGCCCTGAGGTCGGGACGGGCCCGGCCGGACGCGACCGCGCCCAGCTCCGCGAGATCCGTGCCCAGAGCGACCTCCACCGGGAGGCGGACGGGGCGGGGGACGGCACTGCGGAGGGTGATCCGCTCGGTGCCGTCGGCGCCCCGGGAGCGCTCGACGGTGACGCCCGGGTCGGGACCGGTGTCACCGGGGACCCGGAGGGCGCCGACGAACACGGCCCGGTCGGCGGCGGCGAGCCGTCCCTGGAGGGGGACGGGTTCGCGTCCGGCGATCCGCAGGACGCTGCGGGAGAGCAGTCGTCGTCCCGACGCGTACACGCCTTCGAGTCCGTGCCCGGTGAGCTGGCCGTGCCGGGGAGAGACGGCGAAGGCGGGCAGGGCCACGCACAGGAGGGCGTCGTGGACCGCGGGGAGCTCCCCGGGGCGGTTCCCGTGGGTGACGGGGGCTCCGCCGCCCGCGAGCGGTTGCCTGGTGGGCTGCTCCGTCGGGTGTCCGGGGGCCGGGACAGGGCTGAGGACCATGAGGGGTGCGGCGTGCTCTCTGTGCGATCCGGACGGCCGGCAGGGTGTCGGCGGCACGGCTCGCCCGGCTCCGCCACAGACGTGAACGGTCCGGTGGTGTGCGGGGTCACGGTCGTCATCGGCCACTCCTCGTGCCGCGCCGGCCGCCGTGTCGCGGGGCGGAGCCGGCCGGCCGGGTGGAGGCCCGTCCGGCGGGACGTGCGCCCGGAGCCCCTCGTCCCCGCCGCACGGCGCCGGGCTCCGCCCTGGCGAGGGCCGGCCGCGGCCCGCCCGGGCGGGCTCCCCGCGTGCGGGTCCGGGTCCGGGCGCGACGGGCGTGCGCGGCGGCGGTCCTCGCGACCGCCACCCGGTTCTCCCGTCCCCGGCGCAGGCAGGAGCGCAGCGATTCGGGGTCGAGACCCTCGTTGCACGCCTGGTGGAGCAGGCGCGCGAAGACGTACTCGGGATCCGCCCGGAGGGCGAGGTTGAGGGCGACGCGAGCGGTCGGTTCGTCGCCGGTGGACCAGGCGGCCCAGCCGGCGAGGGTGAGCGGGGCGGCCGCGTACTCCTCGTAGGGGGCGACGCAGCGCCGTGCGAGGACGCGCCAGAGCCGTACGGCGGCGGCCCCTTCGGCGCCCTCCATCCATTCGGCGAGACGGTCGCGGGTGACGCGGTCCTGGAGTCCCAGGATGAGCGCGGCCGCTTCGGCCGGTGCGACCCGGGCGTCCTCGTCGGCGTCGAGCGCGGCTTGGCCCCGGCGGGCTCCGTCCGTCCCGATCCGGCGCGGCGGCTCGGCGAACCTGCCCAGGACCCGGCCCGCGAGGGCCAGGACCGTCTCGCGCAGCCGGGCCCGTTCCCGCTCGTCCGCGCCGTCCACGACGCGGGGGACGATCTCGGCCGCGGCCGTGTCGAGGGCGGACCGCTGCTCCGTGTCACCGGGCGCGCCGGCGGGCAGGAATCCGGCCTCCAGGTCCCGGAGCGAGCCCCGCACCTGGATGCCGGCGTAGGCCGCGGCCGCGGCCATGACCGATGTGCCGGCGAGGGCGAGGGGTGTGCCCTCGGGCGGACAGCAGCGCTCGTCGGGGCAGCAGTACGAGAAGTGGCGGCCGCCGGAGATGCACAGCACTTCGTAGACGGGGATGTCGAGGGCTCCGCAGGCGGTCCTGAGCCGCTGGGCGAAGGGCCGCAGCCGCTCGTAGACCTGGCCGGCGGTCTCGTCAGGGCCCGGGTCCTGGCAGAGGAAGCCGACGATGCCGTCAGGTGGCGCGGTGCGCTGGGCGCACGCCTCGACGAGGCATTCGGCGAGGTGGTCCGCGGTGGAGTCCCACTCTCCGGACACCCGGGGAATGCCGAGCCTGATCCGGCCGCCGAAGCGCCCCTCCGGTCCGTGCAGGGCGACGAGCACGACCGAGTCGGTCGGGTGGAAGCCGAGCACGAACGGCAGGGCGTCGGCGAGCTCGGCGGGGCTGCGCAGGGTGATCTGTCGGCCTCGGGTGGATGCGCTGGTCTCGTGGTGATTCGCGTTCATGGCCAGGACGGTCTCGTGATCTCCGATTTCCTACAACCCCTGTGGATAACTCAGCACATACAGTGCGATGATCCGATATGCACTGTCCACAGATCGCCGCCTCGTTCGCCGAATGTCCGAGGCATCGGGTTGCATGGGACGCATGACCCACGCAGACCGCCCCGAGGACCGCGCCGCGCTCCGTGCCACCGCCGACGCCGTACTGGCCCGACTCGTCGGGGACCCGACCGGTACGGCGAAGCTGCGCGAGGACCAGTGGCGCGCCATCGAGGCGCTGGTCGCCAACCACCGCCGGGCGCTGGTGGTCCAGCGGACCGGCTGGGGCAAGTCCGCCGTGTACTTCGTCGCGACCTCCCTGCTGCGCGAGCGCGGCAGCGGACCCACGGTGATCGTGTCGCCGCTGCTCGCGCTCATGCGCAACCAGGTGGACGCCGCGGCGCGGGCGGGCATCCGGGCCCGCACGATCAATTCGTCGAACACCGAGGAGTGGGAGAGCGTCAACGAGGAGGTCGCGGCCGGAGAGGTCGACGTCCTGCTCGTCTCCCCCGAGCGGCTGAACAACCCCGACTTCCGTGACCAGGTCCTGCCGCGGCTCTCTGCCGCCACGGGACTGCTGGTCGTGGACGAGGCGCACTGCATCTCGGACTGGGGGCACGACTTCCGGCCCGACTACCGGCGGCTGCGCACGATGCTGGCCGACCTTCCGGCCGGCGTCCCGGTGCTCGCCACCACCGCCACGGCGAACGCCCGGGTGACCGCGGACGTCGCCGAACAGCTCGGCACCGGTGCGGGCACCGACGCCCTCGTCCTGCGCGGCCCGCTGGACCGCGAGTCCCTCAGCCTCGGCGTGGTCACGCTGCCCGACGCGGCCCACCGTCTGGCGTGGCTCGCCGATCACCTCCACGAGCTGCCCGGCTCCGGCATCGTCTACACGCTGACCGTCGCGGCCGCCGAGGAGGTCACCGCCTACCTCCGCCAGTGCGGCCACACCGTGGCCTCGTACACCGGACGCACGGAGAACGCCGACCGCCAGCAGGCCGAGGACGACCTGCTGGCGAACCGGGTGAAGGCGCTGGTGGCGACCTCGGCGCTCGGCATGGGCTTCGACAAGCCGGACCTGGGCTTCGTCGTGCACCTCGGCTCGCCGTCCTCCCCCATCGCCTACTACCAGCAGGTCGGCCGCGCCGGACGTGGAGTGGAGCACGCGGAGGTGCTGCTGCTGCCGGGCAAGGAGGACGAGGCGATCTGGCGGTACTTCGCCTCCGTGGCCTTCCCTCCGGAGGAGCAGGTGCGCCGGACCCTCGACGTGCTCGCCGGCGCGGGCCGGCCGATGTCGCTGCCCGCTCTGGAGCCGCTGGTCGAGCTCCGCCGGACCCGGCTGGAGACGATGCTCAAGGTCCTCGACGTGGACGGGGCCGTCCGGCGGGTCAAGGGCGGCTGGGAGAGCACCGGACAGCCGTGGGTGTACGACACCGAGCGGTACGCGTGGGTGGCCCGGCAGCGGTCCGCGGAGCAGCAGGCGATGCGCGAGTACGCCACCACGACCGGGTGCCGGATGGAGTTCCTGCGGCGCCGGCTGGACGACGAGGAGGCCGCGCCCTGCGGGCGCTGCGACAACTGCGCGGGCCCCCGGTTCGATCCGAAGGTGACGGACGCGGCGCTGGACGCGGCCCGGGGCGAGCTCGGCCGCCCCGGTGCGGAGGTGGAGCCGCGCCGGATGTGGCCGACGGGGCTGGCCGCCGCGGGCGTCGATCTGAAGGGCCGGATCCCGGCCGGTGAGCAGGCGTTCGCCGGTCGCGCCCTCGGGCGCCTGTCGGACATCGGCTGGGGCAACCGACTCCGGCCGCTGCTGGCCGAGTCGGCACCGGACGGACCGGTGCCGGACGACGTGGTGCAGGCCGTGGTCCAGGTGCTCGCCGACTGGGCGAAGGGGCCCGGCGGTTGGGCGTCCGGCGCGCCCGACGCCCCGTCCCGGCCGGCCGGGGTGGTCACCGTCGCCTCGCGGAGACGACCGGCCCTAGTCGGCTCGCTCGGCGCGCGGATCGCCGAGATCGGGAGGATGCCGCTCCTCGGATCGGTGGAGTACGTGCCGGAGGCGGAGGAGCTGCGCCTGTCCCGGACGAACAGCGCCCAGCGGGTCATCGGACTGCACCGGGCCCTGGAGGTTCCGCCCGGACTCGCGGAGCGGGTGGCCGCCGCCGGCGGTCCGGTCCTCCTCGTGGACGACCTGTCCGACACCGGCTGGACCCTGGCCGTGGCCGCGCGACTGCTGCGGCGCTCCGGAGCGGAAGGAGTCTTTCCACTGGTGCTCGCCGTCCAGGGGTGAGAAGGGTCGGGAAACGGCGAGTGAATACTGGGTAACTGGGCAGGGATATCAGTGGCATAACGGTTCATTACCGTCAGCCGCCTCAATTGCTCGTTGCCGCCCCCGCTCGGGCCACGCCAGAATTGGGGAACCGCCCCACACGGCTCGAAGCGGTCCGGAAGGACTGTGCCGTGCTGCGCCCTCACCCGACCTTGCCCGCCTCGCGGGCGCGTATCCGAAGGGAGGACCGTGACCCTCGGATTCGCTCCGTCCACCGCCTCGCTCGGCTCGAGCTCCGCCTCTGCCAGCCGTCTCGCCCGGATGCTGGAGCCCGCCGACTGGGCCGCGGCCGGAATCCCCTTGCTGCGCAGTCCTCGTGAGGTCGTGAGCGGACTGCACTCCCGCCATCGCCCCCTGCCCACGACCGCGGTCGTGGCGGTGCTCGACCACGAGGAGCGGCTCACCGCGAGCGCCTCGTTCGTACGCCGGCCCGGTCTCGCCGACGGGTGGGAGTTCCGGAACGCGCTCCTCGCCCACCTGCGGCGGGTGGTCCCGCACGATCTCCGGCGCCGCGCCCCGGTGCGGACCGCGGTGCTCGTCTACTGCCGTGACGGCGACGAGCGCTGGACCGAGGAGGACGGGGCCTGGATGTGGGGGCTCCGCGACGCCTGCACGCTGCACGGACTGCGCTGCGGCGCCTACATCACCCTGACCAAGGCCGGCTGGCAGGTCTTCGGCGAGGGCCGGGGCGGCCGTCGGCCGAGCTCGGATTCGACGCCGCTCGCGCTCGGCGAGCCGAACGGCGAGTTCGATCACCTCGCGCCGAGGACGGCGGGCGGCGCGGCCGAGCCCCTGCGCAGGGCCGCGGCGCGCTGAACCTCCCGGCCGCTCCGCCGGACCGTTGCCGGTCCGGCGGGGACGCGATCGGTCAGACCCCGGCGCCGAGCACCGAGGCGACCCGCTGCTGGTCACCGCAGACCACGAGCAGGGCACCCGCGCGCGACCGGGCGACCGGAAGGGCTCGGGCGAGCACCTCGTCGCCGCCGCCGTTGACGGCGACGATCACCACGGGACGGGCGGCGACCCGGTCCACCGAGGCCGCGTCCGCGAAGAACACGTCCTCGGCGGTGTCCTGCTGGGCCCAGTAGGCGGCCTCACCGAAGGACAGCTCGTGCACGGCCCACGGGTGGCGTTCGCCGGTGGTGAGCACCAGCACCTCGCCGGGCGGGCGGCCGTTGTCCAGGAGCAGGTCGAGGGCCTCCTCGGCGGCGTCGAGGGCGCCGTCGGCCGGGGCCGGGATGAGCTGGAGCTGCGCGCTGCCGTCGCCGGAACGATTCTCCGGACGACTGGGCGCGGGCGGACCCGGGACGGGTCGCTGGGCCGGCGGAGCGGGGCGGGCCGGACCGGGGCCCGGGCGACCGGGACGCGGGGAGGCCGCCGAACGCGGGCCGGGTACGGGACGAGGGGTCGGCGCGGGGCGGCCGGCGGCCGCGGTGGCGCTAGGACCCTGGGCGCTCTCGTGAATCTGAGGCTCCTCGGGAGGGAGAGGCATGGGTGGATGTCTATCAAATGCCGTTTCGGACGGCACCGTCGGGTGGGCGCACACGTGCGCCCCCGGTCCGGCGGCACCTCGTCGCTGAGGTCCCGCGGCCGGAAGTTCAGAAGTCGAAGCCGAGTTGGCCCCCGCTCTCCAGAGCGGCCGCCTCCGGGGAGAGGCGGACCTTCTTGAGATGGCTCCATCGGGGCATGGCGTCCAGGTAGGACCAGGAGAGCCGGTGGTACGGGGTGGGCCCCAGCTCTTCGAGGGCGGCTTTGTGGACGGGCGAAGGGTAGCCCGCGTTCGCCGCGAAGCCGTAGCCGGCGCCGTCGGGGCCGTTCTCCAGCTCGGTCATCATGGCGTCCCGCCGCACCTTGGCGATCACGGAGGCCGCGGCGACGGAGATGCAGGACTGGTCGCCCTTGATCACCGTGCGCACCCGCCAGGGACTGCCGAGGTAGTCGTGCTTGCCGTCGAGGATCACCGCGTCCGGACGGACCGGGAGGCCCTCGAGGGCCCGGACGGCCGCGAGGCGCAGGGCCGCGGTCATCCCGAGCTCGTCGATCTCCTGCGGGGACGCCTCGCCGAGCGCGTAGGCGGTGACCCAGCGCTCCAGCTCGGCGGCGAGCACGGTGCGTCGCTTCGGGGTGATCAGTTTGGAGTCGGTCAGTCCCTCGGGGGGACGGCGCAGGCCGGTGACGGCCGCACACACGGTGACGGGCCCGGCCCATGCCCCGCGTCCGACCTCGTCGACCCCGGCGACGATCTTGGCGCCGGTGGTGGCTCGGAGCGACCGCTCGACGGTGTGAGTAGGGGGTTCGTACGGCATGGCGCCTGACAGGTTACGCCGCCGGGTGCCACGTGCGGTACCCGGATTCCCGTCAGACGCCCCTCCGTCCGGTCGCGGCCTCGGCCAGGTGAGCCCCGAACGCACCAGCGGCACCATGATCCGGTCGATGACATCGGTCATCTCGGTGCCGCTCCCTTCGCTGTCGCACACCTTGGACAGATACCTCATGAGCGCCGGGATGACGTCGAGGACGAGGTCGGCGAGGCGTCGGGCCGCGCCTCTCCGCGCGCGATCCCACGCTCCCGCAGGCGTCCGAGGAGCTGTTCCGAGGGGCCGACGACGCCGGTCTCGATCAGGGCGCGGAAGCGCCCGGCCGAATCCTCGTCGCACTCGCGAAGGACGGCGCGCAGGGCGAGGCCGGGGCGCGAGCTCCTCACGTCGCGGACCCGGCGGAGGAGCTCGGACAGCTCGTCGCGGCCTGTGCCGGTACACCGCGGCCCACCCGTCTGCGCGCCGAGCGCGACATCCTCTTTGGTCGGGCCGTTCCATCCGACGCTGCTGAGCCGGTCGAGCGCGGCCTCCGGGATCGCGCGTTCGAGCACCGGTCCGCGTCTGCGCGGCGCCACTTCGTCCGGCCGGGCGGCGGCCGTGAAGCACGACGTCATCTCGTCGGCGACCGGGCCGGCGGCATCCTCGGCAAGCCGCCGCCTGATCAATACCACGTTCCCCGAAGGGCCGGAACGCAACCGGGCGTTCGGCGTCCTCGCCGCCGTCTCGGCCGGTGGCGGCGGCACGATCGGCCTGCCCGTCGGCGGGATGCTCACCAAGTGGCTGGACCGGCTCCGGCGGTCCTGGTGACCCGGGTCCGCAGGAGCGACCTGGAGACGCTCGGTGGCGAGGCCGAGGCCGTGGGCCCGGTCGCCTGACGGCCGGATCGGGTGCCCGGGCCCCTCCGGATCCGGGCACCCGTCACTCTCAGCCGCGGGCCGTGTCCAGCGGTACCCAGGCGGGCAGGTCCTCGGTCCGGTCCAGCCAGTCGGCCGGCGGCGCGCCGGCGTCCGAGGAGGCCACGACTCCGCCGGCGATGGCGCAGGTCGTGTCGACGTCCCCGCCGACCTGGGCCGTCGTCCAGAACGTCGCCTCGAAGTCGCCCAGACCGCGGGCCGCCGACCAGAGGGCGAAGGGCACCGTGTCGTGGGCGCTGGTTCGCCGGCCGCTGCCGAGCACGGCGGCGACCGTTCCGGCGTCGCCGTAGTCCAGCATGTCGCGGGCCCGGCGCAGCCCGGCGCCGACGGCGCTGCGCGGGACGAGGGCGATGACCCCGTCGAGCAGCGCCTCGGGCGTGGGCGGCCCCTCCGGGCCGGCCGCGAGGGCGGCCGCCGCGGCGACGGCCATGGCGCCGACGACGGCCTCCCGGTGCTGGTGGGTGGGGTAGGCGGAGATCTCGGCCTGGTGGGTGGCCTGCTCGGGGTCGTCGGCGTACCAGGCCCCGAGGGGGGCGACCCGCATGGCGGCGCCGTTGCCCCAGGAGCCCTGTCCGTTGAAGAGCGCGGCGGACAGCTCGCGCCAGTCCCCGCCCTCCCGGATCAGTCGCAGCATCCGGTTGACGGCGGGACCGTAGCCCCGGTCGAAGTCGTGGTGCTTGGCGAAGGAGTCGGCCAGGGCGTCCTGGTCGATGCGGTCGTGCCGGGCGAGGACGGCGAGGACGGAGCAGGCCATCTCCGTGTCGTCGGTCCACTGCCAGGAGCCGGGCGGCAGTTCGCGCCGCTTCAGGAGGGGGTAGTGCGCGGGGACGAAGAACTGGGAACCCAGTGCGTCCCCCACGGCCAGTCCGCGCAGACTGGCGAGGGCGCGGTCGAAGCGCCGGTCGAATGAGGAGTCAGCGATCATCGGTGCGCCACTCTATCCGGTGGGGCCGTACGGTTCCGGGGTACACCAGCGTTCGAACGGGCGGTCCAGCCGGTACCGTCCGTCCTCCCCGAGCAGCAGGACCCGGGTCTCGGCGTTGCCGGGGTTCGACAGGGATTCGAATTCGGCCACGCTCCAGTGGAACCACCTCATGCAGAAGAGCCGCATGGTCAGACCGTGGGTGACCAGCAGGACGTTCGGCGGGTGGTCGGGGGCTTCGAAGCTGCGGTAGAGGCTCTCCAGGAACGCCCCCACCCGGTCGTAGACGTCGGCGCCGGACTCCCCCTGCGCGAAGCGGTAGAAGAAGTGCCCGTACGCGTCCCGGTACACCTTCTGGAGGCGTACGTCCTCCCGGTCCTGCCAGTTGCCCCAGTCCTGCTCCCTCAGCCGTGGCTCCTCCCGGATCCTGACCCGCCCCGGCCGCAGCCGGAAGGCGTGCAGGGTCTCGTGGGTGCGGCGGTAGGGCGAGACGTACACGCTGACCGCCTCGTCGCCGAAGAGTTCCCTGAGCCGCCCGCCCGTCTCCTCGGCCTGCCGCCGACCGGTCTCGGTGAGCCGGAGGGCATGGTCGGGCTCCCGTTCGTAGACGGTGTCGTCGACATTGCCTTCGGACTCCCCGTGCCGTACGAGGACGATGCGCCGCGGTCGTGCCATGTTCCGACCCTAGAGGGAGCCGCCCCGTTCGGCTCAGTCGAGGAGGCGGCCGGAGTCCATCCGGCGTATCCGTCCGGTGAACCGGCGCCGCAGTGCGCGGTCGTGCGAGACCACCACGACCGCGCCCGGCCACGCGTCCAGGGCCTGTTCCAGTTCCTCGACCAGGCCGAGCGCGAGGTGGTTCGCCGGTTCGTCGAGGAGCAGCAGGTCGGCGGGGCGGGCGAGCAGCCGGGCGAGGGCGAGCCTGCGGAGCTGTCCTGCCGAGAGGGCCCCGACGGGCACGGTGAGATCGGCCGGCCGGAACAGCCCGTACGACAGCATCCGTTCGGCCAGGCCGTCTTCGTCGAGGTCCAGTCCCAGCCCTTCCCCGAAGGCGGTGAGGAGGGACTCGGCGGGCCGGCGGACGGTGACCTCCTGGGCCAGGAAGCCGATCCTGCCCCGGCGCCGCACCTCGCCGCGGTCGGGGACGAGGTCGCCGGCCATGACACGGAGCAGGGTGGACTTGCCCGCTCCGTTGCCCCCGTGGATCAGGAGCCGCTCCCCGGCCGCGAGGGTCAGGCTGTCGACGGCGAGTCGCCGCCCGATCCGCACGTGGTCGAGGGCGAGCAGTTCCCCCTCGACCACCCCCACCTCCGGGCGGGCGGTGAAGGCGAGGGGTGGGGCCGGTTCGGGCACCGGGTCCTCCCTGAGCCGTCGCAGCCTCTCCCTGGCGTTGCGGACGCGACCCGACACGGATGCCTGGACCCGGCCGGCGGCCCGGTCGTAGGCCATCTTGTTGTTGTCCTTCATGACCCGGCCCGCGGCCACGGCATGGGCCGTGCCCGCCGCGTACACCTCCAGACGCTCGGTCTCGGTCCGCCACTCCTCGAACTCCTGCCGCCGCCGTCGGCGGGCGGCTTCCCGGGCGGCACGGAAGCCCCCGTACCCCTCGCCGTGGCGGACGAGGTCCCGGCGGTCGGTGTCGACCTCGACGAGGGCGGTGGTGACGCGCTCCAGGAAGACACGGTCGTGGGAGACGGCGACGACGGTCCCCCGGTGGCCGCGGAGGGACTCCTCCAGCCAGTCGAGCGCGGCCGCGTCGAGGTGGTTGGTGGGTTCGTCGAGCAGGAGCACCTCGGGCGCCGCGGCGACGGCGCAGGCGATGCCGAGCCGTGCCTGCTCCCCGCCCGAGAGGGTGCCGAGCCGCCGGTCGCGGGCGATGTGGGCGAGCCCGAGGGCGTGGAGGGCCTTGTCGACGCGGGCGTCGGCCTCGTATCCGCCGCGGAGCTCGTACGTGGTGAGCAGCTCTCCGTACGCGGCGAGGTCGTCGGCGGCTCCGTCGTCCAGCCGGGCTTCGAGGGCGCGGAGTCGCACCTCCATGGCGCGGAAGTCGGCCAGGGCGGCGTCGACGGCGTCGGCCACCGTGGACTCCGGCGGCAGGTCGGGGGTCTGGCGGAGGAGCCGCAGGCCGTCGTCGGCCTGGGCGACGACCCGGCCTTCGTCCGGCACGACCTCGCCGGCCAGCAGGTGGAGAAGGGTCGACTTGCCCGCGCCGTTCTCCCCCACGATCCCGACGCGCTCGCCGGGGCGGACGGAGAGCGAGACGCGGTCGAGGAGTGTCCGCTCCCCTCGGGAGACGGTCACGTCATGGAGCGAGATCTGTGCGGGCATGGCACCTCCCAGGAGCGAACGCAAACACAACTTGTGTCGCATTAACGCCGAGTGTGGCACACTCGATCTCACTAATGCAACGGGAGTAGCAGTTGAATGATTCGATCGAGGACCCCGGCGCACCCGCACCCGGCAGCCGGCGCCCCGGCGGCCGCACCGCCCGCACCCGGGCGGCCGTGCGCGACGCCGTCCTGACCGGCCTGGCCGAGCAGGGCTATCCCTCCCTGACGGTCGAGTACGTGGCGGAGCACTCCGGCGTCCACAAGACGACGCTCTACCGCCGCTGGGGCGGCGTGGAGGGCATGGTGGCCGACGCCCTCGACCTCGCGGGCGAGGACGACTGGACACCGCCCGACACGGGCGGCCTCGGGGACGACCTGCGCGCCCTGGCCCGGGAGGTCGTCGCGGGGTTCGGGGACCCGGCCAGCGCGGCGGCGCCCACCGCCTTCGTCGGCGCGGCGTTCCAGTCGCCACGCGCCGCGGACGCGCTGCACTCCTTCTACGCGGAGCGGTTCCGGCGCTGCGAGGAGGTCGTGACCAGGGCGGTGGAGCGGGGCGAGGCACCCGCGTCGACGGATGCCGGGGCGGTGGTCCGGGCGGTCTCCGCCCCGCTCTTCCTCCGCCTCTTCGTCACCCGCGAGCCCGTCGACGAGGACCTCGCGGACCAGGCGGCCGACGCGGCCCTGGCAGCCGTGGAGGCGGGCGTCTTCACCCGGCGGCGGACGAGTGCCTCACCCACCGCCCCCTCCGGGACGGCCACGGACGAGAACTAGCCGCTCGGACCGTCGACGGAAAGAACGGAACCGACGAGAACGAGACGGTCATACCGTCCAGGCAGGTTCGAGCCGCACGACGTCACCCGAGAGGGCGGCCACGTCGGCCTCGGTCTGCGCCCGCAGACCGAGGCGCTCGACCCTCTCCTCCCGGTACTTTCCGTGCTCCGCAGCGGAGTTCCAGAGCGAGAGCACCAGGAACTCGTGGCCCGGCGCCTCGCCGAACAGCCCGCGCAGCATGCCCGGGGACCCGGCCATCGCCGGATTCCACACCTTCTCCTGCATCAGCGCGAAGTGCTCCACGCGCTCCTCATGGACACGGCAGTGCGCCACCCGGGCCACGTCCGCGTCGGAGAACCTCGGCTCGAAACCGGTCTTCACGTCGAAGCGGTGGTCGAAGAGCTTGACCTGCGCGTCCTTGAACGTGCCCACCTGCGCGGCGGCCAGCCGGTCGTGCGAGCGGGCCATGAAGGAGTCGTAGAAGGCCCGGCTCTCCCAGAACGCGAAGACGTGCGCGATC
Source organism: Streptomyces sp. NPDC058052 (assembly GCF_042885515.1). Classification (NCBI taxonomy): domain Bacteria; kingdom Bacillati; phylum Actinomycetota; class Actinomycetes; order Kitasatosporales; family Streptomycetaceae; genus Streptomyces; species Streptomyces sp. NPDC058052. Next base: position 26,434 of record NZ_JBHVRX010000029.1, on the reverse strand, counting down.
TCGGGACGGGCCCGGCTCCAGCCACCGCCCTGCCCCCGGAAACCCGGCTCCCCGAGCAGCCCCGCCCACTTCCGCTGCCCCCGCTCGAACCCTCGACGGTCCACGACGGCGCAGCGAATCCACTTGACCAGCACCGCGCCATCGTACGGGTCCGGAGTGTGCCCCGGCAGACCGTCACCACAGATGGGGAGGGCGACATGAGCCCTCGTCAGACACCCGTTCTTTTCACGCCAGTCGGGCGTCGAGATCCGGCACGTCATCGCCCCGGAACCAGGCCCGGCGGGCCGCCCGGACCCAACTGTCGTACGTGCGTGACACCATGAAGAAGGATCCGGAGCGACGGGTCCTCGTGGGGAAACGGGGAAAGGGGAGACATCGTGAGCGGACTCAACAAGGGCGTCGGCAAGGTCGAGGTGGCGCTCAAGTGGGATCCGGCACCGGCGGGCGCGCCGGCGCACGACCTGGACCTCGTCGCCGCCGTCTTCACCTCCGACGACCCCCACGGCACGCCCGCCCAGCTCGTCCACTTCGGCAGCCGCTCCCCCGACGGGACGATCACCCTGCACCGCGACAGCCGTACGGGCCAGGGCTTCGGCTACGACGAGGCGATGACGCTCGAACTGGACCGGCTGGCCGACCGGTACGTGCGTGTCGTGGTCGGCGTGGCGATACAGCAGGGCGGCGGCCGCGTGGTCTTCGGCCGCATAGCCCAGACCTCCGTCCGCGTGAGCCAGGGCTACACGGAACTGCTCACGGACGACTTCGCCGTGGCGGCCGAATCCACCGCGGCGACCGTCGCCGAGTTCGTGCGCGACGCCTCGGGCTGGACCTTCCGCCCCCTGCCGCGGGGCTTCGACACGGACCCGCAGACCTTCGGCTCCCTGATGGGCAGCGCCCGAGTCTGACCGCACCGCCCCAGACACGCCGAAGGGGACCGACCACCGGTCGGTCCCCTTCGTCAGCCGTTGATCAGCTGCAGCCGCTGGTCGAGCCGCAGCCCTCGCAGATGTAGCAGGAGCCGGCGCGCTGCATCTTCGTCCCGCAGGAGAAGCAGAGCGGGGCGTCGGCGCTGATGCCGAGCTGCATCTCGACGAGCTCCGCCGAGGTGTGCGCCTGCTTCGGGGCCGGGACCTCGGCCTTGACCACCGGGGCGGGGGCCGCGACGGCCTTCAGCTCCGTGGCGACCGGAGCCGACTGGGCCAGCGCCTCGACGTCGACGTCCACGTCGTCGGACTGCTCGTAGGAGCCGGTCTCCAGGTGACGCTGACGCTCCTCGGCGGAGTGGATGCCGAGGGCCGAGCGGGTCTCGAAGGGCAGGAAGTCGAGCGCCAGGCGGCGGAAGATGTAGTCGACGATCGACTGCGCCATCCGCACGTCCGGGTCGTCCGTCATGCCGGCCGGCTCGAAGCGCATGTTGGTGAACTTCGAGACGTAGGTCTCCAGCGGGACGCCGTACTGCAGACCGACGGAGACCGCGATGGAGAAGGCGTCCATCATGCCCGCGAGGGTCGAGCCCTGCTTCGACATCTTCAGGAAGACCTCACCGAGACCGTCGTCCGGGTAGGAGTTGGCGGTCATGTAGCCCTCGGCGCCGCCGACGGTGAAGGAGGTGGTGATCCCCGGGCGGCCCTTCGGGAGGCGCTTGCGGACCGGACGGTACTCGACGACCTTCTCGACGGCCTCGCGGATCGTCGCCTCGGTCTTCGCGGTCACCTCGGCCTTCTCGTCCTCCTTCTTCTTGGCGGAGAGCGGCTGGCCGACCTTGCAGTTGTCGCGGTAGATCGCGAGCGCCTTGACGCCCATCTTCCACGCCTCGAAGTAGACCTCCTCGACGTCCTCGACCGTGGCCGTCTCCGGCAGGTTCACGGTCTTGGAGAGGGCGCCGGAGATCCAGGGCTGGATGGCGGCCATCATGCGGACGTGGCCCATCGCGGAGATGGAGCGCTCGCCCATGGCGCAGTCGAAGACCTCGTAGTGCTCGGTCTTGAGGCCCGGGGCGTCGACCACATTGCCGTGCTCGGCGATGTGGGCGACGATCGCCTCGATCTGCTCCTCCTGGTAGCCCAGGCGGCGCAGGGCCTGCGGGACGGTGCCGTTGACGATCTGCATCGAGCCGCCGCCGACGAGCTTCTTGAACTTGACCAGGGCGAGGTCGGGCTCGAGACCGGTGGTGTCGCAGGACATCGCGAGACCGATGGTGCCGGTCGGGGCGATGACCGACGCCTGGGCGTTGCGGAAGCCGTTCTTGGCGCCGAGGCGGATCACGTCCTGCCATGCCTCCGTGGCGGCGGCCCAGATCGGCGAGTCGAGGTCGTCGATCCGGACGGCCGTCTCGTTGGCGTCGGCGTGCTGCTTCATGACGCGCTGGTGCGGCTCGGCGTTGCGGGCGTAGCCGTCGTAGGCGCCGACGACCGCGGCGAGCTCGGCGGAGCGCTTGTACGAGGTGCCGGTCATCAGCGAGGAGATGGCACCGGCGAGGGCGCGGCCGCCGTCGGAGTCGTACGCGTGGCCGGTCGCCATCAGCAGGGCGCCGAGGTTGGCGTAGCCGATGCCGAGCTGGCGGAAGGCGCGGGTGTTCTCGCCGATCTTCTGGGTCGGGAAGTCGGCGAAGCAGATGGAGATGTCCATCGCGGTGATGACGAGCTCGACGACCTTCGCGAAGCGCTCGACCTCGAAGGACTGGTTGCCCTTGCCGTCGTCCTTGAGGAACTTCATGAGGTTCAGCGAGGCGAGGTTGCAGGACGTGTTGTCCAGGTGCATGTACTCGCTGCACGGGTTCGAGCCGTTGATGCGGCCGGACTCGGGGCAGGTGTGCCAGCGGTTGATCGTGTCGTCGTACTGGATGCCCGGGTCGGCGCAGGCCCAGGCGGCCTCGGCCATCTTGCGGAAGAGCGACTTGGCGTCGACCTTCTCGATGACCTCGCCGGTCATGCGGGCGCGCAGGCCGAAGGTGCCGCCGGACTCCACGGCCTTCATGAACTCGTCGTTCACGCGGACCGAGTTGTTGGCGTTCTGGTACTGGACGGACGTGATGTCGTCGCCGCCCAGGTCCATGTCGAAGCCCGCGTCACGGAGGGCGCGGATCTTCTCCTCCTCCTTGACCTTGGTCTCGATGAAGTTCTCGATGTCCGGGTGGTCGACGTCGAGGATGACCATCTTGGCGGCGCGGCGGGTGGCGCCACCGGACTTGATCGTTCCCGCGGAGGCGTCGGCACCGCGCATGAAGGAGACCGGGCCGGAGGCGTTGCCGCCGGAGGAGAGCAGCTCCTTGGAGGAGCGGATGCGGGAGAGGTTCAGGCCGGCGCCGGAACCACCCTTGAAGATCATGCCCTCTTCCTTGTACCAGTCGAGGATCGACTCCATGGAGTCGTCGACGGACAGGATGAAGCAGGCGGAGACCTGCTGGGGCTGCGGCGTGCCGACGTTGAACCAGACCGGGGAGTTGAAGCTGAAGATCTGGTGGAGGAGGGCGTAGGTGAGCTCGTGCTCGAAGATCTCCGCGTCGGCGGGCGAGGCGAAGTAGCCGTAGTCCTCGCCGGCCTTCGTGTAGGTCTTCACGATCCGGTCGATGAGCTGCTTGAGACCGGTCTCGCGCTGCGGGGTGCCGACGGCCCCGCGGAAGTACTTGCTGGTGACGATGTTGACCGCGTTCACCGACCAGAAGTCGGGGAACTCGACGCCGCGCTGCTCGAAGTTGATCGAGCCGTCGCGCCAGTTGGTCATGACGACGTCACGGCGCTCCCAGTTCACCTCGTCGTACGGATGCACGCCGGGGGTGGTGTGGATGCGCTCGATCCGCAGGCCCTTGCTCGCCGCCTTGGCTCCCTTGGTGCGGGAACCACGTGCCGGGCCGCTCGCCGTCTCTGTCATGCCGCCTCCCATATACGGGCAAAACACCCTTTGGCGCCCAGATAATCCCAGAGCACCGTCTTCTGTACTACGTTCTGTACTGCTTGACCCACGGGCACCACAGAGGTCACCCGGGGCAGGTCTTCACGGCCGCACGGCGGCCGGTCGCCGGGCCGCGCGGGCCCGGACCGCCGTCAGTCGGCGGCGCCGGCGGGAACGGGCACCTCGGGGGCACCCGGTCCGCCGTTCTCAGCGGGAGGCCGCACGCGGAGTTCCGCGATGGCGGCCTCGAAGTCTTCGAGGTCTTCGAAAGCCTTGTACACGGACGCGAAGCGCAGGTACGCGACGAGGTCGAGCTCCTGCAGCGGCCCGAGGATCGCGAGGCCCACGTCGTGAGTGGTCAGCTCGGCGCTGCCGGTGGCGCGCACCGCCTCCTCGACCCGCTGGCCGAGCTTGGCCAGGGCGTCCTCGGTGACCGGTCGCCCCTGACACGCCTTGCGGACGCCGGAGATGACCTTGGTGCGGCTGAAGGGCTCGGTGACGCCGGAGCGCTTGACCACCATGAGCGAACAGGTCTCCACCGTGGTGAAACGGCGGGCGCAGTCGGTGCACTGGCGGCGACGTCGGATGGACGTGCCGTCATCGGTGGTGCGACTGTCCACGACCCGGCTGTCAGGGTGCCTGCAGAAGGGGCAGTGCATCGGTTACGACCCTCTTCCTCATGGCATCACTGAACAGCCTCGCGGGGCCCGTCAAGGCCCTCGAAGCGACCACCAGCATAGGCGATGGATGGCGCCCCGGCAGACCGGGGACCACTATCCCTGGGCGGCCGGTGCCATCCAACCACTAGATCTTGGGTTCAGGTCACTTCGACACCACCAGCGTGTCGCGGGGCCCCGGAGCCGCGCCCGCGCTCCGCGAATGGGAGACTGGGAGGGCGCGCCGGGGCCTGAGAACCCAGCGGGGAAGGCTACCGTAAGGGCGGGATCGACCCTGGCGGGCCCACTCCCATACACCCCCACTCGTACACGCGTAAGGCAATCTGCGGATTTTCACTCGAACGTGTGTTTGGCGCAACCTTTCGAAAGCTACTACCGTTGTGCCAGCCAGGGAGACCATTCGAGAGGGGCCGACGACGTGACCACCACCGCAGACAGCGCCACCATCACCGCCCAGGACCGCTCCCAGGGCCGACTCGAGCCGGTGCACGCCATGAACGACACAGCCATGAACGGCGAGGAGCCCGGGCGTCCCGCCCGAGCCCTCCCCGGAAGGCCGCCAGGCATCAGGGCCGACAGCTCCGGCCTCACCGACCGCCAGCGCCGGGTCATCGAAGTCATCCGCGACTCGGTCCAGCGGCGCGGCTACCCGCCGTCGATGCGCGAGATCGGCCAGGCGGTGGGCCTCTCCAGCACGTCGTCGGTGGCCCACCAGCTGATGGCCCTGGAGCGCAAGGGCTTCCTCCGCCGCGACCCGCACCGCCCCCGGGCGTACGAGGTCCGCGGGTCGGACCAGCCCAGCACCCAGCCGACCGACACCACCGGCAAGCCCGCCGCGTCGTACGTGCCGCTGGTCGGCCGGATCGCGGCCGGCGGCCCGATCCTGGCCGAGGAGTCCGTCGAGGACGTCTTCCCCCTCCCCCGGCAGCTGGTCGGTGACGGCGAGCTCTTCGTCCTCAAGGTCGTCGGCGACTCCATGATCGAGGCCGCCATCTGTGACGGCGACTGGGTCACCGTCCGCCGCCAGCCCGTCGCGGAGAACGGCGACATCGTCGCCGCCATGCTCGACGGCGAGGCCACGGTGAAGCGCTTCAAGCGCGAGGACGGCCACGTCTGGCTGCTGCCGCACAATGCCGCGTACCAGCCCATCCCCGGCGACGAGGCGACGATCCTCGGCAAGGTGGTGGCCGTACTGCGGCGGGTGTGACCCCACCCGCCGGCTCCGACCGGGCCCCGGGACCCACTGCGCCGGTCCCGGGGCCCGCTGTACGTCCCGCCCTCCTGGCTCGCGTCCGGCCCCGGCATCCGCCGGGGCCGGACACATGTCGCCTGGCTCAGGCGCCGTCCGCCTTCGCCTTCGCGTCGATCGCGGCGAGGGACTTGCGCACCTGGTTGCGGTCGGTCGTGTACCAGAAGTCGGGCATCGACGCCTTCAGGTAGCTGCCGTACCGGGCGGTGGCCAGGCGCTGGTCGAGCACCGCCACCACGCCCCGGTCGCCCGTGGCACGGACCAGACGGCCGGCTCCCTGGGCCATCAGCAGCGCCGCGTGCGTCGCCGCCACGGCCATGAAGCCGTTCCCCCCGTTCTCCTCGACCGCCTTCTGGCGGGCGCTCATCAGCGGGTCGTCCGGGCGCGGGAACGGGATCTTGTCCATGACGACCAGCTGGCAGCTGGCGCCCGGCACGTCCACGCCCTGCCACAGCGACAGCGTGCCGAAGAGGCAGGTCTTCGGGTCGGCCGAGAAGTTCTTGATCAGCTCGCCCAGGGTGTCCTCGCCCTGGAGCAGGATCGGGAACTCGGGGATCCGGGTCCGCAGCTCCTCGGCCGCGAGCTGTGCCGCACGCATCGAGGAGAAGAGCCCCAGGGTCCTGCCGCCGGCCGCCTGGATCAGCTCGGTCAGTTCGTCGAGCATGTCGCCGCGGTCACCGTCCCTGGCCGGCTTGGCCAGGTGCTTGGCGACGTACATGATCCCCTGCTTGGGGTAGTCGAACGGGGAGCCGACGTCGAGGCCCTTCCAGACCGGCAGGTCGTCCCCCGTGGTGCCCTCGGGCGCGAGGCCCAGCGAGGCGCCCACGCCGTTGAAGTCGCCGCCGAGCTTGAGGGTGGCCGAGGCGAGGACGACGGAGCGCTCGGTGAAGAGCTTCTCCCGCAGCAGCCCCGAGACCGAGAGCGGCGCGACCCGCAGCGAGGCGCCGAAGCGGTCGTGGCGCTCGTACCAGACGACGTCGTACTCGGAGCCCTGGGTGATCCGCTCCGCCACCCCGTGCACGGTCTCGACCGAGGCCATCGCCTGCTTGCGGACCGCGTCCTCGTCCTGCACCGCACGGTCCCGCGTGTTCCCCAGCGCGGTGATCACGGCGCGGGCCGCGTCGCGCAGCGCCATCAGCGCGTACGCAAGATCCTCCGGGATCTTCTCCAGGCGGCCCGGCAGCGCCAGCTCCATGACCCGTTCGAAGCCTTCCGCGGCGGTCTGGAGCTGATCGGCGACCTTCTCGTCCACGAGCTTGGCGGCCCGGCGCACCGCCCGGTTCACCTGGCCCGGGGTGAGCTCGCCGGTCGCGACGCCGGTGACCCGGGAGACCAGCTCGTGGGCCTCGTCGACGATCAGGACCTCGTGCTGGGGCAGGACGGGGGCACCCTCGATCGCGTCGATCGCGAGGAGGGCGTGGTTGGTGACCACGACATCGGCGAGCTTCGCCCGCTCCCGAGCCGACTCGGCGAAGCACTCCGCCCCGTACGCGCACTTGCTCGCACCGAGGCATTCCCGGGAGGAGACCGAGACCTGGGCCCAGGCCCGGTCGGAGACGCCGGGCGTCAGGTCGTCCCGGTCGCCGGTCTCCGTCTCGTCCGCCCAGTCGCGCAACCGGAGCAGGTCCTGGCCGAGCTTGCTGGTGGGCGCGGCCGCCTCGAAGGGGTCGAACAGGCCGTCCTCCTCGTCCTGCGGGACGCCCTCGTGGAGCCGGTGCAGGCAGAGGTAGTTCGACCGGCCCTTGAGCATGGCGAACTGGGGGCGGCGGCGCAGCTGCGGATGCAGCGCGTCGACCGTCCGCGGCAGGTCGCGCTCGACGAGCTGGCGCTGGAGCGCCAGGGTGGCCGTGGCCACCACCACCCTCTCCCCGTGCGCGAGCGCCGGCACGAGATAGCCGAGCGACTTTCCGGTGCCGGTGCCCGCCTGGACGAGCAGGTGGGAATTGTCGTCGATGGCCTCGGCCACGGCCTCGGCCATGGTGACCTGGCCGGGCCGCTCCGTGCCGCCGACGGCGGCGACGGCGGCGTGGAGGAGGTCGGGGAGGGATGGCTTCGTCATAGCGTTCCCAGCCTACGGGGCGGCACCGACAGCGGAGGCACTCCCGAGGATCACGCGAGGGGGTTGGGGACGGTGCCGTGGACGGCGGCGTGCGGCCGGTCGGCGCGGTCCCGGTAGCCGTCCATGTGCAGCCGGTTGCGATTGAGGCAGAGCCGTTCGATCCGCGGGGTGAGCAGGTCGAAGAGCTCGAACCGGTCCTTCAGCTCGGGGAAGCGCTCCTGGTGGCGGAGGATCTCGGCACGGACGAGGGCCCAGAAGTCCGGCTCGGGTACGTCCAGTTGTTCCTCGCACAGCGGGGCGAGGTAACGGAAGACGCCGACGAAGAGCCCCGAATGGATGAACTGGGTGAGGAAGCCGGGCTCCTCGGTGAGGAGGACGGCGCGGACGTCGTCGGGCATGTCCTCGTGCTCGGGAAGGGGGTGGGCGCTGATGTTGACGTCGTCGACGAAGTCCTTGATCGCCAGGCGGACGGGGACGTCCTGCTCGTCGTAGACGACGATCGCGTTCTCGCCGTGCGGGGAGAAGACCGTGCCGTAGCGGTAGAGGAAGTGGAGCAGGGGTGGCAGCAGGGCGGCGAAGAGGCGGCGGAGCCAGACGGCGGGGGCCAGGCCGGACCGCGTGACGAGTTCGGCGACGAAGGCGCGGCCCTCGGGGTCGGTGTGGAGCAGGGACGCGAGGGTGCGGGCGCGCTCGCCGGGCGGCAGGCGGAGCGGTTCGCGCCAGATCGCGCCGAGGAGTTCTTTGTACTGGTAGGGGACTTCGGGCAGCCGGTCGTAGAGGGGGTGCTCGACGGTGACGGAAGCGACCTCGCCGAGGAGGATCACGCCGCATTCCTCGTGGAGGAAGGGGTCGGCGTCGCGCAGTCCGTGGACCCAGGCGGTGACGGCGGGGGCGGCGAGGGTGCGTTCGGTGGGGAGGCCGCGCCAGACGAGGGTGTTGAGGACGGAGAGCGGCAGTTTGACGGTGTGCCGGTCGGGGCGGCTGGTGTTGAGGAAGGTACGGATGGACTGCTGCGGCAGGCGGAGGTCGCCGTCGGCGGGGAGCGGGACGATGGCACCGGAGGCGACGGCGGGGGCGTAGAGCGGGAGCAGGATCTCGTCCCACTGCCAGGGGTGCACGGGCAGCAGCAGGTAGGCGTCGGGGTCGAGGCCGCGGGCGGTGAGCTCGGCGCGGAACGCTTCCCGGACGGGCGGGTCGAGCTCCCGGGCGTAGAGGCGGTCGGGGGTGTCGAGCCCCGCCACGCCGCGGTAGGCGGCGAGGCGGTTGCTGACCGCGAGCCACGGGAGGGGGGTGGCGCGGCGGGCTTCGGGGGCCCATCGGGCGGCGTCGGTCGCGGAGAAGCCGATGCGGCCCTTGTTGAGGACGAGCCAGGGGTGTCCGGTCTGGTGGCCTTCGAGTTCGGCGTACGGGAGGTCGGCGAGGCGGTCCGCGGGGAGGGCGGTGTGGTCGAGGCGGGCCTCGGCGGCGAGGGTGGTGGAGAGCTCGCGGATGAGGTGTCCGAGGGTGGCGCCGTCGAGGTCCAGGAGGCGGCGGGCGCGGACGAGGAGGGCGAGGGGGTCGGCCAGCGGCGCGTCGTCGTGGGTGATCGTGTCGGGCTCGACGCGCCAGCTGCCGTAGGCGCCGCGGCGGGCGGTGAAGGCGAGGGTGGTGCCGTCGTCGAGGGTGAGGGCGTACCGGTCGGCGAGGTCGCCCGCGACGGGCACGGGGTCGAGGATCTCCTCGTAGGCGAACTCGCCGAGGGCCTTGGCGAGGGTACGGGCGGAGGCGCGGGTCCAGGCGGTGGGATTGAGCTCGGGGGGCGCGAGCAGTTCGGGGGCCGCGGCCGCCGCGGGTCGTGCGGAGTCGTGGGGTGCTGGGGACGTCGTCACAAAGCCTCCTCGAAGTGGGAACCGCTGTGGGTCGAGCGGTGTATCAAAGACAGAGGGTGTTCACAGAACGTGACGGAGGGCCCGGTCACGGATCATGAGCGCGGCTCGTTTGTCGGGCAGGTCGATTTCCGCCGCGTAGCGGAAGCCGGCGTTGAGAAAGGCCGAGACGGAGGGGGTGTTGCGGATGTCGGGTTCGGCGACGACCCGGGTGCAGCGGGGGCGGTGGTCGAGGACGAGATCGGCGACGGCCCGCAGAAGCGCCGTGCCCACTCCTCGGCCACGGTCGGTGACGCCTCCGAGGAGGAGATGGACGCCCGTGTCGTGCGGGCGGGCCGGGTAGGCCCGGGCGAGCGGGTCGAGGTCGGCGCGGTAGATCTCGAAGTAGCTCATCGGGGTGGAGTCGAGCACGCCGAGGCAGGGGACGCTGCGGCCGTCGCCTTCGAGCTGGGCGCGGACGTGGTCGGCGGTGACGCTCTCGGGTCCGGCGAGTTCCCAGAAGGCGGCGACGGCGGGGTCGTTCATCCACCGGGTGAGCAGGGGCAGGTCGCGGCCCGGACGGACCGGGACGAGGCGGAAGCTGCCGAAGCGGGTGTCCGTCGTGGCCCAGGAGGCGACGGAGTCGAGCAGGTCGCCGTCGAGGCGGGCGTCGACGGCGGTCCCGGCGGGGCCGGAGGTGTCCGGCCCGGACGTGACGGGGGCGGTCGGGGCCGTGGCCGCCAGGGCGGGGGCGGTCGGGGCCGTGGTGACCGGGTCGGTGGCGATCGCGTCCGGGGCGGTCAGGTCCGTGGCGGTCGGGGCCGTGGTGGCCGGTGGGGAGGGCTGTCCGGCGGTGAGGAGGGCGACGAGATCGTCGACGCGGAGGTCGAGGGTGTCGTCGCCCGTCGGGTCGGACGGTGGGAACCGGTCGGCGGCTGCGGTGCCGGCGTCGTGCCGGTGGTCCGGATGTATGGACATGGGGCGGTCTTCCGTGGTCATGGGCGTCGTCCCTTCGGTGATTGGTCGAGGGACGGGCCGGTGGGTGCGGGCGGTGGGCGGCGGCTGGTGGGCCGCCCGGGGCTCAGGCGCGGAGGGGGTTGGTGATGGTGACGTAGACGGACTGGGTGTCGACGGGGCCGACGAGTTCGTCGAGGCCGTGGAGGCGGGTGAGGAGGTTGGCCTTGCTGCGGAGGGTGGCGGCTTCGAGGAGGCGGTGCGGCAGGGGTGAGCCGAGACCGGTGGCCGAGGTGAGGAAGGAGCGGAAGGCGGCGAGCAGGATCCGCTCGTCGGCGAGGTGCTGGGCGCCGAAGGCGCCGATCAGGCCGAGGACGTTGTTGATGCCGAGGTAGTAGGCGAAGCGCTCGTCGGTGACCTGGTCGGAGACGAAGGTGTCGCTGTGTGCGCCGATGCCGGGGAGGCGGCTCTCCAGCTCGGCCCGGTGGGACTCGCGGAAGTAGTAGCCCTGGTTGTCGCGGTAGCGGCCGCCGGTGGGCCAGCCCTCGGCGTCCAGGAGGACGAGGGTGTTCTGCTGGTGGGCTTCGAGGGCGATGCCGGCGTGGCCGTCGAGCCAGAGGACGGGGCGGACGACCTGGTCGAGGTAGCGGAGGAACCACTCGGCGGAGACGGCGGCGACGGGGCGGCCGGTGCGATCGGCGAGGTGGCCGATGAGGTCGGCGAGGCGGGAGCTCATGACGGTCGCCCCGGGCCGGGGGCGGGGGGAGGTGAGGGCCGCGAGGCAGACGGCGTCGTCGCCGGCGCCGAAGGGGTTGTGCCGGATCATCAGGTCGAGGCCGGGCACGGGGGTGCCGTCCGGGGCGTCGACGGCGAGCCAGGCGGGGTCGCGGACGATGTCGAACCCGGGGTGGGCGGCCTGCCATTCGTCGACGAGGCCGGTGCGCAGGAGGCGGTGGACCTCGACGCCGCGGTGGAGTTCCTTGCGGAGGTTCTCGCGGCGGGAGTTGGTGATGCGGAGGCCGAGGGAGAGCTTGAGCATGGCGCGGGCGCCGGGGCGGTGGACGGTGCGGACGGAGGAGGTGGGGTGCCAGTGGCTGCCGTGGGGGCCGAGGTCGTGGAGGAGGCCCCGGTCGAGGAGGGCCCGGATGTCGGGGCGGTGGAGGAGTTCGCGGGCCTGCCAGGGGTGGAGGGGCAGGGGGGCGGTGCCGGTGGGGTGGGCGAGTCCTTCGGCGAGGCCGGAGGTGAGCTGTTCGGCGGTGACGGGGCGGCCCTGCTCGGTCCAGGCGGAGTCGGAGACGAGGAGGGAGTGGTCGACGGCGAACCAGTGGAGGGGGAAGGAGCCGTGGAGTTCGGGCGAGTAGAGGCGGGCCTCGGCCTCGGAGAGACCTTCGCGGCTCTTGGGGGTGGGGTGGAGCGGGTGGCCGAGGAGGAGGGACTGTTCGGCGGCGAGGAAGAGGTCGGCGTCGGGGTGGGGCCTGGGGGCGCGGCGGCGGGCGTCGAGGAAGTCGGCGGTGCGGCGGGCGGAGTCGGCGACACGGCCGACGAGTTCGGTGGCCTCGGGGCGGCCGGTCTCACGGCTGAGGAGGGCGGCGAGGGTGACGGCGTCGACGGCCGGGGCGCTGGAGGGGAGGCTCTCCAGGGCGGGGGCGCCGAAGCGGTGCCAGCCGGTGGCCGACCAGTAGCGGACGGGGACGAGGAGGGCGGTGCCGCTGGCGTCGAGGGGGACGCGGAGGGTGGACGACTCGGGGGCGGGGAGGTTCTTCTCCCGGACCCAGCAGCGGAGGAGGTTCTCGATGGCGGCGGTGTCGGCGGCCCGCTGGGGGTCGGGGTCGTCGAGCGGGTCGGCGGCGGGGGCGGCGGGCCGGGACGGGCCGGCGGCCGGGGCGGCTCCTCCGGGACGGGACGGCCGGAGGGGAGCGGGGCCGGTGTGCTGGCGCGGGACCGTGCGCTCCTCGGCGTCGGGGTGGGTCTCGGTCTCGGGCACCTGGGAGGTGGGGGTGGCGTTCACGCGGGTTTCCTTGGGGAGGGGGCCGGGGGCGGTCCGGGTCAGTGGGACGGTCCGGGGGCGGGCCGGTGGGGGGCGGGCGGCCGGGGGACGTGGGCCCGCTCGGCGGCGGCGAGGGCGTCGGCGAGACGGTCCAGGACGGCGGTGGCCTGCTCGTCGGTGAGGGTGAGCGGGGGCAGCAGGCGGACGACGGCGGAGTGGCGGCCGCCGAGCTCGACGATGAGTCCGCGGGCGAGGCACTCGCGCCGGACGGCCCGGGCGAGGGCCGGGGCGGCGGGCGGGACGGGGTCGTCGGGGCCCGCGGCTCCGGGGTCGACGAGCTCGACGCCGATCATCAGGCCGCGGCCGCGGACGTCGCCGACGCAGGGGTGGGCGGCCTGGAGGTCCTGGAGCCGGCCGAGCATCCGGGCGCCGAGGGTGGCGGCCCGTTCGGCGAGGCGGTTCTCGCGGACGTACGCGAGGGTGGCGGTGCCGGCGGCCATGGCGAGCTGGTTGCCGCGAAAGGTGCCGGCGTGGGCGCCCGGCTCCCAGGCATCGAGTCCGGAGCGGTACACGACGACGGCGAGCGGGAGGGAGCCGCCGATGGCCTTGGACAGGACCATCACGTCGGGGACCACGCCGCTGTGCTCGACGGCCCAGAAGGCTCCGGTGCGGCCGACGCCCGTCTGCACCTCGTCGACGACGAGCGGGATGGAGTGCCGGGCGGTGATGCTCCGCACGCGGCGCATCCAGGCGTCGGGGGCGGGGAGGACGCCGCCCTCGCCCTGGACGGCCTCGACGATCAGGCCGGCGGGGGCGGTGACGCCGCTCTTGGGGTCGGCGAGGAGGGTCTCGGTCCAGCGGGCGGAGAGCTCGGCGCCGCGCTCGCCGCCGACGCCGAAGGGGCAGCGGTACGACTGGGGGTACGGGAGCCGGGTGACGCGGACGTCGTCGGCGCCGCCGGAGACGGCGAGAGCCCCGGCGGTCATGCCGTGGTAGGCGCCCGTGAAGGCGAACAGCCCACTGCGGCCGGTGGCGGTGCGGACCAGTTTCAGCGCGGCCTCGACGGCGTCGGTGCCTGCGGGGCCGCAGAACTGGATGCGGGCGTCGGCGGCGAGTTCCGGGGGGAGGGTGGCGAAGAGTTCGGAGGTGAAGGCGTCCTTGACCGGGGTCGCGAGGTCGAGGACGTGGAGGGGCGCCCCGGAGTCGAGGACCTTGTGGATGGCTTCGAGGACGACCGGGTGGTTGTGGCCGAGGGCGAGGGTGCCGGCGCCCGAGAGGCAGTCGAGGTAGCGCCGGCCGTCGGCGCCCTCGATGGTCAGGCCGCGGGCGCGGACCGGGACGATCGGGAGTGAGCGGGCGTAGGTGCGGGCGCTGGACTCGCGCTGGGCCTGCCGCCGCAGGATGGCCTCGTGACCGCCGCCCGCCACCGTCCCGTAGCCGCGCCGGGTCGAGGCTGCGGGCGCCCTCGCGGGCTCCCCCGACGTCTCCCCGCCCGCAGTGCTCCCCGCCGTGCCCGGACCGGCGACCGGCACCGAGACCGGGACGGGCACCGACACCAGCACCGAGACCGGGGCCTTCGCCCCGTCCCGCACCGCCGCCGGAACGGGAGCCGGGTCCGGAAGCTCCTGGTGCGGAATCGCCCCCGGGGCGGAGGGGCTCGCCGGGGCGGGAGGGGCCTCCGGGGTGGGGGGCTGTGCCGGGGGTTCCGGGGGACGGGTGGGTGCGGTGGCTGGAGCTGGAGCTGGTTCGGTCACGGCCACGGCTCGGCGTCCTCCCGCGATAACAGTTGCGTTGCACATCGGCGGGCCGCCGGACGGCGTCCAAAGACCGCTCCGGGCGCCGCCGTTGTGTCCCCCGTACGTACCAACGACGGGAACTGCCGGGGAACACGGGCCGGAGGCAAGATCCTTGGCGTGTCGTGGATCACGGCATGGCAACGGCCGCACCGGCTCCGGAACCGGCGGCGGGGCGCGTACCGTCCCCTCCGGCACCGGCATAGTGGGGGCCGTCGGTCCCGTGTCCGTTCGGACACGGGTGCGACCGATGCTCAGACATGCACCAGTTGACGTAGTCCCAGGGGGATCACGAGATGCGATCGATTCGTCCGCTGCTGATGGCGGCGTCCGCCGTCGCGGCGCTGACGCTCACCGCGACGGCCTGCGGCCCGAGCGAGGAGAACGCCGGAGACAAGCCCAGTGCGCCGGTGAACGAGAACCCGGTCGACAAGATCAAGATTCCGGAGGACCTGAAGCAGCGGCTGAAGGACCACGGGATCGACATCGACAAGTGGCGCGACGGCGAGTGGAGGAACTGGGACAAGGACAAGTGGCTCCGTGAGGCGAAGGACTTCGTCAACCCGATCATCGAGGACCTCTGGGACCCGGACCGGATGAGGGACGCCGAGCGTCCCGAGCGGCCGGTCGAGGAGGAGGACATCTCGGGCGACGAGGGGGTCACCGACCCGACGCCGGAGCCGGTGAAGGCCGCCGCGGTGCCGGCGAAGTACCACGACAACTCGCCCGCGTCGGGCAAGGTGTTCTTCGACGGGCCCGACGGTTCCATGGTCTGCTCGGCCACCGTGGTGAAGGACCCCGCCCACCCGGGCAAGTCCAACCTGGTGTGGACCGCCGGCCACTGCGTCCACAAGGGCAAGGAGGGCGGCTGGTACCGCAACATCGCCTTCGTCCCCTCGTACAACGACGCCGCGCTGGAGACCTCCGCCCTCGAGAAGGCGTCGCGCGAGCAGATCGCCCCGTACGGCGTGTGGTGGGCGGACTGGGTCAAGACCTCCGACGAGTGGATCGCCGAGGGCGCGTCCACCGGCGGCGCGGGCGCCCCGTACGACTTCGCGGTCATCCAGGTGACCCCGGAGAAGGGCGCGTCCGGCAAGTCGCTGGAGGAGACGGTCGGTACGGCCCTGCCGGTCGACTTCAACGCCCCGGCGGTGCCGAAGATCGCGGACATGACGGCGACCGGCTACCCGGCGGCGCCGCCGTTCGACGGCCAGAAGATGTTCCAGTGCGCGGACAAGCCGGGCCGGCTGTCGCTGAAGGCGGAGCAGCCGACGATGTACCGCATCGGCTGCACGATGACGGCGGGTTCGTCCGGTGGCGGCTGGGTCGCCACGGGCAAGGACGGTCAGCCGGCGCTGGTGTCGAACACCTCGATCGGCCCGTCGACGGCCGGCTGGCTGGCGGGACCGCGTCTCGGCCCCGAGGCCAAGGCCATCTTCGACGAGGTCAGCAAGAAGTACGCCGGCCAGTAGGCCGGTGAGCCACGGCGCGTGAGCGGAGGGAGGCGGGACCGTACGGTCCCGCCTCCCTCCGCTCGCTCACGACACTTCCAGGGGGACACCACCGGATGCGCTCTGCACGATTCATACCCGCGGCCCTCGGCGTGGCGACGGCGCTCGCGCTGACCGCCACGGCCTGCGGGCCCGGCGGGACGGAGGCCGCGGACAAGCCGGCCGGCGCGACGAGCGGCTCCGCGCCCGCACCCTCCGCGGACGGCGGCGACAGCGACGGCGCGGCCGGGGCAGGCGCGGGCGACCTGGCCGGCGATCTCGCCGACAGGCTCAAGAAGCACGGCGTCGACATCGAGGCGTGGAAGCGGGGCGGGTGGAAGGACTGGTCCGCCTCCACCTGGCTGCGCGAGGCCGAGGACTTCGTCAACCCGGTCATCGAGGACCTGTGGGACCCGGCGCGGATGCAGTCGGCGAAGAGCCCGGATCCGACGATCACCGCGCAGGCCGGGGCCTCCGGCTCCGACCCGGTGCCGCGGCCGGTGACGGCGCAGCGCGAGAAGACCCCGTACCACCGCAACGCCGCCCCGGTCGGCAAGATCTTCTTCGACTCCCCGCAGGGCTCGATGGTCTGCTCGGGCACGATCGTGAAGGACCCGCGCCGGCCCGGGAAGTCGAACCTGGTCTGGACGGCCGGGCACTGCGTGCACGCGGGGAAGGGCGGCGGCTGGTACCGCAACATCACCTTCGTCCCGGCCTTCAACGACCTGGGCCGGTCCCCGGCCGCCCTGCGCGGGGCGCGGCCGCACGAGGTGTACCCGTACGGCCAGTACTGGGCGGACTGGGCGGTGACCTCGGGCGAGTGGCTCCAGCGCGGCGGCACGGACCAGGCGTGGCCGTACGACTACGCCGTCCTGCACGTGCAGCCGCAGCGCGGCGGGAAGTCGCTGGAGGAGACCGTCGGCGCGGCGCTGCCGGTCGACTTCTCCGCCCCCGCGCCGGCCCGGGCCGGGACCGTGGGGGCCTGGGGCTACCCGCAGGCCGCCCCGTACAACGGGGTGATCATGCACAAGTGCCTGACCGGGGCCTCGCGGCTGACGGCGGCGCCGGCGACGCCGGTGATGTACCGGATCGGCTGCACGATGACGGCGGGTTCGTCGGGAGGCGGCTGGTTCCGGGCGCTGCCGGGCGGGAGGACGGTGCTGGTGTCGAACACCTCGATCGGCCCGGCGCGCGGCAACGGCTGGCTGGCCGGTCCGCAGCTCGGCCGGGGCGCGCAGGCCGCGTACGACATGGTCAGCAAGAAGTTCGCCCGCTGACGGAGGCCATGAAAGGCGCCGGCCCCCTCCCGCGATCGGGAGGGGGCCGGCGCCTTCTGCGGTCCGTGCTCAGTGCGCGGCGGGGACGTACGGCGCGAGCGCCGCCGCCAGTTCCTCGTGCACCCGGGCCTTGACCAGGGTGCCCTCGGGGGTGTGCTCCTCGGAGAGCATCTCGCCCTCGGCGTGGACGCGGGAGACGAGACCGCCCTGCGTGTAGGGCAGGAGGACCTCGATCTCCACCTCGGGGCGCGGCAGCTCGCGGTCGATCAGGGCGAGCAGCTCCTCGATGCCCTCGCCCGAGCGGGCGGAGACGGCCATGGAGTGCTTCTCGACGCGGAGCAGTCGCTGGAGGACCAGCGGGTCGGCCGCGTCGGCCTTGTTGACGATCACGATCTCCGGCACGTTCACCGCGCCGACGTCGCGGAAGACCTCGCGCACGGCGGCCAGCTGCTCCTCCGGGGCGGGGTGCGAGCCGTCCACCACGTGCAGGATGAGGTCGGCGTCGGCGACCTCCTCCATGGTGGAGCGGAACGCCTCGACCAGGTGGTGCGGCAGGTGCCGGACGAAGCCGACGGTGTCGGCCAGGGTGTAGACCCGGCCGGACGGCGTCTCGGCCCGGCGGACGGTCGGGTCGAGGGTGGCGAACAGCGCGTTCTCCACCAGGACGCCGGCGCCCGTGAGGCGGTTGAGCAGGGAGGACTTGCCGGCGTTGGTGTAGCCGGCGATGGCGACCGACGGCACCTTGTTGCGGCGCCGTTCCTGCCGCTTGATGTCGCGGCCGGTCTTCATCTCCGCGATCTCCCGGCGCATCTTCGCCATCTTCTCGCGGATGCGGCGCCGGTCGGTCTCGATCTTGGTCTCACCGGGACCACGGGTGGCCATGCCGCCACCGCCGCCGCCACCCATCTGCCGGGAGAGCGACTGACCCCAGCCGCGCAGGCGCGGCAGCATGTACTGCATCTGCGCGAGGGCGACCTGTGCCTTGCCCTCTCGGGACTTGGCGTGCTGGGCGAAGATGTCGAGGATCAGGGCGGTCCGGTCGACCACCTTGACCTTGACGACGTCTTCGAGGGCGATGAGCTGGCCGGGGCTGAGCTCGCCGTCGCAGACGACGGTGTCGGCGCCGGTCTCGACGACGATGTCCCGCAGCTCCTGGGCCTTGCCGGAACCGATGAAGGTGGCCGGGTCGGGCTTGTCGCGGCGCTGGATGACGCCGTCGAGGACGAGGGCGCCGGCCGTCTCGGCGAGGGCCGCGAGCTCCGCGAGGGAGTTCTCGGCGTCCTGCACGGTCCCCGAGGTCCAGACACCGACGAGCACGACGCGCTCCAGGCGCAGCTGCCGGTACTCGACCTCGGTGACGTCCTCGAGTTCGGTAGAGAGGCCGACGACGCGGCGCAGCGCGGCGCGCTCGGAGCGGTCGAACTGCTCGCCGTCCCGGTCTCCGTCGATCTCGTGGCTCCAGGCGACGTCCTCTTCCATCAGGGCATCGGCCCGAAGGCTCTCGGTGCGGCGCGACTGCGCGAAGCTCTGCTCGTCCTGGGAAGGGGAAGAAGAGGAGGTCATTGGATCCTTACGTCGGTCGGAACGATGGTGTCGGTACAACGTGCGCCGGCCCCGGAAGATTCCCTCGCGGGATCCCGGGCCGGCCGCGTCGCCGACGTGAAAATGGTGACACGGCCGCCCCGCGCCCGTCACGCGGGTTTCCTCAGCGGGCCTGGTCCTCGGGCGGGAGGCTGCGCCAGTCCGGATGTCCGGGCATGGGCGGGGTCTTCTCGCCGTACAGCCAGCCGGTGAAGAAGGCGTCGAGCTCGCGTCCGGAGACCTGTTCGGCCAGGGCCGTGAAGTCGGCGGTCGAGGCGACGCCGTCGCGGTGTCCGGTGACCCAGCGCCGTTGCAGGCGGTCGAACGCCTCGGTGCCGATCTCGTGCCGGAGGGCGTAGAGGACGAGCGCGCTGCCGTCGTACACGACGGGCCGGAAGAGGCTGATCTTGGCGCCGGGCAGGGGCGGGCGGGGGGCCGCGGGGGGTCCTCCGTTCGCGCGCCAGCCGTCGGAGGCGGCGTAGGCGGCCTTCATGCGCTTCTCCAGGGACTGGCCGGCCGTCTCGTCGGCGTACAGCGCCTCGTACCAGCTCGCGTGGCCCTCGTTGAGCCACAGGTCGGACCATCTGCGGGGGGAGACGCTGTCGCCGAACCAGTGGTGGGCCAGTTCGTGGACCATGACCGCGTCCACGTACCACTCGGGGAAGCGGGGGTCGGTGAAGAGCCGGCGCTCGAAGAGGGAGAGGGTCTGGGTCTCCAGCTCGAAGCCGGTCGTGGCGTCGGCGACCAGCACGCCGTACGTCTCGAAGGGGTACGGGCCGACCTTGGCCTCCATCCACTCCAGGTGGCCGGGGGTGCGGCGCAGCCAGGGCTCCAGCGCCTCCCGGTCCTGGGTGCGGACCACGTCGCGGACGGGCAGGCCGCGCGGGCCCGTGCGGTGCAGGACGGTGGAGCGGCCGATGGAGACCTGGGCGAGTTCGGTGGCCATGGGGTGGCGGGTGCGGTAGGTCCAGGTGGTGGTGGCGCCGTGGTCGGAGCGGCCGGCGGGCAGGCCGTTGGCGACGGCGGTCAGTTCGCGCGGGGCGGTGATCCGGAAGGTGAAGGCGGCCTTGTCGGAGGGGTGGTCGTTGGAGGGGAAGACGCGGTGGGCGGCGTCGGCCTGGTTGGCCATGGCGAGGCCGTCGGAGGTGCGGACCCAGCCGCCGTTGTCGGCGGGGCCGCGCGGGTCGCTGGTGTGGCGGACGGTGACGGTGACGGGTTCGCCGGCGTCGATCGGCTCGGCCGGGGTGACGACCAGGTCCTCGCCGCTGGTCGCGTACGCGGCGGGCCGGCCGTCGACGGTGACGCCGGAGACCGTGCCGTGGGTGAAGTCGAGGTGGAACCGGTCGAGGTCGGCGGTGGCGAGGGC
Source organism: Streptomyces sp. NPDC058052 (assembly GCF_042885515.1). NCBI lineage: Bacteria > Bacillati > Actinomycetota > Actinomycetes > Kitasatosporales > Streptomycetaceae > Streptomyces > Streptomyces sp. NPDC058052. Next base: position 6,266 of record NZ_JBHVRX010000029.1, on the reverse strand, counting down.
GTCGACGCGGGTGACGGCGGCGAGGGGCTCGGTGTTCACGCCGGAGTAGGTGAGGGCGATGTCGTACGCGAGGACGTCGTAGCCGGGGTTGCCGAGGTGCGGGAAGAGCGGGTCGCCGATGCCGAGGGGGGCCGGGGCGGGCAGCGCGGCGGCGACCAGTCCGGCGGAGGCGGCGACGAGGACGGCGGCCCGGAGCCACGGCCGGCGGCCCGGCCGGCGCGGCGGCCGGGCGGGGTCCTCGGCGGCCGGGACGGCGGGGGCGGGGGCCGGAGGGAGGGGGCGGGAAGTGTGCGCCATGGGCCAGGGCTACCAGGGCCCCGGCCCGCTCCCCCGGCCGACGCGCGCACCCGCCACCCGAAGGTGTCACCGGCGGGGCCGGGGTGTCAGAGGCGGTGGGTGCGGCCGACGTCGTAGACGCCGGGGACGTCGCGCATGGCCCGCATGAGGTTCGGGAGTTCGGCGGCGTCGGCGAGCTGGAGGGTGTAGGTGTGGCGGACCCGCTGCTCGCTGGGCGGTTCGACGGTGGCGGAGACGACCTCGGCGCCGGCGGTGGCGATGGCCTCGGTGAGGTCGGCGAGCAGGCCGGGGCGGCCGAACGATTCGGCGACGAGGGTGACCCGGCAGTGGGCGGCGTCGCCCCAGCGGACGGGGACGGCGGCCCGGCCGAGCCGGTGCATGACGTCCACGGCGGGACAGCCGGTGCGGTGGGCGGTGACGGCGCCGCCGCGGACCCGGAAGCCGGTGATCGTGTCGGGGGGCACGGGCGTGCAGCAGCCGGCCGGGCGGACGGGGGCCGGCGGGCCGCCGTCGACGTCGGCGTGGAGTTCCGCCCGGGAGCTGCGGTCGGCGGCGACGCTGAGCGGCGGGCGGGGGGCGGCGGCCGGCTGGTGGGCGGCTTCCGGGTGCGCCTGGAGCCAGGCGGTGATGGCGATCCGGGCGGCGGGGGTACGGGCGTGGTCCAGCCACTCCGGGGAGGGCCCGGAACCGGTGTCCTGGGCGAGGAGCAGCTGCACGGTGTCGCCGTCGGAGAGGACGGTGCTCAGCGGGGCGAGCCGGCCGTTGACGCGGGCGCCGAGGCAGGCGTGGGCGGCCTCGCCGTGGCGCGCGTAGGCGGCGTCGACGCAGGTGGAGCCGGCGGGGAGCCCCAGGGTCCCGCCGTCGGCCCGGAAGACGGTGATCTCGCGGTCCTCGGCGAGGTCGGCGTGGAGCGAGCTCCAGAAGGTGTCGGGGTCGGGGGCGGACTCCTGCCAGTCGAGGAGGCGGGCGAGCCAGCCGAGCCGGGTGGGGTCGGTGCGCTCGCCGTCCTCGGCGGTCTCGGGGAGGTCGGCGGGTTCGGGGGCGGTGCCGTAGGGGCTGCCGAGGGCGACGACCCCGGCCTCGGCGACCTTGTGCATGCGGTGGGTGCGGATGAGGACCTCGGCGACGGCCCCGTCGGGGGCGGCGATCGCGGTGTGCAGCGACTGGTACAGGTTGAACTTGGGGGCGGCGATGAAGTCCTTGAACTCCGAGATCAGCGGGGTGAAGCAGGTGTGCAGCTCGCCGAGGACCGCGTAGCAGTCGGCGTCCTCGGCGACGAGGACGAGGAGCCGCCCGAAGTCGCAGCCGCGCAGGTCGCCGCGCTTGAGGCGGACGCGGTGGACGGAGACGAAGTGGCGGGGGCGGACGAGGACTTCGGCGGCGATGTCCGCCTCGCGCAGGACGGCGCCGACCTGTTCGGCGACGGCGGCGAGCGCGTCCGGGGAGCCGGAGCCGGTGGCGTCGGCGATGAGCGCGCGGGTGGTCTCGTACTCCTCGGGGTGGAGGATGGCGAAGACCAGGTCCTCCAGCTCGGTCTTGAGCGCCTGGACGCCGAGCCGTTCGGCGAGGGGGATGAGGACGTCCCGGGTGACCTTGGCGATGCGGGCTTGCTTCTCGGGCCGCATCACGCCGAGGGTGCGCATGTTGTGGAGCCGGTCGGCGAGTTTGATCGACATGACCCGGACGTCGTTGCCGGTGGCGACGAGCATCTTGCGGAAGGTCTCGGGTTCGGCCGCGGCACCGTAGTCGATCTTCTCCACCTTGGTGACGCCGTCGACGAGGTAGGCGACCTCGTCGCCGAACTCCCGGCGCACCTGGTCGAGCGTCACCTCGGTGTCCTCGACGGTGTCGTGGAGGAGGGAGGCGGTCAGGGTGGTGGTCTCGGCGCCGAGCTCCGCGAGGATCAGGGTGACGGCGAGCGGATGGGTGATGTACGGCTCGCCGCTCTTGCGGAACTGTCCCCGGTGCGAGGACTCGGCGAGCACGTACGCCCGGCGCAGCACCGACAGGTCGGCCTCGGGGTGGTGGGCCCGGTGCGCCTCGGCGACGTGGCCGATGGCGTCGGGCAGCCGGTCGCGCGGGGCGGGGCCCGCGGTGGCACCGAGCAGGGCGGCCCGGCCGAGCCTCCGCAGATCCAGCCGGGCGCGTCCGCGCCTGCGGACGCCCGTGTCGGTGGCTGCGGCCTCGGCCGCGCTCACGGGGTTCGTGGCCTCTGCGCTCATGGGGCACCTCCGGCGACGTCGACCGGCGGTGGACGGGCGAGGAGAGCCCGGGGGGCCGGTGCTTGATGCTACCGACCCCACCACGTGGCGCAGTCACGCTCTCGCCCAGCGTGAATCGGATCACCCATTCGAGCGACACGAGAGTCGTTGACTGTTTCGATTACGCCGCCCGGCGGAGCCCCTCGGACGGGCACCCTCCGGACGGGCCTGGCCCTGGGCGGTCCGGGCCCGGGCGGGCAGCGCCCCGGGCGATCCGGGCCCGGGACGCGCTCAGCCCTGGGCGCGCTCAGCCCTGGGCGAGCCAGGAGGGCTCCAGGGTGCCCTCCGCGACGATGACGGCCGGTCCGGTCATCTCGATCTCCCCGCCGGGGTGCTCGGTGATGACGAGGGTGCCGCCGAGGACGTCGACGGTGTACGTGGCGGGGGCGCCGGTCTCGGCCGGGTCGACGCCGTCGCGGCGGGCGGCGGCGACGGCGACCGCGCAGGCGCCGGTGCCGCAGGAGCGGGTCTCGGCGGCGCCGCGCTCGTGGACGCGCATGGCGACGTGGCGGGGGCCGCGGTCCGCGACGAACTCGATGTTGACCCCGTCGGGGTAGACCGCCGCCGGCTCGTACGGCGGCTCGTCGTACAGCGTGCCCGCGTGGGCAAGGTCCTCGACGAAGGCGACGGCGTGCGGATTGCCCATGTTCACGTTCCGCGCGGGCCAGCTGCGCCCGTCGACGGCGACCGTGACGCCCTCCTCGGGGAGGACGGCGCGGCCCATCGCGACGGTGACGGAGCCGTCCTTGTCGAGGTGGACGCGCTTGACCCCGCCGCGGGTGGCGACGGCGACCTCGCCGGCGGTGACGTGGCCGGCGTGCTCCAGGTAGCGGGCGAAGACCCGGACCCCGTTGCCGCACATCTCGGCGACCGTGCCGTCGGCGTTCCGGTAGTCCATGAACCATTCGGCCTCGTCGGCCATGGCACGGGCCTCGGGATGGGCGGCGCTGCGCACGACGTGCAGCACGCCGTCACCGCCGAGACCGGCGCGGCGGTCGCAGAGCCGGGCGACGAGGGCGGGGGGCAGGTCGATCTCGTTCGCCGCGTCGGGGACGATCACGAAGTCGTTCTCGGTGCCGTGGCCCTTGAGGTAACGGAGCGGGGTGGTCTGCGTGCTGGTCACGAGATCAACTGTACGGTGCCGCCCGGACACCCGTTCCGGTTGTCCGCGAGGCGAGCCCCGCGGGGGCTCAGCGGAGCCGGGCGACGCGCCAGACCGCGAGCGCGACGAGGGCCGCGATGGTGGTCACGTACAGGGCGAGCACCCGCCAGTCCGGCCGCTCGCCGGAGCCGCGCTGCGGCAGTCCCGGCCAGGTGTAGCCGACCTTGCGGGCGGCCATCATGCCCCAGCCGGCGGCGCAGAAGCTGATGAGCAGGCCGAGCATGGCGACGACCGCGCCGCCGTCGCCGGAGCCGAAGGCCAGCGGGAAGGCGAACATCAGGGAGCCGACGGCGGCGAGACCCACGATCGGGGCGAGCTGCCAGATCCGCAGCAGGCGCCGCGGGCGCAGCTCGACCTCGACCTCGGCGGTGTCGACCTCGACGGCGGAGCCCTCCGCGTCGTCGGGCCCGTCGGGCGTCAGCCCCGGGGCACTCCCGGGCACCGACTCGTGCTGTTCTCTGTCGCGAGGGCCGGCCTCCATCGCCACGCGCCCTCCCAACTCGGACTCCACTTGGTCGATCGATGCTCGATGATGGCACGCTCCCGACCGCCGAAATGACGGGCAGGGCGTCCCGATGCCATCACGTGATCAGGCTGTAACCGCTCGTTCGACCAACGACAGCGCCTCTCGCGGGAGTTCCCCGCGGTGATCGGCCGCCCCGCTGAGCCAGTGGACGCGCGGGTCGCGGCGGAACCACGAGTCCTGGCGGCGGGCGAAGCGCTTGGTGGCGCGCACGGTCTCGGCCCGTGCCTCGTCCTCGGTGCACTCCCCCGCGAGCGCCGCGAGCACCTGCTGGTAGCCGAGCGCGCGGGAGGCCGTGCGCCCCTCGCGCAGCCCGAGCGCCTCCAGGGCGCGGACCTCGTCGACCAGGCCGGCCTCCCACATGCGGTCCACGCGCGTGGTGATCCGCTCGTCGAGCTCGGGACGGGCCACGTCCACGCCGATCTGGACCGTGTCGTAGACGGACTCGTGGCCGGGGAGGTTGGCGGTGAAGGGCTTCCCCGTGATCTCGATGACCTCCAGGGCACGGACGATCCGGCGTCCGTTGCTGGGCAGGATCGCGCGGGCCGCCTCGGGGTCGGCGGCGGCGAGCCGGGCGTGCAGGACGCCGGAGCCGCGCTCGTCGAGCTCCGCCTCCAGGCGGGCCCGGATCCCGGGGTCGGTGCCGGGGAACTCCAGGGCGTCCACGGCGCCGCGCACGTACAGGCCGGAGCCGCCGACGAGGACGGGGGTACGGCCCTCGGCGAGCAGCCGGTCGATCTCGGCGCGGGCGAGGCGCTGGTACTCGGCGACGCTGGCGGCCTCGGTGACGTCCCAGATGTCGAGGAGGTGGTGCGGGACGCCGCCTCGCTCCTCCACCGTCAGTTTGGCGGTGCCGATGTCCATCCCGCGGTAGAGCTGCATCGAGTCGGCGTTGACGACCTCGCCGCCGAGCTGCTGGGCCAGGAACACACCCAGATCGGACTTTCCGGCCGCCGTGGGGCCGACGACGGCGATGACCCGCGGTGCGGGAGCTGCGCTTCTCACCGCCCCAGTCTCGCAAACCTCGGGAGGCGTCCCCGAACGAGCGACGTGACAGGGGGGTGGGGGGTTCGTTGCCCGTGCGTGTGTTCCGGCCGAGTTCCATGGGGTTCCGGCCGAGTTCGGGCCGTCGCTCCCCCGCACGGCACCCCCTGACGAGTACGCTATGGAGTGAATATGGGCGTTTTCGCAATGTTTCGGCGGAAGAAGAAGGGTACGGCGGACGGTGTGGCCGAGGTCTCCCCGGAGACCGCGGAGGCGGAGACCGGTACGACGGAGGAGTCCGGCGCGACGGAGAGCACCGGGGCGGACGGACCGGTGACACGGGTGACCGTGGCGGGCCTCACCGCCCCGGCGGGATCCGCCCCGGAGGCCGCCGCCGACGAGGCCGCCGCCGGGACGGCCGCCGACGGACCGGACGCCTCCGGACCGGACACTCCCGGGCCGGACGCGGCCGTACCGGTGTCCGGCGAGGAGGGCGCCCCGGAGGAGGCCGGGGCCGTCGCGGAGGTCGTGGAGATCCCGCGGCAGCAGTCGGCCGGCACCGCGTCGGACGCGGAGAGCGAGACCGGCGAGACCGCCCGCAGGTAGGCAGGACACGGACACGGAGAGGTGCCCCATGGGTCTCCTGGATTCACTGAAGGCCAAGCTGGGCCCGGCCAAGGACAAGGTCTCCGACCTCGCGCAGCAGCACGGGGGCAAGATCGACCAGGGTCTGGACAAGGCCGCCAAGATGGTCGACGAGAAGACCAAGGGCAAGTACAGCGACAAGATCCAGTCCGGTACCGGCAAGGCCAAGGAGGCCATCGACCGGATCGGGCACAAGAACGACGGCACGCCCGGCGGCGACGGCACGCCCGGAAGCGACGGCACGCCTCCGCCCACGCCTCCGGCCGCCTAGGTCCTCGTCCCGGGGGCACGCGCGGACGGGCGGTGGCCGCGGAGGACGTCCTCCCCGGGCACCGCCCCGGCGGGGGGGGCGGGCGGCCCGGAGGGCCCGCGGGGGGCCGCGGGATCGGCGGCG
>NZ_JBHVRX010000028.1:0-108264 GCF_042885515.1 Streptomyces sp. NPDC058052 | reverse complement strand
CCCCTCCGCCGTACGTGCGTTCGGATACCCTGACGGTCCCGGACGAACCGGCCTCGGCGGCAGGTCCGGGGCCCCGTGCCGCTACGGTGGGACGCGCAGGGGACGGATCGGGCGGAGGCGGAGCGCAGGTGAGACACGGAGACCGGGCTTGGATCCGTCGCGGGCCCGCGGTCGCGGGACGCGCGCGGCGGGTGACGGGAGGCGCGGGCCTCGGTCCGGCGCCCGGGACGAGGCGCCGTGGGTAAGGTCGCGCTCACGGCCGGAACCCTGTACGTCATCGTGCTGCTCCGGGCCGGCGGGACGTTCGCCGTCGGGTGGCTCGCCGCCGCCGGAGCCAGGCGCAGCAGGTTCGCCGGGCGGATCTCCTCCGCCAAGTTCCAGCGGGTCGAACGGGCGATCCAGCGGTGGGGCGCGCCGGTGGTGGCCGTCTCCTTCCTGACCGTCGGTTTCCAGACCGCCGCCAACTTCCTCGCCGGCAGCATGCGCATGCCGCTGACCCGCTACCTGCCCGCCCTGTTCGTGGGCGGAGCGGCCTGGGCGCTGATCTACGCGACCGTCGGCATCGGCGCGCTCCACGCGCTGGGAGCGCTGTTCGCCGAACGGACGGCGCTCGGGGTGGCCGCGGTGGCCGTCCTCCTCCTCGTCGTGTGCGGCGTGGTGCTGTACCGCCGGAGGAGGACGGCGCCGTCCCCCTCCGGCGGGGCCGCGACCTCCGGCGGGGCCGCGACCGAGGAGTCCTGACCGCCGCGGCCGCCGCCCGCCGAGCGGCGCCGCGGGCGCGCCGGCTCAGGACAGGCCGGCGTGGTCCACGCGGAGCGCGGGCACCGGGCTGGGCGCACCGCCGGAGTCGATCGCGACGAAGGTGAGGAAGGCGGTGGCGACCTCGGTGGCGGGGCCGGAGCTGTTCCAGCGTTCGGCGGTGACCCGGACGCCGACGGTCATGGAGGTCCGCCCGGCCCGTTCGAGGCCGGCCTCCACGCTGAGCAGGTCCCCGGTCCGGACCGGGGCGAGGAACGTCATCCGGTCGACCGACACCGTCACGGCGGGCCCGTCGGCGTGACGGCCGGCGGCGGCAGCGGCGGCGTCGTCGATGAGCTTCATCATCACGCCGCCGTGGATGGTGCCGTACAGGTTGGTGTCGTGCTCGCTCATGATGTGGGCGAGCACCACCCGGGAGTCGTCCGGGGTCTTGGCGGGGCGGGCGGATGCGGAGACGGCACGGTCGGCCACGTCAACTCTCCTTCGCGAGTCGCGGCAGGGCTGCACCGCGCGACGGGTCGCCGGCGCGCGGACAGCGGGCAGGTCTTCGGACTCGCGGGCACGTCCACCGGACCGGATGGACACCTACTGGCCGTCGCTTCCCGGGCCCTCGCCGGACCCAGTGCGTATGACGGCGGTCGTTCCCGCTCACCGCTGCGGGGCAGTCCCGGACTTCCACCGGGTTCCCTCTTACGACGCTCCCGCCTGGCGGACGGGGCGAACCAGCTGCACCCGCCACCCTACGCGCCACCGCCCCGCCCCCCGGGCCGGCTACTCGGTGCGCAGGGCCGTCGCCGTGCGGGTCCGGGCGGCCCAGCCGGCGGGCAGGAGGGCGCCGAGGGCGGCGATCAGCAGGCCGCCCAGGGCCAGTGGGAGGAGTTCCGCCGCGCCGTACACGTCGAGGACGGAGGCGGGGAGACGCAGGCCCGCGCTCTCCGCCATCGCCGGCACCACCCGGCCGTGCAGGGCCACCCCGAGCGGTACGCCCAGGGCGCCGGCGGCCGCCCCGGTGAGGGCGACCGAGGTGAGGACCATCGCCACGGTCTGACGGGGGGTCATGCCGAGCGCCTTGTGGACACCGATCTCCCGGACCCGCTCGCGGGTGTCGAGCAGCACGCCGTTGAGGACGCCGAGCGCGGCGACGGCGACGAGGATCAGGGTCAGCAGCGCGGACAGCGCGTTCAGGGTGACGACCATGTCGCCGCCGGTACGGAGGCCGCCGGCCTGGGCGCGGGCCCCCAGCGGCTCCAGCGCGTCGTTCAGGGCCGCGACGTAGGCGGACACGTCGGTGCCCGGGGCGACCGCGACGTGGTGGCTCGTCGGCGTCAGGTCGGGCCGCGCGGGGGCGACGGTCGCGATGTCGGTGAAGACCTGCATGCCGTCGTTGCGGGGGTCGAGGACCTCGCCGACGATCCGGACCGTGACCGGCCGGGCCAGGCCGCTCACCGTGACGGTGTCGCCGACGCGGGTGCCGGTGGCGGCCAGGAACGGTGTCGGGACCACGGCCTCGCCGGGCCGCTCGAACCACCGGCCCGAGACCATCGTGTAGCCGCCCCAGGAGGCGTCGCCGGTGAACGCGACCACGTCGACGACACCGGTCGAACCGGCCAGCGTCGCCCGTACCGTCGTGGCGCCGTAGTGCCTCCCGGTGCCGGTCGCCGCGCGCACCGCGGCGGCGACGGCGGCGGGATCGGCGGGCGGGCGCTCCTCCCGCCCGGCCCCTGACCCCGGCGGTCCGAAGTCCGGCAGCGGCTCCGGCACGGTCACGTCCGCCACGTCGTGGGCCTTGGCCCGCATCACCTCGCCGAGCGAGGCGCTCATCCCCACCGTGAAGGTGACGGCGATCGCGCCGAACAGCACCGCCGTGCCCATCGCCAGCGCGCGGACCGGCCGGGCGAACGGCCGCGTCAGGCCCAGCGCGACCGGCTGCGGCAGCGGCAGCCGCCCGGCCAGGCGGGCCGCCCGTCCGCCGCGCCCCGCCGGGGCGGCCCGGCCGACGGCGAGCGCGTCGACCGTGCGCAGCCGGCCCGCCCGCCGGGCGCTCGCCCACGCGGTCGCCGCCACCAGGGCGAGCACCCCGCCGGCCACCGCCAGGTCCACCGAGGGGGCGACGGCCAGCGAGGTGGTGCCGTACACCTCCTCGGCCTCGGCCAGCACCGGCACCGCGAGGAGATGGCCGGCGAGCACGCCGGCGGCCGTACCGACGGCGGCCGGGACCAGCGCCTGGCCCACGTACGCCCGGACGACCTGGGCCGGTGTGAAGCCGACGGCCTTCAGGACGCCGATGCGGCGCGTCCCCGTGCCCACCGCCGACGCGACGACGTTGCCGACGACGAGCACGGACATGACCAGGTCCAGGGCGCCGAACGCGACGAGGAACGGGACGTAGAGGGCGGTGTCGCGCTCGGCGTCCTCCGCGACGGTCAGCCACGACCGCTCGCCGGTGACGGCCCCGGCCGGCAGGTCCGCCGTCACCGCCTTCCCGCCCGCCGCGACCCGTTCGCCGGTGGTCGCGTCGGCGAAGCGGTAGAGCATCTGGAACCCGCCGCCGCCGGGCGGGGTCAGCGCCGCCATCTGCTCCGGCACCACCCACGCGTCGGCGGTCCGGGTGACCGAACGGGCCACTCCGACGACGGTCAGCGCCGTGTCGCCCGACGGGCCGGGAACGTCGATGCGCAGGCCCGGCCTCGGGAAGAGGGGGGAGTCGGCGGACAGCGCGATCTCGCCGGGTCCCGTGGGCCACCGCCCGTCGAGCAGCGCCACCGCGTCCACCTCCCGGCCGGGACCGGGCCGCCCGGCCACGGTCACCGGCCACCCGGGACCGGCCTCGCCCGCCCGCGGGGTGACCGTCGCCGTACGGAACGGCCCGGCCGCCGCGCTCACTCCCGACGCCTCCCGGGACCGCTCCACCTGCCCGGCCGTCACCCTGCCCGCGTCGAACTCCACGGACAGATGGGTGCCGTTCTGCCGGGCGAAGGCGTCGCGGAAGGGAGCGCCGGAGACCACGAGCAGCGAGCCGGCCAGCACGGACGCGGCCACCGCCATCGTCGTGGCGAGCCCGATCACCAGCGTCTGCACCCGGCGCCGCCGCACCCCCGAGCGCACCACCCGGCCGAGCGCGCTCACCGGACCTCCCCGGCGGCGTCGGCCCGCGACGGAAGGAGCCCGGCGGACGGCGACGGGCGCCCGGCCCGGCCGTCCCCGGCGTCCCCGGCCCGGCCGTCCCCGGCGTCCCCGGTCCGCGGCGCCGCGACCTGGCCGGCGTCCTCCGGGTCGCCCGCCCGCGACCGGACGTCCCCGGTGATCCGGCCGTCCGCGATCCGCACCGTGCGGTCCGTGCAGGACCGGGCCAGGGCCAGGTCGTGGGTGACGACGACGAGGGTCTGCCCCTCGGCGTGGAGCGCGGAGAGCAGCCCGCTGACGTCCTCCCCGGCGGCCGTGTCCAGCGCCCCGGTCGGCTCGTCGGCCAGGAGCAGCGCCGGCCGGTTCATCAGCGCCCGGGCCACCGCGACGCGCTGGCGTTCACCGCCGGACAGCCGTCCGGGCAGGGCGCGGGCGTGCCGGCCGATGCCGAGGCGCTCCAGCAGCTCCGCCGCCCGCCGCTCGGCCGCGCCCCGCCCGGTGCCCGCGAGACGGGCGGGCAGCACGACGTTCTCGGTGACGGTCAGATCGTCGAGCAGGTGGAAGAACTGGAAGACCATGCCGATCCTCGCCCGCCGGTGCAGCGCCGCTCCGGCCTCGCCCAGCCGGTCGACCCGGACCCCGTCGACGGTGACGGTCCCCGCGTCGGGCCGGTCCAGGCCCGCGATCAGGTGCAGCAGCGTCGACTTGCCGCTGCCGGACGGACCGAGGACCGCGACGGCCTCGCCGGGCGTCACGGTCAGCGACACGTCGCTCAGGGCCGGCGGCCCGTCGTCGTAGCGGCGGGTCACCCCGCGCAGTTCGATCACCGGTGCGGTCATGGGAGGGCTCCTCGGGTACGGGGGAGGGATCGGCGGCGTGAACGCTAGGAGTCCGGCCCGCCGGCGCGCGTCGGCCGCCCGGACCCCTTCCCGTACCGCGTCGGGACGACGTGCCGGGACGTCATCCCCGCGATGTAGGCGACCGGTGTACGCGTCCTCCCGGAACCCGCCTCGGAGACGGATTCCCTCGGACCGGGCGACCGCGACAATGAGCCGGTGATGAACGTGCGTACGACGGCGGCGCGGCTGCGGGACCTGGCCCGCGGGGCGGTCCTCGACGTGACGGTCCCGGCCGGACCGGCGCCGCGGCTCAGCCGGCGCGCCTGGCATTCCGACGTCCTGCTGGCGCTGGTGTTCGGCGTCGTCACCGTCCACTACGGCCTTGACAACATCGGGGTCGTCGTACTGCGCGAGAGCCCGCCCGGCGTGGTGCACGTCCTGGCGCGGCCGGACGGACTCGCCGGCGGCGCCTGGATGGTGTCGCTCGCGGTCGTCGCCTCGGGCGCCCTCGCCCTGCGCCGCCGCTACCCGCTCGCCGTGCTGTGCGTCGTGACGGCGGCGACCCTGGCCACCCCGCAGAGCGTGCTCCGGCTGACCTTCTACGCCTTCGTCCTCGCCGTCTACAGCGCCGCCGTGTACAGCCCGTACCGCGGGGCGACCCTGGCGGCGCTGCCGGTGTCGGTCGTCCTCGTCGGCACGTCGGGGAACTCGGTGACACCGATCGTCCCCAACGAGTACATCGCCCTGCTCATCCTGGTCCCGATGGCCATGGCCGCCGTCGGACTGCGCACCTGGAAGCTGCGGACCGACGAGAGCCGCACCCGGATCTCCGCCCTGGAGCGCGAACAGGCCGAGGCGCTGCGGCGGGCGGTCGAGCACGAGCGGGCCAGGATCGCCCGGGAACTCCACGACGTCGTCACCCACAACGTCAGCGTCATGATCATCCAGGCGGGCGCGGCCCGCACCGTCATGCGGACCTCGCCCGAGCAGGCCGGCGAGGCGTTGCTCGCCGTCGAGGCGAGCGGCCGGTCGGCCATGACCGAACTGCGCCACGTCATGGGGCTGCTCACCATGGCCGACGGGGACGAGCGGCGGGACGGGGACGCGGACCCCGGCGACGCGCCGGAGGACCTCGCCCCCCAGCCGGGCCTGGAGCAGCTGGACGCCCTCGTCGGACGGGTGCGGGACGCCGGACTGCCGGTCGGCCTGACCGTGACCGGCACGCCCCGCGAACTCCCCTCCGGCATCGGGCTCGCCGCCTACCGGGTGGTGCAGGAGGCGCTGACCAACGCGGTGAAGCACGCGGCCGGCGCGACCGCCGCCGTGACCGTCGAGTACGGCCGGGAACGGCTCCGGGTGGAGGTCGCCGACACCGGCGGCCGCCCGGGCCCGGGCGCGGCCACCGGCGACGGCCGGGGCCTGATCGGCCTGCGCGAGCGGCTCGCCGTCTACGACGGCACGCTGACCGCCGGGCGCGATCCCGGGGGCGGCTACCGTGTGGAGGCCCTGATCCCCCTGGAGGCACCGTGACCGAGCCGCCGCCGCGTGTGGTCCTCGCCGACGACCAGACCCTGGTCCGCACCGGATTCCGGATGATCCTCGGTGCCGACGGCATCGACGTCGTCGCCGAGGCGACCAACGGGGCGGAGGCCGTCGAGGCGGTCCGCCGCACCCGGCCCGACGTGGTCCTGATGGACATCCGGATGCCGGAGATGGACGGCCTGGAGGCCACCCGCCGGATCCTCTCCGGCGGCCCGGACGAACCCCGCGTCATCATCCTGACCACCTTCGACCTCGACCGGTACGTCTACGCGGCCCTGTCCGCCGGGGCCAGCGGCTTCCTGCTCAAGGACGTCACCCCTGAGCACCTGGCCGCCGCCGTCCGCACGGTGCGCACCGGCGACGCCCTCCTCGCGCCCGCCATCACCCGCCGGCTCGTGCAGCGCTTCACCCGGCGCGGCGACGACACCGTCGCCCTCCACCGCGACCTCGCCTCGCTCACCCCGCGCGAGCTGGAGGTGCTCGGGCTGCTGGCGCGAGGACTCAGCAACGCGGAACTCGCCGCCCGCCTCCACCTCGCCGAGGCGACCGTCAAGACCCACGTCGCCCGCATCCTCGCCAAGCTCGGCCTCCGCGACCGCGCCCAGGCCGTCATCGCCGCCTACGAGACGGGCCTGGTCAGCGCGGGCGAACGCGGGGCGGACGGGCTTTCGGAAGAAGGGACCTAGCCACCCGACCGGTCCGGCCGGCGTACCAGGACGCGTCCCACGCGTCCTCGGCCAGATGAGCCGTCATGGGGCGAGCGTGGTGAGGGCCACCGACGGGCGGTCGGCGCGCTCCCCGCCCCGCGCCCCCGGGCCGGCCTCGTCGCCTCCTCGCCGTTCCGGCCTCCCCGCCCTCGCCGTTCCGGCCCTCCCCGCCCTCGCCGCTCCGGCCTCCCCGCCCTCGCCGTTCCGGCCCTCCCCGCCCTCGGCGTCCGCGTCCGTCCGATAACCGGTTGCCATGTCCGGGGGCGTCCCCGAGGGTGGCGCGGTGACCGAGATCGACTTCAGGCCGCCCATCGACGCGGCCCGCTGGCTGTACCTCTACGAGAACGACTGCCCCGCCCCGGCGGCGGCCGAACTGCCGGACCTCGCCGCCGAACTGGCCGAGGCCCTCCGCCACCCCGACCCGGACCTCCGTGACGGCGCCCCCTACGTGGTGCTGCGGACCTGGATCCAGCGGGACGTCATCGACGGGCCGCTGCGTGCCCGGCTGGGCGCCGTGATGGCCGACCGGTTCGACGACCCCGAGGTCCAGGCACGGACCTTCGCCCCGCTCGTGCTCGACATGATCGTCGGCCGCGGCGACTTCGACCCGGCCTGGCTCGCCGCCTTCCGTCGCTGGTACCCGGCCGAGACCGACCTGCGCGGCTACGACGCCCGGCTCGGCTGGCTCCACGCCGTCGCGCACGGCGCGGACCTGCTGGGCACCTTCGGACTCCACCCGGACGTCGATCCGAGGGAGATGCTCGCCCTGGCGGCCGCACGGCTCGTGGCCCCGACCGACGCGCTCTTCGGCCAGCAGGAGGACGACCGGCTCGCGCAGGGCGTCGCCCGCACGCTCACCCGGCCGGAGCTCTCCGAGGCCGACGCCGTCGGCTGGCTGGACGCGCTCGCGTCGGACTTCGCCGCCGGGCGGCGCGGCCTCCCCACCACGGCCGCGCACACCTCCAACGCCATGCGCACGCTGCGGATGCTGTACCTCCTCGCCGACACCGGGGTCCGGACCGGCGACGCCGCCGTCCCCGTCCGCCCGCCGCACGCCGAGGCGCTGAAGCGGCGCCTGACGGAGGTGCTGGCCCCGGTGTTCCAGTCGGCCTGACGGGCGGGTGCCCCGTGCCGCGAGGCGCGTCCTCCGAGGGGTGAGGCGCGTCTCATCGGCGCACGCCCGCCTTGCTATGCAACCAGTTGCATAGCAGGATCGGGGCATGGCGCTCGAACACGCGATCCTCGTGTCCCTGCTGGAGAAGCCGGGGTCCGGATACGAACTGGCCCGGCGGTTCGAGCGGTCCATCGGCTACTTCTGGACCGCCACCCACCAGCAGATCTACCGCGTGCTCAAGCGGATGGAGAACGACGGCTGGGTCGCCGCCCGCGAGGTGCCCCAGCAGGGGCGGCCGGACAAGAAGGAGTACTCCGTCGCCGACCTCGGGCACGCGGCGCTCAGCTCCTGGCTGCACGAGCCGATCGAGCCCGAGAGCGTCCGGCACGACCTCGCCGTGAAGATCCGGGGAGCCGCCTTCGACGACCCCGCGGGTCTGGTCGGCGAGGTCGAGCGGCACCGGCGGGCGCACGCGGACCGCCTCGACCACTACCTCGCGGGCGAGGCCCGGGACTTCCCCGCGCGGCCCGCGGCGGACGGGCCGCCGGGGACGGGCACCCCGCCCGACGCCGAGCGCGAGCTCCAGCACGCCGTGCTGCGCGGCGGCATCGCGTACGAACGCATGATGATCGCCTGGCTCGACGACGTCCTCGCCACCCTGCGCCGGTTCTGAGACCTCCGGAACCCGCCCCGCCGGCACCCATCCCGAGACACCGCGCCGGCACCCACCCCGAGACGCCCCGACGCACCCGACGCACCCCGACCCACCCTCACCCACCCCTCGATCCCCCAAGGCGGTACCCCCATGGCCGACGCGCTGCTGTTCAACCCCCGCACCTACGACCCCGCGCACTTCGACCCGGAGACCCGCAGGCTGCTGCGCGCCACCGTCGACTGGTTCGAGGAGCGCGGCAAGCGCCGGATCATCGAGGACTACCGCACCCGCGCCTGGCTCGGCGACTTCCTCGCCTTCGCCGCGAAGGAAGGGCTGTTCGCCGCCTTCCTGACCCCCGCCGGCGAGGCCGGCGACCACCCCGACAAGCGGTGGGACACCGCCCGCATCGCCGCCCTCAACGAGATCCTCGGCTTCTACGGGCTCGACTACTGGTACGCCTGGCAGGTCACCATCCTCGGCCTCGGCCCGGTCTGGCAGAGCGGCAACGCCGCCGCCCGCGCCCGCGCCGCCGAACTCCTCGACCAGGGCGAGGTGTTCGCCTTCGGCCTCTCCGAGAAGACGCACGGCGCCGACATCTACTCCACCGACATGCTGCTCACCCCGGACGGCGACGGCGGCTTCCGCGCCACCGGCTCCAAGTACTACATCGGCAACGGCAACGCCGCCGGCCTCGTCTCCGTCTTCGGCCGCCGCACCGACGTCGAGGGCCCCGACGGCTACGTCTTCTTCGCCGCCGACAGCCGCCACCCGGCCTACCACCTGGTCAAGAACGTCGTCGACTCCTCGAAGTTCGTCAGCGAGTTCCGCCTGGAGGAGTACCCGGTCGCCGCCGGGGACGTGCTGCACACCGGCCGCGCCGCCTTCGACGCCGCCCTCAACACCGTCAAC
The DNA here is from genome assembly GCF_042885515.1 of Streptomyces sp. NPDC058052. Classification (NCBI taxonomy): domain Bacteria; kingdom Bacillati; phylum Actinomycetota; class Actinomycetes; order Kitasatosporales; family Streptomycetaceae; genus Streptomyces; species Streptomyces sp. NPDC058052. Next base: position 98,616 of record NZ_JBHVRX010000028.1, on the reverse strand, counting down.
GTCGGCAAGTTCAACCTCTGCACCGCCTCCATCGGCATCTGCGAGCACGCGATGTACGAGGCCGTCACCCACGCGCAGAACCGGATCCTCTACGGCCGCCCCGTCACCGCCTTCCCGCACGTGCGGCGCGAGCTGACCGACGCGTACGTCCGGCTGGTCGGCATGAAGCTCTTCAGCGACCGGGCCGTCGACTACTTCCGCACCGCCGGTCCCGAGGACCGCCGCTACCTCCTCTTCAACCCGATGACGAAGATGAAGGTGACCACGGAGGGCGAGAAGGTCATCGACCTGATGTGGGACGTCATCGCCGCCAAGGGCTTCGAGAAGGACAACTACTTCGCCGAGGCGGCCGTGGAGATCCGGGGCCTGCCGAAGCTGGAGGGCACCGTCCACGTCAACCTGGCGCTGATCCTCAAGTTCATGCGCAACCACCTCCTCGACCCGGTCGCGTACGAGCCCGTCCCGACCCGCCTGGACGCGGCCGACGACGCCTTCCTCTTCCGCCAGGGCCCGGCCCGCGGCCTCGGCTCGGTCCGCTTCCACGACTGGCGGCCGGCCTTCGACGCGTACGACCGGCTCCCGAACGTCGCCCGCCTCCGCGAACAGGCCGACGCCCTCTGCGACTTCGTCCGCACCGCCGCCCCCGACGAGGCCCAGAGCCGCGACCTGGACCTGCTCCTCGCCGTCGGGCAGCTCTTCGCGCTCGTCGTCCACGCCCAGCTCGTCCTGGAGCAGGCCGCCCTCACCGGTCTCGACGACGACGTCCTCGACGAGCTCTTCGCCGTCCTCGTCCGGGACTTCTCCGGGTACGCCGTCGAGCTCCACGGCAAGGACTCCGCCACCGAGGCGCAGCAGACCTGGGCGCTCGGCGCGGTCCGCCGCCCCGTCGTCGACGAGGCCCGCACCGCCCGCGTCTGGGCCCGCGTCGAGGCCCTCTCCGGCGCGTACGAGATGAAGCCCTGACCCCGCCGGTCCGGGCGGTGCGCCGCCCGGACCCCGGCTGTCGGCCGGGCCGCCTACGATGACCGGTCATGAGCACGAGTGACGACGACGGCAGACCCCTCGTCGACGGACGGTTCCGGCTGGTCTCCCGGCTCGGCAGCGGCGGCATGGGCACCGTCTGGCGGGCCCGCGACATCGCCCTCGACCGGGACGTCGCCCTCAAGGAGGTCCGTCCGCCCGACCCCGCCGCCGAGGCGGCCCACCCCGGCCTCACGGCCCAGACGCGGGCCAGGGCGGTCCGCGAGGCCCGCGCCCTCGCCCGTCTCTCGCACCCGCACGTCGTGACGGTCCACCACATCGTCGAGCCCGCCGACGGCTCCGCCCCGTGGATCGTCATGGAACTGGTCGAGGGCAACTCGGTCGCCGACCGGCTCGCCGCCGGGCCGATGTCCGTCCCCGAGGCGATCGCCCTCGGCCGGCAGGTCCTCGGCGCCCTGCGCGCCGCCCACGCCGCCGGCATCCAGCACCGCGACGTCAAGCCCGCCAACGTGCTGCTGCGCGCCGAGGGCGGCGCCGTCCTCACCGACTTCGGCATCGCCGTCCTCGACGAGGCGACCTCCCGGCTCACCGCCTCCGGCGACCTCATCGGCTCCGCCGAGTTCATCGCCCCCGAGCGGGTGCGCGGCGAGGAGGGCAACCCGGCCTCCGACCTATGGTCCCTCGGCATGCTCCTGTACGTGGCGACCGAGGGCCACCACCCGCTGCGCCGCGCCACCAGCCTCGCCACCGTCGTCGCCGTCCTCGACGACCCGATCCCGCCGCCGGTCCGCTCCGGCGCCCTCACGCCCGTCCTCACCCGGCTCCTCGTCCGCGACCCGGCCCTGCGCCCGGACGGCGCGCTCCTCGACCGGCTGCTCGCCGAGGCCGAGGCCGCGGCCGGGACCGGGGCCGGGACCGGGGCCGGGACCGGGGCCGGGACGGAGGCACCGGCCGGCTCCTTCGATCCCCGCACCCCCGCCGACTCCGTCCCCGCGGGCTTCGGCCCGCCGATCCCGTCCCCGGCGTCGTACGCGCCCGGCCCGCCCCACCCGTACGCCCACCCCGCCCACCGGCCACCCGCGCCGCCGGCCGTCGCGGCGGGCCGGGCCGCCGCCCCCTCCCGGCGCCGCCGGATCACGACCGTGGCCGGGGCCCTCGCCGTCTCCGCCGGGCTCCTCGCCCTCGCCCTCTCGCAGCTCCTCCCCCTCGGAGGGAACGGCGGGAACGGCGGGACCAACGGGAGCAACGGGAACGGCACCAGGACCCCTGACGCGAAGGGCGGCACCACCGCCCCCCGTACCCCCGGCACCACCACCGGCGCCCCCGTCACGCCGTCCGGGACCCCCGCCACCGGCGGCTCCCTCCTCACCCCCTCCGGCGTCCGCACCGCCGTCGCCGCCTTCGAGGAGGCCACCGGCACCTCCACCTTCAAGTCGATGTACGTCTACGACGCGTACGCCATCGCCGAGATCCCGACCAAGCCGGGCGCCAAGACCTACGACCGCTACCAGTACCGGGACGGCCAGGTCGGCCGTCAGGGCATCGGCGGCACCATCAGCGCCTCCGATGCCGACGAGCAGCCCTTCGACGCCGCCCGCATGCCCTGGGACGACCTGCCGGCCCTGGCGAAGCGCGCCGACCGCGAGCTCAAGGTCGAGGAACCCGCCCTGCGGTACCTGGTCGTCCAGCGCTGGACCTTCAACGAGGACCGCCCCACCCTGCTCGTCTACCGGACCAACGACTACTCCGCCACCGGCTACCTCGCCGTCGACCAGAGCGGGAAGGTGGTCCACAAGCTCGTCGCCGACTGACCCTCCCCGCCACCGCCCCCGCACGGGGGACAATGGCCCGCGTGAACCATGACGACCCGTACCTGTGGCTGGAAGACGTCGACGGCGAGGAGGCCCTCGCCTGGGTGGCCGAGCGGAACGCGGAGACGGAGGCCGAGCTCGCCGCCGGGCCCGGCTTCGACGCCTTCGCCGACCGCCTGCGCGAGGTGCTCGACGCCGTCGACCGCATCCCGTACACCACCCGCCGAGGCCCCCACCTCTACAACTTCTGGCAGGACGCAGAGCACGTACGGGGCCTGTGGCGGCGCACCACGCTGGAGCAGTACCGCAAGGACGCCCCCGAGTGGGAGACGCTCCTCGACGTCGACGCGCTCGCCGAGGCCGAGGGCGAGAAGTGGGTGTGGGCCGGGGCCCGGGTGCGGCGCCCCGCCCACGACCGGGCGCTGGTCTCCCTCTCCCGGGACGGCGGCGACGCCGTCGTCGTCCGCGAGTTCGACCTGGCGTCCGGCGCCTTCGTCGAGGACGGCTTCACCGTGCCCGAGGCCAAGACCAGCATCGGCTGGATCGACGCCGACACCGTCTTCGTCGGCACCGACCACGGCCCCGGCTCGCTCACCGACGCCGGCTACCCGCGCACCGTCCGCCGCTGGCGGCGCGGCACCCCGCTCGCCGGGGCGCCCACCGTCTTCGAGGGCGAGGCCGCCGACGTCTCCGCCTGGGCGTGGCACGACGACACCCCCGGCCACGAGCGCGCCTTCGTCGGCCGCTCCCTCGACTTCTTCCGCAGCGAGACCCACCTCCTCACCGACGACGACCGGCTCGTCCGGATCGAGGTCCCGGAGGACGCCGAGGTCTACGCCCACCGCCGGCATCTGATCGTCACCCTCAAGTCGCCCTGGCTCGGGCACCCCGCGGGCGCCCTCCTCGCCTTCGGCTTCGACGCCTTCCTGGCCGGCGACCGCACCGCCGAGGCCCTCTTCACCCCCGACGAGCGGACCGCCCTCGCCGGACACTCCTGGACCCGGCACCACCTGATCCTGGAGACCATGCGGGACGTCAGCACCCGCATCGAGGTGCTCACCCCGCGCGAGGAGGGCGGCTGGTCGCGGGCCCCGCTCGCCGACGTGCCCGCGCTCTCCGCGGTCGCCGTCACCGACACCGACCCGGACGTCTCCGACGAGTACTTCCTCGACGTCTCCGGCTTCCTCCAGGCGTCCACCCTCACCCGCGGCACCATCGGCGGCGACAGCGAGATCCTGCGCCAGGCGCCGGCCCGTTTCGACACCTCCGGCCTCTCCGTCGAGCAGTCCTTCGCCGTCTCCGACGACGGGACCCGCGTCCCGTACTTCGTCATCGGCCCCGACCGCTCCCGGGCCCCCGGCCCCACCCTGCTCTACGGCTACGGCGGCTTCGAGGTCTCCCTCACCCCCTCCTACGCGGCCCTCACCGGCCGCGGCTGGCTGGAGACCGGCGGCACCTACGTCATCGCCAACATCCGCGGCGGCGGCGAGTACGGCCCCGGCTGGCACCAGGCCGCGCTCGGCGCCCGCCGGCACAAGGCGTTCGAGGACTTCGCGGCCGTCGCCCGGGACCTCGTCGCCCGCGGCATCACCACCCCGGCGACGCTCGGCGCCGCCGGCGGCAGCAACGGCGGCCTCCTCATGGGCGCCATGCTCACCCGGTACCCGGAGCTGTTCGGCGCGATCGTCTGCCAGGTGCCGCTGCTCGACATGGTCCGCTTCCACAAGCTGCTCGCCGGCGCCTCCTGGATCGCCGAGTACGGCGACCCCGACGACGAGGCCGACCTGCCGCACCTGCGGGAGCTCTCCCCGTACCACCGGCTCGACCCCGGCGCCGCCTACCCGCCCGTGCTGCTCACCACCTCCACCCGCGACGACCGGGTCCACCCCGGCCACGCGCGCAAGGCGGCGGCGCGGCTCCGCGAGCTGGGCCACCCGGTGCTCTTCCACGAGAACACCGGCGGCGGGCACGCCGGCGCCACCGACAACGCGCAGGCCGCCCGCAACAAGGCCCTGATGTACACCTTCCTGCGCAAGCACCTCACCGAGGGGTGACGGACGGGCTCACAGCCAGCCGTGCCGCTGGGCCTGGAGCGCCAGCTGGAAGCGGTTGGTCGCGCCCAGCCGGGCCATCAGGACCTGGACGCGGCGGAAGAGGGTGCGGCGGCTGACGCCGATCTCCCGGGCGATCACCTCGTCCGCCGCACCCCCGGCGAGCAGCCACAGCAGCCGCCGGTCGGCCGGCTGGAGCCCGCCCGGGAGCGCGGTGCGGCCGTGGAAGGGCAGCGCGTCCCGCCAGGACTGCTCGAAGAGCGCCACCAGCGCCGAGAGCAGTCCGCACGGCTGCACCACCAGCATCGTGTTGTGCACGTCGGCCTCCTTGATCGACAGCGAGACCAGCGCGTAGGCGTCGTCGATCAGCACCAGCTTCACGGGGACGGCGGGCAGCACCCGGGCCTGCTCGCCCGCCGCGATCACCGGCTCGATCGACTCCTCCAGGTGCCCCGGCTGCTCCAGCGAGGCCCGCGAGTAGATCACCCGCTGGGTGACGCCCCGGGCCAGCGTCGCGAGTGCGTCCTCGGTCGAGCCGGGGATCGGGAAGTACGGCGGCGAGTCCATCTGCCGGATCTGCTGCCGCGCGCTCGCCCACGCCTGCCGCATCCGGGGCCCGATCGCCTCCCCGGTCACCACCTCCACCAGATCGTCGTTGTACGCGGCCAGCCGCTGCCGCCGGAACGACTCGAACGCGCCGCCCACGGTGATCCGGGACTCGTCCAGCTCCGCGGCCCGGTGCCGGCCGAGGATCTCCAGTCCCGCCGCCGGCGGCACCGGCGCCACCGTGTCGCCGTCCTCCGACGCGGGGCTCGCGAGCCCCGCGTCGACCAGCTCCCCGTACGCCTCCGCCAGCGCCGGCCCGTCGAGCCCGGCCGCCGCCCCCACCTCCGCCAGCGGCGCGGGAGCCCGCTCCAGGAGCGCGTGGTACAGCCGCGCCGCCGGTCCGCCGAGGCCCAGGAGCCGCAGGGCCTCGCCCAGTTTCGCGTTCGCCATGGCACCCATTCTGGCCGGGACCGCGCCGCCCGGTGTCCGATCCGTGCCACTGGCACTCCCGCGCCCCGCGGCGCCCCGCGGCGGGCTACGGTCCGTGAGCCGCCGACGACCGGCGGTTCCCCAGGCACACACGACGAAGGAGCACGACGTGGCGAAGGGTCGCAAGAACGGCCTGTACGACGGCATCTCCCCGGAGCTGTCCGCGCTGATGCGAACCGGCTGGGCCGACACCGAGCGGCACGACCTGCAGCTCGCCGAGCAGGCGCCGTACGCCGCCGCCCGCCGGGCCGCGCTCTCCGCGCTCTTCCCCGGCGAGCGCCTGGTGATCCCGTCCGGCAACCTCAAGGTCCGCTCCAACGACGACACGTACCCCTTCCGCCCGCACTCCGCCTACGTCCACATGACCGGCGACCAGGCCCGCGACTGCGCGCTCGTCCTGGAGCCGCGCGCGGAGGGCGGCCACGACGCGTACTGCTACCAGCTGCCCCGCGACGGCCGCGACGACGACACCTTCTGGATCGGCTACACCGCCGAGCTGTGGATGGGCCGCCGGCTCTCCCTCGCCGAGGCCGAGGCCGTCCTCGGGCTGCCCTGCCGCGACGTCCGCGAGGCCGCCGGGGAGCTGGCCGCCGGCGCCGGCGTGCCCACCCGCATCGTCCGCGGCGTCGACCCCGCCCTGGAGGCGGCCGTCACCACCGACGAGGAGCGGGACACCGAGCTGGAGGACGCCCTCAGCGAGCTGCGCCTCGTCAAGGACGCCTGGGAGGTCGGCGAGCTCCGCAAGGCCGTCGACTCCACCGTCCGCGGCTTCACCGACGCCATCGGCGACCTGTCCACCGCCGTCGCCACCTCCGAGCGGTGGATCGAGGGCACCTTCTTCCGCCGCGCCCGACTGGAGGGCAACTCCGTCGGCTACGGCTCCATCTGCGCCGCCGGCGACCACGCCACGATCATGCACTGGACCTCCAACGACGGCCCGGTCCGCCCGGGCGAGCTGCTCCTCTTCGACGCCGGCGTGGAGACGAACTCCCTCTACACCGCCGACGTCACCCGCACCCTCCCCATCAGCGGCACCTTCACCCCCGTCCAGCGGCAGGTGTACGACGCCGTCTACGAGGCCCAGCAGGCCGGCTTCGACGCCGTGAAGCCCGGCGCCCCCTACCGCGCCTTCCACGAGGCCGCCCAGCGCCACCTCGCGGCGCGGCTGGTGGAGTGGGGCTTCATCGAGGGGCCGGTGGACCGGGCGTACGAGCTCGGCCTCCAGCGGCGCTTCACCATGGCGGGAACCGGCCACATGCTCGGTCTCGACGTGCACGACTGCGCCACCGCGCGCACCGAGGAGTACGTCGACGGCGACCTCGTCCCGGGCATGGTCCTCACCGTCGAGCCGGGCCTCTACTTCCAGCCCGACGACCTGACCGTGCCCGCCGAATGGCGCGGCATCGGCGTCCGTATCGAGGACGACCTGCTGGTCACCGAGGAGGGACACGAGAACCTGTCCGCCGGCCTGCCCCGCACCTCCGCCGAGGTGGAGGAGTGGATGGCCCGCGTCGCGGGCTGAGATCCGCGCTCCGCGCTCCGCGCGCGGCGACTCCAGGCCGTCTCCCTCGGATCCTGCCGGGCTCGTCCGAAAGAGACGGCCTACACCCTCACGTACGAGGTCGTCGCCCGAACCGTCCGGGGACGGCGACGTTCACGGCGTCCTCGCGGACACCCGGTCGACCAGCTCGGCCAGGGCGTCCGCGAGGGCGCCGAGCCCGGGACCGGCCGGCCCGCCCGGCTCCGCCATGTACACGTCCCGGCGGATCTCCACCATCAGGGCGGTGACCTCCGGGTCCCGCCCGTAGTGCCGCAGCGGCACGTACGTCCCCGCGAAGGGACTGTCGATCCCCGTGCCGCCGAACCCGGCGAACGCCTCCCGGGCCGCCTCCAGCAGCCAGGCCGGGGTGTGGAAGGGGTCCGTGCCCAGGCAGACGGGCGGCCTCGGGCCCCCGCCGTGCAGCTCGTACGGCAGGGCGCGGGTCGGGTACGAGTGGACGTCGACGACCACCGCCCGCCCGGTCGCGGCGAGCCGGCCGGCCACGGCGTCGGTCATCGCCCGCGCGTACGGCTCGAAGTACCGCTCCACCAGAGGCCGTCCGTCGAAACCGGCCGGCCGCAGCTCCTCTCCGTGGGTGGTCCGGGTGTAGACGGCGCCCATGCCGCTCGCGAGCATCTCCTCCCGCTCGTCCGGGAACCGCTCGGGGTCCACCACGAGCCGGGAGAGCCCGTTCACGAACCGCCAGGGCGCCTGCCCCGCGGACGCGGCGGCGCGGGCGGCGATCTCCGCGGTGTGGGCGTCGGTGATGTGGTCGAGCTCGCGGCCGAGCGCCGCGTCGTCCAGCACGATGCCGGACCGCACCCCGGCCGGTATCTCCCGCGCGGAGTGCGGGACATGGAGCAGGACCGGGGAGCCGGAGGCCCCCGGGTGGAGCTGGAACGGGGCGGCGGGGGCGGGGGATGCGGAAGGGCTGTCGGGCACGGTGTTCGTCTCCCTGCTGCTGGACCGGGACCTGCGCGTCAACCGGATGATCATGACACTCCGGGGCCCGGGTGGTTTACGGATGATCTTCACCGGATCGGTGATCATGACCGGCCGGCGAGCCGCCAGAGTGACGCCCGTGAACCCCCAGAACCCCCAGAACCCCCAGAACCCCCAGAACGTCCCGCACGGGACCGCTCCCGCCCGCCGCGCCGTGCTCGCCGGGACCGCCGCCCTCGCCGCCGCCGGCGCCGTCCCCGCGTCCGCCGCCTCCGGCCCGGCCGCCGCCGTCGCTCCCGCCGCCGCGCCCGGACGGGCACCCGCCGCCGCGCCCTCCGCCGACTGGCGCACCTGCCTCACGGTCGCCCGGGCCGTCCTCGTCCGCGACGAGGACGACGAGCCCCTGGTCCCGCGCTACCTCGACATCCTGGTGAACAGCGGCCTGCCGCGCTCGGGCCGCCCGCCCAGGAGGGTCCTCGTCGTCGGCGCGGGCCCCGCCGGGCTCACCGCCGCCCATCTGCTGCGCGCCGCCGGCCACCGGGTCACCGTCGTCGAGGCCAACGCCAACCGGGTCGGCGGCCGGATCAAGACCTTCCGCACCGGCGGACACGAGAACGCCGCCCAGCCCTTCGCCGACCCCCGCCAGTACGCCGAGGCCGGCGCCATGCGCATCCGTCTCGGAAGGCCGCGACGGCGCCCCCGTCGTCCGCGAGAGCTTCACCGCGGACCTCGCGATCGTCACCGTCCCCTTCTCCGGGCTGCGGCACATCCCCGTCAGCCCGCCGTTCTCGTACCACAAGCGCCGCGCCGTCACCGAGCTGCACTACGACGCCGCCACCAAGGTCCTCCTCGAATTCAGCCGCCGCTGGTGGGAGTTCGACGAGGACGACTGGCGCCGCGAGCTCGACTCGATCCGCCCCGGACTGCACGCCGACTACCGCCTCGGCCGCACCCCCACCGACGGCTCCCTGATCGGCTCCCACCGCTCGGTGCCGCGCGGCCACATCACCCCCGCGCAGCGCGCCCACTACGCCGCCTGCCGGCCGGTCGCCCGCGACCAGCCCGAGGCGGCCGGCGTGATCGGCGGCGGCTCCGCCACCGACAACCCCAACCGCTTCGCCTACCAGCCCTCGCACCCGGTGGACGGCAGCGAGGGCGGGGTCCTCCTCGCCTCCTACAGCTGGGCCGACGACGCCCTCAAGTGGGACTCCTTCGACGACGCCGAGCGCTACCCGCGCGCCCTGGCCGGACTCGCGGAGCTGTACGGGCAGCGGGTGGAGGTCTTCTACACGGGCGTCGGGCGCACCCAGTCCTGGATGCGCGACCCGTACGCGTACGGCGAGGCGTCCGTCCTCCTCCCCGGCCAGCACACGGAGCTCTTCCCGCACGTCCGCGGCCCCGAGGGCCGCCTCCACTTCGCCGGCTGCCACACCTCGGTCAAGCCGGCCTGGATCGAGGGCGCCCTGGAGTCGGCGGTCCGGGTGGCCCTGGAGGTGCACCGGGCCGGGTGAGCCGCGGCCGGGCCACCGCTCCGGCCGGCCGCCGGGAACGGCACAATGCGATCATGATGCAGTCGTTCCTGCCCGTCCTCGAACGCGTCGCCGAGGAGATCGAGGGCCTGGTCGGCCGGGGCCGCCCGGCCGACTACATCCCGGCGCTCGCGGCCGGCGACCCCCGCAGCTTCGGGATGGCCGTGGCCGAGGTGGACGGCAGCGTATACGGGGTGGGGGAGTGGCAGCGCCCCTTCTCCACCCAGTCCGTCACCAAGGTCTTCAGCCTCGCCCTCGCCCTCGCCAAGGAGGGCGACGAGCTGTGGGAGCACGTGGGCCGCGAACCCTCCGGCAACCCCTTCAACTCGCTCGTGCAGCTGGAGTACGAGCGGGGCATCCCCCGCAACCCGTTCATCAACGCCGGCGCGCTCGTCGTCACCGACCGGCTGCACCGGCTCACCGGCGACGCCTCCGGCAGCCTGCGCGACTTCCTGCGCGCCGAGAGCGGCAACCACGACCTCGACTTCGACCGGGGCGTGGCCGCCTCCGAGACCGAGCACGGCGACCGCAACGCCGCCCTCGCCCACTTCATGGCCTCGTACGGCAACATCACCACGCCCGTCCCCACCCTGCTGCGCGAGTACTTCCGGCAGTGCTCGGTCGAGGCGTCCTGCGCCGACCTCGCGGTCGCCACCGGCTTCCTCGCCCGGCACGGCGTCCGCGCCGACGGCAGCCGGCTCCTCACCCGCAGCCAGGCCAAGCAGATCAACGCGGTCATGCTCACCTGCGGCACCTACGACGCCGCCGGCGACTTCGCCTACCGCGTGGGCCTGCCGGGCAAGAGCGGCGTCGGCGGCGGGATCATCGCCGTCGTGCCCGGCCGCTGCACCCTGTGTGTGTGGAGCCCCGGCCTCGACGAGCGGGGCAACTCGGTCGCCGGGGTCGCGGCCCTCGACCGCTTCACCACCATCACCGGCCTCTCCGTCTTCTGATCCGCCGCCGCTCCCCGGCCCGGCTGGCGAGGACGTCCTCCACGGGGTACGTATCCGGTGGGAGCGCCGTGCGCGCCCGGAGCGAAGGAGGTCGCCGTGGACAACCGCACCACCGGATTCGTGCAGTCCTTCAACCGCCGCGCCGGCTACGGGTTCGTGCTGCCCGTCGGATCCGAGGAACCCGTCTTCTTCCGGGCGGACGACGTCGAGGGCGGCGTCCGCTCCCTCTCCGAGGGCCAGCAGGTCACCTTCGTCCTGGTCCTCGGCGAGGGCCGCTTCGAGGCCCGCGAACTGCGCATCTGACCGGGAACGGCCCTCCCCCGTACGGAGCAGCCCCGTCTCCCCGGGACCCGCCGGAGCGAGCCGGTCCCGGGCCGGTCCCCGGCAGGGCGCCGTACGGCCTGCCGGGCCGCGCCGCCCGTGCCAGGCTGGAGGCATGACCATCGAAGTGCGCCCGGCCTCCGTCTACGAGGACGTCCGTGCCGTGATCGGCCCCAAGTCGCCCACGGCCAACGTGTGTTTCTGCCTGAGCTACCGGATCCCGTCCAAGCTCAACAACGAGCTGCGCGAGCCGGCCAGGGGCGAGTACGTCGCCGGCCTGTGCGCCCAGGAGCCCCCGCCGGGCGTCCTCGCCTACGACGACGGCGAACCGGCCGGCTGGGCCGCCGTGGCGCCCCGCTCCGAGACCACCTTCGCCCGCAACCGGAAGATCCCGCACGTCGACGACCTGCCGGTCTGGTCGCTCTGGTGCGTCCGGGTCCGTCCGGGCCACCGCAAGAAGGGCGTCAGCCACGCCCTGATCGCGGGCGCGGTCGAGTTCGCCCGCGCGCACGGGGCGCCGGCGGTCGAGGCGTACCCGCTGGACAACGGCGAGGCGCGCGTGGACCTGACGATGGCCTATCCCGGGCTGCGGAAGAACTTCGAACGCGCCGGCTTCGTGAAGGCCGCCGACACCACCTCGGTGCTCTCCGGACACCCCCGGATCCTCATGCGGCTCGACCTGAGCTGACCCCGCCGCCGAGGCCGCCGGACCCGGACACGACGAAGGGCGCGGAACCACCGGTCCCTCGCCCTCTTCAACGTATAGCGCACGGGGGGCCTTGCGGCAAGGCCCCGGCCGTGCCGCAGAATCGGCGGCTGAACAGCACAGACAGATGGGGGAACGTTCATGTTCGATGCCGATGTCCTCGTGGTCGGCGGCGGGCCGACCGGGCTCGTGCTCGCGTCGGAGCTGCGCCTGTGGGGCCTGCGGCCGATCGTCCTGGAGAAGGCGGCGGAGCCCAGCGGGCACAGCCGCGCGCTCGGGCTGCACGTCCGCAGCATCGAGGTGATGGACCAGCGCGGCCTCCTCGACCGCTTCCTCGCCCGGGGCCGGCAGTACCGGGTCGGCGGCTTCTTCGCCGGGCTCGGCACCAGCTGGCCCGAGGGCCTGGACACCGCCCACTCCTACGTCCTCGGCATCCCGCAGAACGTCACCGAGGAGCTGCTCGACGAGCACGCCCGCGAGCTGGGCGTGGAGCTCCGGCGCGGGCGGGAACTGGTCGGCCTCGACCAGGACGCGGAGGGCGTGACGGCGGAGCTCGCCGACGGCGCCCGGCTGCGCGCCCGCTGGCTGGTCGGCTGCGACGGAGGCCGCAGCACCGTCCGCGCCCTCACCGGGATCGGCTTCCCCGGGCTGCCCGCGCGGCACGAGACGCTGATCGCCGAGGTGCGGATCGGGGTCCCGTGGGAGGAGGTCGTCCCCGTGGTGGCCGAGGTCCGCAAAACGCAGACGCGGTACGGCGTGATGCCGCTCGGGGACGGGCTCTTCCGGGTGGTCGTGCCCGCCGCCGGACTCTCCGGCGACCGCTCGGCGCCGACGTTCGACGAGCTGAGGGAGCGTCTGACCGCCGTCGGGGGAACCGACTTCGGGGTCCACGAGCCGCGCTGGCTGTCCCGCTTCGGCGACGGCACCCGGCAGGCCGAGCGGTACCGCGAGGGCCGGGTGCTGCTCGCCGGGGACGCCGCCCACATCCACCCGCCGACCGGCGGCCAGGGCCTCAACCTCGGTGTGCAGGACGCCTTCAACCTCGGCTGGAAGCTCGCCGCCGAGGTGTCGGGATGGGCCCCGGAGGGCTTGCTCGACACGTACCACTCCGAGCGCCACCCGGTCGCCGCCGACGTGCTCGACAACACCCGCGCCCAGATGGAGCTGATGTCCGAGGAGCCGGGGGCGCGGGCGGTGCGCCGGCTGCTCGCGGAGCTGATGGACTTCGACGAGGTCAACCGGCACCTGATCGGGAAGCTCACCGCGATCGACATCCGCTACGGCTACGCCGAGGAGGGCGAGCACCCGCTGGTCGGCCGGCGGCTGCGGGACGTGCCGCTGAAGGAGGGGCGCCTCTTCGAGGCGGCGCGCGGCGGGCGCGGACTCCTCCTGGACCGCACCGGCGCGCTCTCGGCGGAGGGCTGGGAGGACCGGGTGGAGCGGGTCACCGGGGCCGGCGACGCGCCGGACGTGCCGGCGGCGCTGCTGCGGCCGGACGGCCACGTCGTCTGGGTCGGCGACGACCCGGCGGAGCTGCGGGAGCGCCTGGAGCGCTGGTTCGGGGCCCCGGCCGCGGACTGACCACGCGGGACGGCCCGCCCCCGGGGCGAGGGGGCGGGCCGTCCCCGGGAACCGCGCCCCTGCCCCCCTCGCAGGAATGTCCGGCAAACCTTTGGCCGCGCATTCACCGAATCAGGTGACTGAGGCCGAGGCGAAACGTCCCTCCCGCCGGATGTGCGGCCACGCTCGACGTGACACTTGGACCCACCCAGTGGAGCGTCCGATGCAGCTGATCCCCCGTCACGACCCCCACCTCGCCGTCCGCTCGGCCGGCGCCCTGACCGTCGCCGTCCTCAGCGGCGAACTGGACCTCGTCCTCGTCCGCCACCTGCGACCCGAACTCGACGCCCTCGTCCGCGAGGCCGACGCCCTCGCCGTCGACGTCCGTCCGCTCGGCTTCTGCGACGCCACCGGCCTCGGTCTGCTCGCCCACTGCGCCCGGAGCACCCGCGCGCGCGGGGCGCACTGGCAGCTCGTCTGCGACCAGCCGTGGATCCTCCGCCTGGTCCGTCTCACCGGCCTGGACGACCTGCTCCGCCCCGAGCCCGCCCTGCGGCCGCTGCCCGCCCCGCCGCTGCTCTCCGGACCCCGCGCGCGGGCCGAGCACCCCGTCTGAGGGCCCGCGATACGGTCGGCCGTATGTCTGAAGTCCGGTTGACCACACCCTCCTTCCTCGTCCTCGGCATCATCGACAAGCTGGGCGAGGCCAGCCCGTACGACGTCAAGGTCGAGGCGGCGCGGACCGTCGCCCCCTTCTGGTCCGTGCCGCACGCGCAGGTCTACGCCCAGTGCGACCGGCTCCTGCAGGCCGGACTGCTGTCGGAGGCGCGCCAGGAGGGCGGCCGCAACCGGCGGCTGATGCGGCTCACCGAAGAGGGCACGGCGGCCCTCAGGGGCTGGCTCGCCGACCCCTCCTTCGTCCCGGTCGAGGCCCGCGAACGGGGCATCCTGAAGCTCTGGTTCGGGGCGAGCCCCCGCGTCCACGCCCCCGTCCAGTCCGAGGAGCACCGGCGCACCCTGGAGGAGTACGAGGGGCTGGCCGGGGAGGTGGGCGAGCTGCTGACCCGCGGCCAGCGGGAGGCGCTGGAGTTCGGCATCCGGTACGAGCGGATGATGGTCGACTTCTGGCAGTGGGTCGGGAGCCGCGAGCCGGAGGGCGCCGAAGGCGACGCCACCGATCAGCACTGACCCCCGGTAACACCACTTTGTTACCGACCGGTTGACCCCGGCCGGAACCGGCCCTACCTTCCTCCATAGTCCAGAGTGGACTATTGCAGAGGGGGGGTCGCCATGAGGCGTCCGACCAGCACCAGACGCGGAAGGGTGGCCATCGTCGCGCTGACGGCGGTCTGCCTCGCGTACGCACCGATCGCCTTCACCGAGCTCTGGCCCTACGCCCGCCCCGGAGCGCCCGCCCTCGGCGAATGGCTCCTCGGCCGCACCGTCTCGCCCGAGTTCGTCGCCGACGCCGTCCGCGACCGGACGGAGCCGTACGAGCGCAGCCTCGTGCCGCTGATCGTCCACTCCGTCCTCGGCGGCCTGCTCATGCTCCTCGGCCCCGTCCAGCTGCTCACCGCCGTCCGCCGCCGCATCCGCCTCCACCGGGCCCTCGGCTTCGCCTTCGCCGCGATCGTGTACGTGTCGATGGCCGGCGCGGCGCTCTACCTGGTCCGCACGCCCCCGGAGCGGGCGTTCAGCGGCGCCGCCTTCTGGATCGTCCTCGCGGTCATCCTGGTCGGCACGGTCGGCAGCGTCACCTTCGGCATCCTCACCGCCCTCACCGGCCACCCCGACCTCCACCAGCGCTGGCTGCTGCTCTGCTACGGCTTCCTGATGACCGCCCCGCTGCTCCGCCTCGAATGGGGCTTCCTGCCCACGCTCTACCCGGGCCTGACGATCCAGGAGATCAACCGGGTCGCGATCATGCACCTGGGCGCGCTGGTCTCCTTCGGCGCGCTGCTCGCCACCCGCGCCCTCGACCGGCGCACCGCCGTCCCCGGCCTGACCGGCACCTGGGCGCCCGGACCGGTCCTGGTCCTCGCCCACCTCGCCGGCGCCGCCGGACTCGCCGCGCTCGTCCCCGCCTTCCTCGGCGAGGGCGCCGAGGGCCGCCGGCTGCTCCTCGCCTATCTGGTGCCGTACGCCGTCACGTACGCCGTCCTCGCCGCCCGTGCCGCCGGCGCGCGCCGCGCGGGCAACGGCTGGGCCCGCGAGGAGTGGCGCCTCCACCTCGCCGCCCTGCTCCTCGCCCCGGCCTTCTCGGCGGTGATGCTGCCCGTCCTGGAGCGGGCCATGGACCTGGACCGGGGGACCGCCCTCGTGGCCGCCGCCGGCATCGGCTGCGGCATGCTCGCCTACACCGCCGTCACCGTCGTCAGCCTCCGCGTCCTCGCCGGCCGCGAACTCCTGCGCCGCGGGCGGACCCCGGTGCCACCGCCCGCCGCACCCGCACCCGCACCCGAACCGATCGCCGCCCCGGCCGGGGAGGAGGCCCGATGAGCACCCCCGCCGCACATCCGGCCGACCCGTCCTCGGCCCGGTCCGCCGCAGCGCCCGCCGCGCCCGCAGCGCCCGTCGTGCCCGTCGTCCCGGCCGTGCCCGGGCGTGAACTCTCCGCCGCCGTGGCCGTCCTGAGCACGGTCGTCGCCGTCGTCAGCCTCGGCGTCGGCTCCCTCCTCGCCCTCGCGGGCGCCTTCGGCCACGCGGCCGGGGCCTGGGCCTCGCCGGAACCGCTCAGCCCGGCGCTCATCGGCGCCGCCATGGTGGGCGTCGCGCCCGGCCTCCTCACCCTGAGCCGTGCCGACACCTGGGAGGAGGTGCGGAGCCTCTACCTGCCGCTCGTCGTCGTCATGGCCGGGCTGCTCGCCGTCACCCTGCTCAACGCCGGCTCGCTCCGCGTCGCCGCCGGCGGCCCCCTCTTCCTCGTCCTCTTCAGCCTCGGCTGGATCCCCGTGGTGGCCGTCCTCGCACTCGCCTCCGTCGGCTGCCTCGCCGCCCAGTACCGCAAGCCGGCCGGTGGGCCTCCCCGGACCCCGGTCGCCCCGGTGCCCGGCTGGTCCAAGCCGCCGCTCGCGGTCCTCGGTTCGGGCTGGCTCGGCATCGGAGCGGGCCTCCTCTTCCTCCCCGGCTTCTGGAGCGCCTTCATGCCGTGGACGGTGAACCGCGCCGACGCCCAGGCCCTCGGCGTGTGGGCCCTCTCGCTCGGCGTCGGCGTCCTCATTTCGCTCGCCGAGGACGACCTGGCGCGCAGCCGCCCCGCCGTCCGGGCCGTGCCGCTCGTCGCGGCCGCCTGCGGCCTCGTGCTCGCCGCACGCGCCCCGGCCGTGGACTGGGCGTCGGGCGGCGCCGTCTCGCTCCTCGCCCTGCTCGCCGGGCTGCTGGTCACCGGGGTGACCGGACAGCTGCTGCTCCGGCGGGCGTCCCGGGCCTGACGGTACGTCGAACGGGGCGGCGGACCGGGCTCGACGGTGCGGCGGCGGGGCGGGCTCGACGGTGCGGGGCGGGTGTCCGGGAGGGCCGGGCGAAACCCCGTGGAGGGAGCCGGGCGGAAGCGTGATGATGAGCGGATGACCGCGCAGACCCTTCCGCCCGTCGACACGCTCATCGTCGTCGACGTCCAGTCGGCCTTCGTCACCGGCGACGGTGCCGTGCCCGACGCCGCCCGGCTCGTCGACCGCACCGCCGCGCTGCTCGCCCGCGCCCGCGCCGCCGGCGCGCTCGTCGTCCACCTCCAGAACGACGGGCCGCCCGGCGCGGAGGACGAACCCCACACCCCCGGGTGGGAGTTGCACCACCCGGTCCTCCCCGGCCCCACCGAGTCCGTCGTCCGCAAGCCGTACGACGACGGCTTCCGGGAGACGGGCCTCGGCGGTCTGCTGACCGGGCACGGCACCCGGGCCGTCGCCGTCTGCGGGGTGATGTCGGAGATGTGCGTCCAGGCCACCGCCCGTACGGCACTGGACCGCGGCTACCGGGTCGTGGTCCCGTACGACGCCCACGCCACCCAGGACTGCCCGGCCGTCCCCGGCGTCGCCGACGCCGTCCCGGCGGCCGTGGTCTCCCGGGTCGCCGCCTACGCCCTCGGCTCCGACGCGGAGGTCGCCGTCCCGGCCTCCGCCCTCGCCTTCACCGCCCCGTCCGCTCCGGCGGACGCCGTGCGAGGATCGGCCGCATGACCGCACCGCGCCACCGCCCGGCCGGCGAGGCCGACCTCGCCACCCTCGTCCGCCTCCGCGACGACGCCGCGCGCTGGATGCTGGCCCGGGGCATCACCGGCCAGTGGAGCCCCGGCGAACTGGGCGAGGACCACTTCCGCCGGATCATGGCGCACGGAGAGGTCTGGCTCGCGGAGAGCGCGGGGCGCGTCGTCGGGGCCTGGGAGCTGTGGTGGGACGACGAGGCGGCCTGGGGCCCGCAGCCGCCGGTCGCCGGCTACGTCCACCGGCTCATGGTGGACCGCGGCGCGGCACCCGGCACCGGACGGCTGCTGCTGGCCGCCGCGGAGCGCCGCGTCACCGAGGCCGGCCGCACCCGCCTGCGGCTCGACTGCCTCACCGCCAACGCGAAGCTCACCGCCTACTACGAGCGGGCCGGCTACCGCGCCGTCGGCCGGAAGGACGGCAAGCCCCAGCCGGGCGGACCGCCGAAGTCCTTCACGCTGATGGAGAAGGAACTCCCCGCCCCGGCCGCCCCCCAGGACCTGCCCGCGGGGTCCGCCCCGGCCGCCGGAGCGGCGGCCCCCGTCCCGGCCGTCCCGTAGGCCCTGGCCGCCCGGAGTCCCGCCCGGCCCTCCGGCCGGCCGGCGCTACTGTCCGGACAGGACCCGGACCTCGCCAGGAGAGTCCGGGCCGGCCTCCCCTCCGGCCTCCTCCCCGGCGTCCGGCTGGATGCCGGCGAGGAGGTTGAAGGCGCCCGTGAGCAGGTTGAGGCTGACGACCCCGACCACTTCGGCGATGATCCGGTCGCTCCACCCGTGGGCCCTGACCTCGGCGACGTCCGCGTCGCCGAGTCCGCTCGGCTCGGCGAGGACCTTCAGGGCGAGTGCGATGAGGGCCGCCTCGCGCGGATCGGTGGACGTGCCCTGGCGGGCCAGCGCGATGTCCGAATCGTTCAGCCCGGCGGCCCGGCCCGCGGACTCGTGCGCCTCGCGGCAGGTGCCGCAGCCGATCCACTCCTGGACGGCGAGCGACAGCTTCTCGCTCAGGGCGCGCGGGATCTTCACCCGCTTCATCGCGCGCGAGAGGCTCAGATAACCCTCGATCACGGCGGGCGAGTTGGCCATCGTGGACACCATCTCGCCCGCCGAACCGTGCCGTTCGACGATGTCCGCCAGCAGGTCGCGGGCCCGGCCCTGGGCCTGGTCGGGGGTGAGCGCCGGCAGGCGGCGGGCGGTGGCGCTGGTCGTGGTCATACGATCCTCCTCGTTATACCCGTGGGGGGTATAACGAGGCGCGGGTGGAGATCGTTCCCCGCGCCGGTCCCCGTCGCGCGGCCCGCGCGTCCCGGGCGTGCGCCACGAGCCGGGGCGGGGCCGTCGCGGAAGCGGCGGCACCGACAGCCGACGGGAGGACGAGCGGCGTCCTGCGGCGGGCCAGGGGGGCGTGCCCGCGGCCCGGTTCCTCGTCGAGCGGCCACGGGGGGCGGCGCTCCGCCCCGGACGACCCGGAGTCCGGTGCGGCGACGGCCCTCGCACGCGATCCCGTGCGGGCACCCGCACCACGCCGCGGGTGCCCGCATGGCGAGTTCTCGCCACCGCCCCGCCCGCGCCGCGGCCCCGCCGGTCCCCATGGCTCGACCCCTGCCGGTGCCCGCGGGTCCCCGAGGCCCGGCGCCCCGGCGGTGACCGCCGGTCCCCGCGGCTCGTTGGCCGGGCATGAACACGTACTTCCCGGCCGCCCTGCTGGCCGCCCTGTTCCTCGCCGCCCCCACGGCCGGGGCCACCCCGCCGGACGGCCCCGGCGTCCCCGGCGGCGCGGCCGTCCCCGCCCCCACCACCGTCCGGCTCACCGTCTCCGGTCCCGCCCCCGCCACCACGGCGCCCTCGCCGGAGGCCACGACGACGTCCGCGCCCGCCGGGCGCACCGTCACCCTGACCTGCGACCCGGCCGGCGGCGACCACCCCCGCGCCGAGGCCGCCTGCGCCGACCTGGACGCCACCCAGGGGCGCGTCGAGCGCGACTCCGACACCGCGTGCGTCCTCCTCTACGACCCCGTCGAGGTCCGCGCCGAAGGCGTCTGGCAGGGCCGGCCGGTCTCCTTCACCCGCCAGTACGGCAACACCTGCGAGCTGAACGCCCGCACCGGCGCCGTCTTCGCCTTCTGACCCGTCCCGCCGGCCCCGCCCCCGCGTCCGCCCCCGGTGCGGCCGCCCGCACCGGGCCCCCGGTTCCGGGCCGGGGCGGGGCGGGGCCTGCGGTGCGCAGCCGAACGGATGCGCCGCGCAAGCCCCCCGACGCCACCTCGGCTAGGGTGATTCGGTAGGGATTGCCCCCCGGGGCCAGGCCAATGCGTAGGTCGATGCGTGGACGCTCATCAGTCGTTGCCGAGCAGGGTTCCGCAGCCGCCGCGAGCGGCCGTCGGGGACGCGGGCGTGCTCCGGGAACTGCTGCCGATCGCCCTGTGGCGCGAGGACGCCGAGGGGCGCATCGTCGAGTGGTCGCTCGCCGCCCAGGACCTCCTCGGCCACCGCCCCGAGCACGTCCTCGGCCTCCCCGCCACCCCCCTCCTCGTGCCCGACGCCAACCGGGAGCTCGCCGACCGGCTCACCCGCCGCGTCCAGGCCGGCGAGACCATGGTCGGCACCCTGCCGGTCCGCCACCGCGACGGCCACATGGTCCCCATGGAGATGTGGATCGTGCCCGCCGCCGATCCGGCCGGCCGGCCCGGGGCGATGCTCATCGCCGTGGAGACCTCCGAGGTCCTGCGGATGCGCGAGAACCTCGCCGCGATGGAGAGCCTCTTCACCCAGTCGCCCATAGGGCTCGCCCTGCTCGGCCCCGACCTGCGCTTCCTGCGGGTCAACGACGCCCTCGCCCGGATGAACGGCGTCGCCGCCGCCGAACACGTCGGCCGCCGTCTCACCGAGGTGGTGCCCGGCGTCAACGCCACCGCGCTGGAGTCCCTGATGCGGCAGGTCCTGGACTCCCGCACACCCGTCATCGACGCCCGGCGCGTCGGCCGCACCCCCGCCGACCCCGGCCGCGACCACATCTGGTCCTGCTCCTACGCGCCCCTCGTCGACCGCGGCACCCGCTCCGGCCCGGGCGGCCCCGCCGCGCCCGGCACCGCCTCCGGCCGCGCCGACGGCCCCGCCGACCCCGGCCGGTCCGGGCGCCCGCTCGGCATCATCGCCTCCCTCGTCGACATCACGGAGAGCCAGGAGGCGCACATCGAGGTCGAACGGGCCAGGCACCGCTTCGCGCTGCTCTCCGAGGCGGGCGCGCGCATCGGCACCACCCTCGACCTGCGGCAGACCGCGGAGGAGGTCGTCCGCTTCCTCGTGCCGCAGCTCTGCGACTCCGCCGACGTGCAGATGCTGGAGTCCGTCCTGGAGCCCGACGACCCGGCCGCCTCCTCCCGGGGGGTGCTGCGCCGCATCGCCGCCGTCTTCCCCGAGCCCGTGCCGCCGAGCCCGCTCCTCGGGCCCGGCCAGACCTTCCAGCTGCCCGAGGGTTCCGCGTACGAGCGGCTCGTCCTCGACGGCCGGCCCACCTCCCTCACCGACGCCGACATCCCGGTCCTCTTCCCGGGGAAGGCCGCCGAGACGCTGCGGGACTACCTGTCGACCCGCTTCGGCTCCGCCCGTACCGTCCCGCTCGTCGCCCGCGGCCAGGTCCTCGGCGCCGTCACCGTCACCCGTCTGAGGAGCCGCGAGCCCTTCGACGACCAGGACGCGGTGCTCATCGACGAGGTCGTCGCCCGGGCCGCGCTCAACATCGACAACGCCCGGCTCTACACCACCCAGAGGGCCGCCGCCCTCGCCCTCCAGCGCAGCCTCACCAACAGCGCCCTGCCCGCCGTCACCGGCCTCGAACTCACCGGCCGCTACCTTCCCGCGAGCGCCCACGACGTCGGCGGCGACTGGTTCGACGTGATCGAACTGCCCGACGGCCGCACCGGGCTGGTCATCGGCGACGTGATGGGCCACGGCATCCACGCGGCCGCCGTCATGGGGCAACTCCGCACCGCCGTGAGGACCCTGGCCCGCCACGACATCCCGCCCACCGAGATGCTGCGCTCGCTCGACGCCGTCGTCGCCGACCTCGGCGAGGACACGATGGCCACCTGCCTGTACGCCGTGCACTCCCCGGCCACCGGCACCTGGACGATCGCCCGCGCCGGCCACCTGCCGCCGGCCGTCGTCACCCCCGACGGCGCGGTCTCCTTCCTCCAGGGACCGCCCGGCACCCCGCTCGGCACCGGCGCGCACGACTTCGGCACCGAGGAGCTCCCGCTGCCGCCCGGCGGTCTGCTCGTGCTCTACACGGACGGACTGATCGAGGCCCGGGACCGCGACCTCGACGTGGGGATGCGCCAGCTCGGCCTCGCCCTCGGCCGCGCCGACGGCCCGCTGGACGAGGTCTGCGACGCGGTCCTGGGCCGGCTCCTCGTGGACCCGGCCCAGGACGACGTGGCCCTCGTCCTCGCGCGCACGACGGCCGGCTGACCCCCGGCCCCGCTCCGACGAGGCGCCGGGGGCGCGGGGCGTCGTCCGTCCGGCCGTTCAGGCGTTCCGGATCCGGTACAGGTCGCGCAGGAGGGCGATCTCGGCGCCGTGGTGCAGGAGTTCCTGGTTGACCCACCAGACGATCTCCAGGAACGGCTCCTCGGCGTCGCTGCCGTGCGGGTAGGTGCAGTGCCCGACCGTGTCCAGCTCCTCGTCGCCGACGGACAGCAGCGCCGCGCGCCACGCCCCGGCCGCCGCGTCGAAGCCGGCGATCGCCGCGGCGGCGTCACCGGCCGCCCGGTAGTCGTCACGGGTCAGCGAACGGGTGCCGTTCGTGTGGTCGGCGCGGAGCGCCAGCAGCTCGCTCAGATGGGCGAGCCGCCAGGCGAGGGTGGTGAACGGCGGAGGCACGGGATGCGGGTACGGGGCACTCTCCCGTCCCCACTCCCCGGCGCCGGTCAGCAGCCCGGCGGCCGGACCGGGGCCGTCGGCCGTCCGCCGCACCGACCAGCAGCCGGGAGCCGGCTCCCACAGGTACTCGGCGTCGGTCATCGGGCCCACCGGCACGTCCGTGCCGTTGCCGCTGTCCACCACCGGCCCGGACAGTCGGTCCGTCAGCCGGGTGCGGGCGAAGTCGAACTGGGCGAGCAGAGGGACGAGTCGGGCGGGTATCGCCATGGGACGGCTCCGGTGCGCGGGGACAGGACGCCCGTACCCTGCCACGCGGCCGCCCGCGCCCGCACGCGAGTTACCGGACGCCCGTACCCCGCACGCGAGTTACCGGACGCCCGTACCCCGCACGCGAGTTACCGGCCGGCTGTCCTCGCACGCGACCGCCCGCACCCGACCGCGGCCGCCCGCACCCGACCGCGGCCGCCCGCGCGTCACCGGCCCCCGGCCCGCCGCTCGGTGCCGCCGCGGCCCATCGACTCCACCAGCGGCAGCATCCGGTGGGCGACCCTTTCGCGCAGCGCGATCTCCGTGCGGGTGCGGACCACGCCCGGCAGCTGGATGAGCCGCTGGATGACGTCCTCCAGATGGCCCGCGTCCCGCGCCACCACCCGGGTGAGCAGATCGCCCCCGCCGGTGATGGAGAACGCCTCGACGATCTCCGGCACGGAGGCGAGCGCGTCGCCGACCTCGTCCAGATGCCCCTGTGTGACCTCCACGTGCACGAAGGCCAGCACCGGATGCCCGAGCGCGGCGGGGGAGAGGACCGGGCCGGTGGCCGTGATCACCCCGTCGCGTTCGAGCCGGTCGATGCGGGCCTGCACGGTGCCCCGGGCGACGCCCAGGACGCGCGCGTACTCCCGCACGCTCGTGCGCGGCTGCTCGATCAGGAGCCGCAGGATGCGGGTGTCGAGTTCGTCCACCGCCATGACGTGCCGGCCTCCCCGTGCCCGCCGGGTCGGGTCCCCGGCGTGATGGTCCGCCCGGCGGGGCGATCCGCCGGAATGGTCCCGACTGTACCCAGCCGGCGGCGCCTCCCCGGCGGCGGGCACGCGCCCTCCACGCGCGCGTACCGCCGGCCGGGCCGCCCGCGCGCGTACCCCTTCCCCGGCCGCTCCGGGTCGTCCGATCGGATGACCCCCCGGTCCGCCGGGCGGGGCCGGACGACCATCCGCCGGGCCGACCGTGCGGCCCCGGCACCGCGCCCAGGATGGAGTGCAGAGCGGGACGGCGTGACGGCCTCCCGGTCGTCCGGGCCGGTTCCCTTCCGGCCCCGTCCTCTTCCGTACGCGTCCTTGGAGTGACCGACCATGAAGCAGATCTCGAAGCGTGCCCGTGTCCTGACCGGTGGTGCGGCCCTGGTCGCCCTGGGCGCCGGCGCCTTCGGCGCGGTCTCCGCGAACGCCGCCACCCCGGCCGCCGCTCCCGCCGCCGTCGCCAAGGCCGACGCGAAGAACAAGAACACCACCACCAGCACCCACCTGACGATCGACGCCGCCACCAAGGCCGCCCAGGCCGCCCTCGACGCCGCCGAGAAGGAGAACCAGCGCGTCTCCGTGGCCGTCGTCGACCGCAACGGCAACACCCTCGTCACCCTGCGCGGCGACGGCGCCGGCCCGCAGTCCTACGAGTCCGCCGAGAAGAAGGCGTACACCGCCGTCTCCTGGAACGCCCCGACCACCGAGCTGGTCAAGCGCCTGGAGCAGGCTCCCAACCTCAAGGACATCCCCGGCACCCTCTTCCTCGGCGGCGGCGCCCCCGTCACCTCCAAGAACGCCCCCATCGCCGGCATCGGCGTGGCCGGCGCCCCCTCCGGCGACCTCGACCAGAAGTTCGCCCAGGCCGGCGTCGACGCCCTCGCCAAGTAACCGCGAAGGGCCGGACCGTCCCTTCCGGATGTGCCGGGCTCCCGGCCCGACCCGAAGGGCACGGCCTCGCGCCCCCAGCCCCGGCGGTGTCCGGTCACGCCCGGCCGGACACCGCCGGCCCCGTGCCCCCGGGGCCGTACGCACCCTCCGGTGCGCGGCCCCGGCAGGGCACCGGACGATCCGCGCCCCACACCCCCGTCCGCCGCCGACCCCGAGGAGACCGACGTGACCGCCCCACCCCACCACCGGCTCCTCGCCGCCGCCCGCCGGGGCGACGCCGACGGCGTCCGCGCCGCGCTCGCCGACGGCGCCCGGACCGGGACCCGCGACGGGGAACTGCGCTCCCCGCTGCTCCTCGCCGTGCTCGGCGACCACGTCGGGGCCGCCCGCGCGCTCGTCGCCGCCGGCGCCGACGTCAACGCCCTGGACGCCCGGCACGACAGCCCCTGGCTGGCCACCGGCGCCACCGGCAGCGTCGCCATGCTGCGCGTGCTGCTCACCGCCGACCCCGCCCCCGACGTCCGGCTGACCGACCGCTTCGGCGGCACCGGTCTCATCCGCGCCGCCGAACGCGGCCACGTGCCGTACGTCCGGGCCGTCCTGCGCGACACCCCGATCGAGGTCGACCACGTCAACGACCTGGGCTGGACCGCGCTCCTGGAGGCGGTCATCCTCGGCGACGGCGGCCCGGCGCACCAGAAGGTCGTCGCGCTGCTGCTCGCCGCCGGCGCCGATCCCGGGCTGGCCGACGCGTACGGGACCACCGCCCTGGAGCATGCCGAGCGGCGCGGCCACACCGCGCTCGCCGCCCTGCTGCGCCACACCCCCGCGGCCCCGGCCGCCCTGGGCTAAGCTGGTCCGTTGGCCCGCACCTGGGCCAGTGCGACACGCGAAGACCGGGCCAATGGCCCAGCCTTTCGAGGACGATTTGAGCCAAGCGCCCGGTCGGTGTTTCTCTTGTGTCCACCAGGTACTTTCGGCGCCGCGCGCCGGGACGGCGACGAGGCCGCCCCGGACGGCGGCGCCTTCGTCGTGTCGTGCGCGCCCCACCACCCCCGGGGCAGGGCGTACGGCGGGCGAACGGCAAGACGAGGGGGCGGCCGACCGTCGTGAAGAGGATGTTCGTGGCTCCGGACCCGGGGCTCCTCCGGCTCAGGACCGGCGTGCGCGCGGTGCTCGGCATCGCGCTCGCGGTGGCCCTCGCCGAGCTGGCCGGCTTCTCGCTGACCGCGTCGATCACCGGAGGACTGGCGGCGCTGCTCGCCCTGTTCACCGTCACCGACGCCACCGTCCGCGGCCAGGCCGTCACCACCCTCCTGCTGCCGCTCGCCGGCTTCCCGGTCCTCGCGCTGGCCACCCTGCTGCACGACCACACGCTCCTGAGGGACACGGCCTTCCTGCTCGTCGTGCTCTGCGGCGTCTACGCCCGGCGCTGGGGCCCGCGCGGCCACGCGCTCGGCATCTTCGCCTTCATGAACTTCTTCAGCACCCAGTTCCTGCACGCCGTGCCCGGCCAGCTCCCCGAGCTGTACGCGGCCGTGGGCATCGCGCTCGCGGCGGCCGGCGCCGTGCGCTTCGCGCTCTGGCCGATCGAGCGGCGCACCCCGCCGCCCGCCGCCCCCGCCCCGCTGCCCGGCACGGGCCTCGCCCGGATCACCACCCGGCAGGCCGTCCAGGCCACCGTGGCCTGCGCGGTGGCCCTCGGCGTAGGCCAGGTGCTCTCCGAGGACCGCTGGTACTGGGCCGTCGGTACCACCTGGTGGATCTTCGTGAACACCGTCTCCCGCGGCGAGACCCTGGTGCGCGGCTTCCGCCGCTTCCTCGGCACCCTGCTCGGCATCGCCGTCGGCATGGTCGTCGCCCTCCCGCTGCACGGCGCCCCGCTGCCCACCGCCCTCCTGGTGGCCGTCTGCGTCTTCGGGATCTTCTACACCGCGCCGCTCTCCTACAGCTGGATGATGCTCGCGGTGACCGTGATGGCCGGGCTGCTCTACGGGCTCCTCGGCGTCCTCGACCCGGCGCTGCTGGTGCTGCGCCTGGAGGAGACCGTCGTCGGCGCGGTCTGCGCCGCCCTGGCGGTCCTGCTGATCCTCCCGGTCACCACCCACGCCATCAACGACGCGTGGATCCAGCGCGCGCTGCGGGCCGTCCACGCCGCCACGGCCGCTTCCGAGCGCCGGCTCTCCGGCGACGACCAGGCCGACCCGAGCCCGCACGTCGCCGAGCTCGACCTGCTCCTGGGCCGGGTACGGCTCTCCGTGGCCCCGCTCGTCCACCCGCTCAGCCCGTTCCGCGAGCGCAAGGGCCGCGCGCGCCAGGTCCTCGCCCTGCTCGACGAGTGCGCCGCCGAGGTGCGCGGTCTCGCGGCCGTCGCCGCCGACCCGGACGCCAGCCACGACGCCCGGCTCGCCGCCGCCTGCTGGCGGGTCGAGACCGCTGTCGAGCGGCTCACCTCCCCCGGAGCCCCGGAGCGCGCCCCGGTCCGGCAGGCCGACGGGCCCGAGACCGCCCACCACCCGGCCCCCGCCGCCCTCGGCCACGTCAGCGGCCTGGAGCGGCTGCTCGCCGCCCTCGACGAGCCGCTCCGCACCCCGCCGGGCTCCCTCCTCGTCCGTTCCTGACGCCGCTGCCCACCGACGGGGCCGACTTGGTCTAGACCGCCTGCTACCGTCGGCCCGAGACGGCCGGTCGCAGCGACCGGTCCAGGGGCAGGGAGGGCGCCGTGGGCGGGACCGACGAGACACCTGAGCGGGGGGCGGGACGGGCGCGGGCCTACCTCGGCTCCTTCACCTCGGCCGGCGGCCTCGGCGTGCTCGCCGCCGACGTCGATCCGGGGACCGGCGCGCTCACCGTCACCGGCTCCACCGACGCCGTCGCCGACCCCTCCTACCTCGCCCTCGCCGGCGGCGTCCTCTACGCCGTCTCCGAGACCGAGCCGGGCGCCGTCGCCGCCCTCGCCCCCGGCGGACCCGCGCCCCGCCCGCTCGGCGCGCCCGTGCCCGTCGACGGCGCGGGCCCCACCCACCTGGCCGTCGCCGGCGGCCATCTGCTGACCGCCAACTACACCTCCGGCAGCGTCACCGTCCTGCCCCTCGGCCCGGACGGCCTCCCCGGCGCCGCCGCCTCCGTCCTCCACCACGAGGGTGGCGGCCCGGTCGCCGACCGCCAGGCGGGCCCCCACGCCCACCAGGTCCTGCCGGACCCGAGCGGCCGCTGGACGGTCAGCGTGGACCTCGGCACCGACTCCGTGCGCGTCTGCGCCCTCGACCCCGCCACCGGCACCCTCCGCCCGCACCGGGAGACCGCCCTGCGGCCCGGCTACGGCCCCCGCCACCTCGCCTTCCACCCGGCGGGCGGCCACGCCTACGTGGTCGGCGAGCTGGAGCCCGCCGTCACCGTCTGCCGCTGGGACGCCGAGCGCGGCGAGCTGACGCCGCTGGCGGAGATCCCGCTCGTCGACGCGGGCGCGGCCGGGCCGGCGTACCCCTCGGCCGTCGTCGTGGCGCCCGACGGGCGGTTCCTGTGGGTGGCCGTGCGCGGCACCGACACGATCGCCGTCCTGGTCCTCTCCCCGGCGGGCGACGAGGCGATCCGCTCCGCCACCGTCCCGTGCGGCGGCGCCTGGCCGCGCGATCTCGCCCTCGACCCGTCCGGACGGCGGCTGTACGCGGCGAACGAGCGCTCCGGCGACGTGACCTGGTTCGACGTCGACCCCGGGACCGGCACCCCGGTCCGGGCCGGCTCCGTCGACGCCCCGGCGGTCACCTGCGTCGTCTTCGGCTGACCGGCCGCCCCCGCCGCCCCCGGCACGACCCCGGGGGCGGCCCGGCGGGCATGCGGAGAACCCTCCCTCGCCACGGCCCCGGGGACGCCCCGCCGGGCATGCGGAAGGGCCCGCGCCGGAGGTTTCCGGTGTGCGGGCCCTTGTGCGGATCCGGGCGCGTCAGAGAGCGGGGGCCGCGCCCTGCTGCGGGAGGCCGAGCACGGCCGCGTACTGCGACAGCACCAGCTTGCCGATGGCCGGGTAGGCGCCCAGGGCCTCGGCCGCGGGGCAGCCGGCCTCCTTCGACGCCTCGTCGAGCAGGCCCTCGGCCAGCTCCGGGCCGATCAGGTACGGGGCGAGCGCCAGCTGCACCGCGCCCGCCTCGCGCAGCTGCTCGGCCACGGAGGCGATCGAGCCCTCCTGGTCGAGCGCGGCGGCCATCACCGGCACGGCGAGCCGGGCCGCGAGCAGCATGCCCGTGATGCCGGCGGCCTGCACGGCCTCCTCGCCGCCCACGGTGGCCAGGACGATGCCGTCCGCGGCCGTGGCGACGGTGAAGAGCCGGGCGCGGTCGGCGCGGGCCAGACCCGCCTCCGACAGGCGCACGTGCAGCGCCTCGGCGAGCAGCGGGTGCGGGCCGAGCACGTCGGTCAGCTCGGCGGTGTTGCCGCTGTCCATCACGGCCTGGCGGACCTGGCGCATCACGGCGCTGTCCGGGCCCGCGAGCAGCGGGACGACGATCGCGGCGGGGCCCTGCGGGGCACCGACCTCGCGGCCGGCCGCCACGGCGATCCGGTACCGCTCCTCACGCAGCTCCGCTGCGGCGGTCAGCACGCCGGCGAGCGTCGGGTACTCCTCGCCGTCGCCGTCCACGAAACCGATCGCGGCCTCCAGGCCGGGCAGCTCGGACCGGGCGATGCTCACCAGCTCGTCGGCGAGTGAGCGTATGGCGGCCGAGGGCGCGCCGGGGACGGCGAGCACCAGGGCGGGAGCGCCCTCGGGCGCCGCCGCCGGGTCGGGGCGACGGTGCCGCCCGGACGGGCGGGGGCGCGGCATTCGTACAGGCAGGCCGTTGGCGGGCCCAGTGGGGGAGCTCATGGCGCCGCATGCTACTGGCTTTGCGGACGGGAGCGTTCGGTGAGGTAGGACCCCGCGCCTTCTGCCCCTGTATGTCCGGTCCGAGGTGTGCCGAATCGTGGACCGGACCTCCGTACGACGCCTCCGCACGCCCTCGACCAGCGGCGATGCCCTCCGGGCCGGGGTGGCGCCGTCAGGCGATCCGGAGCAGCGCGGGGTCCTCCGGGAGCCGGATCCCGCCCCCTGCGAGCCCCGCGGCGAGCGTCACCGCCCCGTCGAGGGGGTCGCCCGCGGGAGCGACCCGCCCGACCCCGGGCAGCCGGTCCGCGAGCGCCGCCCGCAGCGGTACGAGGAGCGGTTCGCCGAGCCGGAACAGGCCGCCGGTCAGCGCGACCACGGACTCCGGGCCCGGCGGGCAGGCCGCCTCGGCGGCGTCGGCGATGTGCTCCGCGGCCCGCTCCAGGATCCCGGCCGCGGCCGGGTCGTCCGCGGCGCAGGCCGCGACCTCCGGCGCGAAGGCGGCGAGCACGGCCGGCCGGTCGGCGCGCGGGTAGAGCGCGGCGGGCAGGCCCGCCGCCGGGCCGTGGAGCTTCTCCGCCCGGGCGAGCAGCGCCGCCGAACCGCCGCGCCGCCCGTCGTGCGCCCGCAGGGCGGCCTCCAGGCCGGCCCGGCCGATCCAGGCGCCGCTGCCGCAGTCGCCGAGGAGGTGGCCCCAGCCGTCGGCGCGGCGCCAGCGGGCCAGGTCGGTGCCGAGGGCGATGAGGCCGGTGCCGCCCGCGACGACCGCGCCGGGGCGGGCGCCGAGCGCCCCGGCGTAGGCGGTGACGGCGTCGGCGGCGAGCGCGGTCCCGCGCACCCCCCAGGCGTCGGCGAAGGCCCCGGGGAGGACCGCGCGCAGCTCCGTGCCGAGCGTGGCCATGCCGGCGGCGCCCACGGCCGCGGCGCGCACCGGGCGTCCGTCCGCGACGCGTGCCCGCAGCGTGGCGACGGCCGGCAGCACCGACTCCAGGAAGTGCGCGGCGGAGATCCCGCCCGGTCCGGTCCGGACGGGGCCGGGCGCGGTCACCCGGTCGAGCACCGTGCCGTCGGCGGCCCGGGCGAGGGCGATCCGCAGTCCCGAGCCTCCCGAGTCGATGCCGACGACCACTCCGTCCGCCGGGCCGGCGGCGCGCTCGCCCGGGGCTTCCACGCCTGTGTTCTGGGACTCCACGCTCGCCATCGTCCTCACCGGGTGGGGGTCTGGGGCCCGCAGTCTAGAGCGGAGGGGCGTTGTCGGTGTAGGCCGCTAGAGTGACGGACTGTGACTGCGAGACCGTTGAACGAACTGGTGGAGCCCGGCTGGGCGAAGGCCCTGGAGCCCGTCGCGGGCCGGGTGTCCGAGATGGGTGACTTCCTGCGGGCGGAGATCGCCGCGGGCCGGACCTATCTGCCGTCGGGGCCGAACGTCCTGCGCGCCTTCCAGCAGCCCTTCGACGACGTGCGGGTCCTGATCGTGGGTCAGGACCCCTATCCCACGCCGGGGATGGCGATCGGTCTGAGCTTCGCGGTGGCGCCGGAGGTGCGGCAGCTGCCCGCCAGTCTTCTGAACATCTTCTGGGAGATGCACCAGGACCTGGGCCATCCCCGCCCCTCCAACGGCGACCTCACCCCGTGGACCCGGCAGGGCGTCCTGCTGCTCAACAGGACGCTCACCACCTCCCCGCGCAACGCGGGCGCCCACCGGAACAAGGGCTGGGAGGAGGTCACCGAGCAGGCCATACGGGCCCTCGCCGCCCGCGGCAAGCCGCTGGTGTCCATCCTCTGGGGCCGGGACGCCCGCAACGCCCGTCCGCTGCTGGGCAGTCTGCCCGCCGTCGAGTCGGCGCACCCGTCGCCGCGCTCTGCGGACCGGGGCTTCTTCGGCTCCCGTCCCTTCAGCCGGGCCAACGAGATGCTGGTCGCCCAGGGCGCCGAGCCGGTGGACTGGCTGCTGCCCTGAGCGGGCCGCCGACGCCCCGGGGGCGGCGGGGAGTTCAGATCACCGCCGCCCTGACGCACAGGACGTCCGGCAGGTGGCCGGCGAGGAGCTGCCAGGAGTCGCCGTCGTCGGCGCTCGCGTACACCTCGCCGTTGCGGTTGCCGAAGTAGACGCCCGCCGGGTCGGCGTCGTCCGTGCACAGCGCGTCGCGGAGGACCGTGCCGTAGTGGTCGCCCCGCGGGAGGCCCTTGTCGAGCGGCTCCCAGCTCGTGCCGGCGTCGGTCGTGCGGTAGACCCGGCAGCGGTGGTCCGCCGGGACCCGGTCGGAGTCGGCGGTGATGGGGAAGACGTAGGCGGTGCCGGGACGGTGCGGGTGCGCGGCGACGGCGAAGCCGAAGTCGGAGGGGAGCGGCCCGCCGATGTCGGTCCAGCTGCCGCCGGCGTCGTCGCTGCGGTAGACGCCCCAGTGGTTCTGGAGGTAGAGCCGGTCCAGGTCGCCGGCGTCCTGCGCGATCTTGTGCACGCACTGGCCGAACTCGGGGTGCGGATCGGGCAGGAAGACGGCGGAGACGCCGTCGTTGGACGGGGCCCAGGAGGCGCCGCCGTCCTGGCTGCGGAAGACGCCGGCGGTGGAGACGGCCACGGTGACGGCGTCCGGGTCGCGCCGGTCGGTGACGACGGTGTGCACGGCCTCGCCGCCTCCGCCGGGCACCCACTGGGAGCGGGTCGGGTGCTCCCACAGCGGCCGGACCAGCGCGAAGGACTCGCCGCCGTCGTCGGAGCGGAAGAGCGCGGCCGGTTCGGTGCCCGCGTAGACGACGCCGGGGGAGTGGGCGGGGGCCGGGTGGAGCTGCCAGACGCGCTCCAGGGAGGCGCCGGTGTCCTGGGGGAACCTGACGGCCGGCGCGGGGGGTTCGGTCCAGGTCCGGCCCAGGTCGTCGGAGTGGAAGACGGACGGGCCCCAGTGGGAGCTGTCGCCGCCGACGAGCAGCCGCGGGGTGCCGGGCCGCGTGTCGATGGCCACCGAGTAGACGGCCTGGGCCGGGAAGTGGGGATCGTCGAACTCCCAGCGCCCGTCGTGCCTGCGGCCGATGAAGAGTCCCTTGCGGGTGCCTACGGTGAGAAGTACGTCGGGCATGGGGCCCACCTCCAGGACGCCGTTGTCGCGGATACCGGCCAGTCTGCACCCGGCCACCGACAAGGGCGCCCGAAGACACCCCGTGACCGGCCGGCCGCGAGGTGTCCACGGGTGGGTGGGCTCAGATCGCCCAGGCGTACTGCGGGGGCGCGAAGGTGGCGGCGTCCAGTTCGCGGGCGGCGCGGCGGGGCCAGGAGGCGTCGCGGAGCAGCTCGCGGCCGAGCAGGACGGCGTCGGCCTCGCCGTTGGCGACGATCTTCTCGGCCTGCGCGGGCTCGGTGATGAGCCCGACCGCGGCGACCGGCAGCCCGGTCTCGGCCCTGACCCGGGCGGCGAAGGGCACCTGGTAGCCGGGGCCTACGGGGATCCGCGCGGGGCCGCCGTTGCCGCCGCTGGAGACGTCGAGCAGGTCGACGCCGTGGTCACGCAGCAGGGCGGCGAAGCGGACGGTCTCGTCCGCGGTCCAGCCCGCGTCCTCCAGCCAGTCGGTGGCGGAGATCCGGAAGAGGACGGGCAGTTCCTCGGGCCAGACGGAGCGGACCGCGTCCACGACCTCCAGGGCGAGCCGGGTCCGGTTCTCGAAGGAGCCGCCGTAGGCGTCGGTGCGGCGGTTGCTGTGCGGGGAGAGGAACTCGCCGATGAGGTAGCCGTGGGCGCCGTGCACCTCGACGACCTCGAAGCCGGCGGCCAGGGCGCGGCGGGCCGCGTCCGCGAACTGCCCGACGATCTCCTGGATCCCGTCCTCGGTCAGCTCGGTGGGCACGGGGTAGCCGTCGGCGAAGGCGGCCGGGCTCGGGGCGACCGGCTGCCACGCCTCCTCGGCGGTGGCGGGGCCGCGGCCGAGCCAGGGGCGCTCGGTGGACGCCTTGCGTCCGGCGTGGGCGATCTGGATGCCGGGGACGGAGCCCTGGGCCTTGACGAAGGAGGCGATCCGGCGCAGCGCCTCGGTCTGGGTGTCGTTCCACAGGCCCAGGTCGGCGGGGCTGATCCGGCCCTCGGGGGAGACGGCGGTGGCCTCGACCAGGATGAGGCCGGCGCCGCCGGTCGCGCGGGACCCGTAGTGGGCGAGGTGCCAGTCGGTGGCGACTCCGGCGTTCGGCCCGAAGACCTCCGCGGAGTACTGGCACATCGGGGCCATCCAGACGCGGTTGGGGACGGTCAGCGAGCGGAGGGTGTAGGGCTCGAAGAGGGCGGCGCTCATCGCGGACTCCGTTTCGGGAACGGCCGGGGAGCCGGACGGGGGAAGGCCCGGCGGGATACTCGTACGATACTCATCGTAGTACGGCGACTGTCAAACTACGAGGATCCTCGTACAATGAGGAACGTCCCGGACCGACCCGCCGGAGAGAGTGGAGCCGCCGCCATGACGACCCCCGCCAGCCCCCGTCTCCTGGAGCACCCCGCGCCCGAGGAGATCCGCCTGGAGCCGGTGCTGCACGCGCTGTCGGACGCGGTGCGGCTGCGGATCGTGCGCGAACTGGCCGCCGCGGAGACCGAGCTGAGCTGCTCGTACTTCGTCCTCCCGGTCACCAAGTCGACGACCACCCACCACTTCCGGGTGCTGCGCGAGGCCGGCGTCATCCGGCAGGACTACCGCGGCACGGCCAAGCTCAACGGACTCCGCCGCGCCGACCTCGACGCCCTCTTCCCCGGACTCCTCGACACCGTCCTGGCGGCGGCCGAGGCGCAGTCCGCCCGTCAGGACGCGGCGGAGGTCCCCGGGGCCGGGGTCACAGCGACCGCATCCGGTTGATCTCGGCCGTCTGCTGCGCGATCACGTCGTTCGCCATCTCCTCCACCTGGATGTTGTTGCCCTGGCCGAGCACCTCGGCGGCCATCGTCACCGCGCCCTCGTGGTGCGTCACCATCAGCTTCAGGAACAGTTCGTCGAAGGCCGCGCCCTTCGCCGCCCGCAACTCCGCGAGCTGCGCCTCGGTCGCCATCCCCGGCATCGTGTGATGGTCGTGCCCGCCCTGGTCCCGGGGCCCGCCGTGGGCCGTCAGCCATCCCTCCATCGCGCCGATCTCCGGCTGCTGTGCCGCCGCGATCCGCTCCGCCACCTTCCTGACCGCGGGCGACCCCGCCCGCCCGGGGGCGAGCGCGGTCATCGTCAGGGCCTGGCGGTGGTGGACGACCATCATCTGCACGTACCGGAAGTCCGCGCCGTTCGGCCGCTCGTCGGGGAGCAGGCTCGCCGCCTCCTCCGGTGAGACCCGCCGGGCCGGCTCGCCGGGCCTGCCGGGCACCACGACCCCCGCGGTGGTGCCGTCCGGCGCGGGTTCCCGGGCCGAGGTGTCCGGCCCCGCGTCGCAGCCGCCCAGGGCGAGTACGGCCAGCACGGAGAGGGTCGCGGCGACGGTGGCGCGTTCGCGGTGGCGGATCAGCAACGGTACCTCCAAGGGGTTTTGCGGGTACTGGGGCCGTTCCTAGCACTTCTTGCTGGGGAGTTGCTCAAAATCCTTCATTACATCTGTGTTGCCATCTGTTGGGATGTGCACGCCAAGGAACATACTGCCGGGGTCCAGCACCGTTCAGCATTGAACGGAAATCACGGAGGACGGAGTGACTTCGTTGCATACCCCGCAGAGTCCACGGTCCCGGTTCAGACGCCTCGGCGCGGCCACCGCCGCAGCCGGCCTCCTGGCGGCGCTGCTCGCCACCGGCACGGCCGCCGCCACCCCCGATCCCGGAGACGCCCAGGTCCAGGCGCCGGTCTCGGCGGAGCAGGCGGCCGGAGCCCGGTCCGCGATCCGGAGCGGAGAGATACCCGGCGTCGACGAGATCGTCCGCACCGACAACATCCAGCACCTGGCGAACGTCCCGAAGGACGCGCTCAAGAGCCTCAACACGGACCTCGCCTTCCAGGGCAGGTACGCCTTCGCCGGCAACTACGACGGCTTCCGCATCTTCGACATCAGCGACCCGAAGTCCCCGAAGACCGTCGCCCAGGTCCTCTGCCCCGGCTCCCAGAACGACATCTCCGTCTCCGGGGACCTCCTCTTCCTCTCCACCGACTCCTCCCGCAGCGACGACTCGTGCGCCAGCACGACGCAGCCGGCCTCCGTCAAGGAGTCCTGGGAGGGCATGAAGATCTTCGACATCAGCGACGTCACGAACCCGAAGTACGTCGCCTCGGTCGAGACCTCCTGCGGCTCCCACACCCACACGATCCTGCCGCAGCGCAAGGACGTGTACGTGTACGTCTCCTCCTACTCGCCCAACGCGGCCTTCCCCGACTGCCAGCCGCCGCACGACGGCATCTCCGTCATCAAGGTGCCCCGCAAGGCGCCCCAGCAGGCCCGCGTCGTCGGCTTCCCCGTCCTCTTCCCCGGTGAGGGCCCCGACGGCGGCGGCAACCCCGGCGGCCCGACCAACCCGGGCGTCTCCAAGACCACCGGCTGCCACGACATCACCGTGCTGCCCGGCAAGGACCTCGCGGCCGGCGCCTGCATGGGCGACGGCATCCTCTTCGACATCTCCGACCCCGAGCACCCCCGGGTGATCGACCAGGTCCAGGACAACGTCAACTTCGCCTTCTGGCACTCCGCGACCTTCAACCAGAAGGCGAACAAGGTCGTCTTCACCGACGAGCTCGGCGGCGGTGGCGGCGCCACCTGCAACGCCGCCGTCGGCCCGAACCGCGGCGCCAACGGCATCTACGACATCGTCGGCAAGGGCAAGCACCGCCAGCTCGTCTTCCGCAGCTACTACAAGATCCCGCGCCACCAGGCCGACACCGAGAACTGCGTCGCCCACAACGGCTCGCTGATCCCGGTCAAGGGCAAGGACCTCATGGTCCAGGCGTGGTACCAGGGCGGCGTCTCGATCTGGGACTTCACCGACTCCGCGCACCCGAAGGAGATCGGCTACTTCGACCGCGGCCCGGTCTCCGACACCGCGCTCATCACCGGCGGCTCCTGGTCCGCCTACTACTACAACGGCCACGTCTACTCGAACGAGATCGCCCGGGGCCTCGACGTCCTGAAGATCTCCGACCGCCGCACCGACCCCGCGAAGCGGGTCCGCATGGACGAGCTCAACGTCCAGACCCAGCCGGACTACTTCGAGGACTTCGACCGGGACTGATCCCGGAGGCGTCAGGGCATGCCGTCGGGCGGACCACCGTCCGGCGGCATCCCGCTCTCCCACGCCAGTCCGTAGCGGTGGAACAGCTCGGCGCGCAGCCGCGCCGCCGGCATCGGCGCGCCCGGCAGCAGCACCGCCACCACCGCGCCCATCAGCAGCGCCCGCAGCAGCGGATAGTCCCGGTCCACGTCCTCGGAGCCGTACCGCTCCACCGTGTCCCGCAGCAGGAAGGCGAGCCGCTGCTGCTCCTCGCACCGCACGAAGCCCTCGGCCTGGAGGATGCCGGCCATGTGGGTGCGCATCAGCGTCGGCCGGTCCACCGCGAGCCCCAGGATCGCGTCGATCGCCCGCGCGAGCCGTTCCGGGCCGTCCTCCGTGCGCGGTTCGCGCTCCAGCGCCTCGGCGAGCGTGAGGTGCATCAGCCGGTGCACGGCCGACTGGAGCAGCTGCCGCTTGCCCGGGAAGTAGTACGAGACGAGGCCCCGGGCCACCCCGGCCCGCTCGGCGATGTCGCCGAGGGTGGTGGCCTCGTATCCATGGAGCCCGACCAGCTCGACGGTGGCCGTGAGGATCCGCTCCCGCGAGCGTCGCCGAAGCTCTTCGTTGACCGACGGGCTACGCGGCGTCATGCTGGGCTCCTGCGTTGACTGGCTCTCGGCCAATATACTCAGCGTGGCTCGCCGCCCCGCCCCCGTGGCGCGACGGCGAGGAGGCCGCCTGCCCTGGGCGACACGGGGGATCGTCCAGGCCGGGCGGCTTCGTCATGTCCCCTCCTCCTCGTCCGCGCGGGCCTCCGCCGGCAGCGGACGGCGGTCGAGGCTCCGGCGGTAGGTCAGCACCGCGACGGCCACGCAGCACCAGCCCATCAGCCAGCCGGCCAGCACGTCCGACGGCCAGTGCACCCCCAGGTAGAGCCGGGTCCAGCCGACGCCGAGCACCGAGACCACCGCGAGACCGGCCAGCGTGCCCCAGCCCCGCCACGGCTCCCGTCCGACGAGCGCGACCACCCACAGCAGCAGCCCGCACACCACCGCCGCCGTCATCGCGTGCCCCGAGGGGAAGGCGGCGAACGAGGCCGAGTCCACCGGGTCCTTCCACTCCGGCCGGTCCCGGCCCACCAGCGCCTTCACCGCCTGCTGCACCCCGAGCGCGGCGACGACCGTCCCGGCCACCCAGAGCGCCGCCCGCCGGTGCCCGTACCGGACGAGGGCCAGGGCGACGGCGAAGGCCACCGCCCGCAGCGTCCACGGATCCCACACCCAGTCGCTGAGCACCCGGTTGAGGCGGGTGAAGCCGGGGTGGGCCACGGCGCTGCGGTGCAGGGCCTCGTCGACCGCGCGGTCGAAGGAGAGCAAGGGGGACCAGCCGGCCACCACGAGCACGAGCAACAACAGGGCCAGGCCCCCGGACACCACGGCGGAAGTACGCATTCCACGATCCTGCCGGACCGGGCGCCGCGCGCGGCACCGCGCAACACCGGGACGCCCACCGGCCGTCGTGCGGTCCCCGGCCCCGTCCCTCGTGTCGTCCCTCGTGTTGTCCCGCGTGCCGGACGACACCCGCTAGCCCAGCGCCGCCAGGCCCGGATAGAAGGCGACGAGCAGCGGCACGACCGGGACCAGCGCGGCGGTCGCCGTCAGGCGCAGGCGGTGGGCGGCGGGCAGCCGGGGCGTGGCGGTGAGCAGGCGGTCGACGCGCCGGGGGAGTCCGGCCTCGGGTCCGGTGCCGGGCGCGGCGGCGAACACCCCCCGCTCCTCGTTCAGTTCCACCAGGGCGAGCGCGATGGTGAGCCGGCCGAAGCGGCGCGAGGCCACGTCGTCGGCGGCCAGCTCGACCAGCCGGTGCATCTCCTCGCGGAAGGCGGCGAAGACCGGGATGCCGGGGAAGCCGGCGGCCAGGGCGCCGGAGCAGTTGAGCAGCCAGTCGTGCCGGGCGCGGGCGTGGCCCTGCTCGTGGGCGAGGAGCGCGTCGAGCTGGCGGCCCTTCAGCCGGCGGAGGGCGGCGGTGGTGACGACGAGCCGCGGCGTGGTCCCGGGCAGCCACCAGGCGTCGGGCCGTTCGCCCTCCAGGACGACCAGCCGTCCGCCGGCCTCCTCCTCGCCGGGCAGCTGCGGGGCGCGGACCAGCAGGTCGTCACGGCGCTGCCGGCGGCGGGCGCGGGCCAGGCCGATCTCCCGGCCCAGCATCGCGCCGGACCACAGCCCGCCGGCGGCGAGGACCACGGCGATCACGGCCGACCAGGGGCCGCCGCCGGTGGAGAGCTCGTACGCGTCGATCACCGCGCGCGGCGCGGGCGCGAAGACCTGGCCGCGCACGGCCTGCCAGGCGGCGGCCGCGCTCAGGGTCATCGAGAGCGCGAAGCTGACCAGCACCGCGGCCACCACGCACTGCCACACCCAGAGCGCGACGACCGGTTCTCGCTCCACCCAGTCGGCCCGGGCGAGCAGCCGGGGAGCGGTGAGAGCGGTCAGGACGCCGAGCAGGAGCAGTGCGAGGGAGACCGACATGGCGCCAGCCTATGAGGGGGGTGCTCCCCGGGGGTATGGCCTCACCGGCCAAGTGACG
Source organism: Streptomyces sp. NPDC058052 (assembly GCF_042885515.1). Taxonomy (NCBI): domain Bacteria; kingdom Bacillati; phylum Actinomycetota; class Actinomycetes; order Kitasatosporales; family Streptomycetaceae; genus Streptomyces; species Streptomyces sp. NPDC058052. Next base: position 59,618 of record NZ_JBHVRX010000028.1, on the reverse strand, counting down.
CACGCCACGGTTTCGGTTCCCTCCGGCCCGAACACCCGCACGGGGCAAGGGACTCAGAGCGTGGAGAGCATCGCCAGCATGGCGAGCCCCATCGACAGCCGGCAGACCAGGGTCAGCTCGGGCCGGGTCGCCCACGCGGATCCGTCGTCCCCCGGCGCCCCGGCCACGCGCGCGGGGGGCGCCACGGGGACGAGCCGTGCGCCGGTGCGGAGCACGTACACCATGAAGTAGAGGAGCAGGCCGCCGGTGAGCAGGGGTATGCCGCCCACCGCGCCCGCGCCGTGCGCCGTGTGCACCCCCTGTGCGCCGCCGGCCGCCGGGGCCATCGCGAGCGCCATGTAGACCATGGCCAGGGAGCCGACCGCGTGGTGCAGCCGGTGCCCGTCGCGGCGCGCCGCGACCAGGTCCGCCGCCGCCACGGCGCCGAACAGGGCCGCGTACACCGCCCAGCCCCAGGACGGCGGTCCGGCGGCCGCCGCGGGCAGTGCCATCGCGGCCATCCCGAAGCCCATCACCGCCTCCGCGCGGGCGGCCTTGCGCTCCTCGCCGGCGCAGGCCCGCATCCGCAGCAGGCAGTACGCTCCGCCGGCCGCGCAGAGCGCGACGAGCAGCCAGCCGGACAGGGCCGGTCCGTGCACGGCACACCTCCCCCTCGACTCGTACCCCCACCCAGGACCTGCCCGCCGGAGGGTGCGCGCACGCGGGCGCACGGGCGCGCACAGGCGTACGAAAGGGGGTGGGGAGGCGCGCGTTAGGCTCGGAACGATCGCGCACGCCGATCCGCAGCACCCGAGGGGAGCCCCGCACGATGGACACCGCCACGCCCGTTCCCGACACCGGCGAGAGCCGGGAGACCGGCACCGTCACGTACCGGCAGGCGGTGCTCGACGACGTCCCCGTCGTGGTGCCGCTCGTCGAGTCGGCCTACCGGGGCGACGCGAGCCGGGCCGGCTGGACCACCGAGGCGGACCTGCTCGACGGGCAGCGGACCGATCCGGAGGGGGTGGCCGCGGTGATCTCCGCCCCCGGCAGCGTGCTGCTGCTGGTGGAGCGCGGCGACGTGACGGTCGCCTGCTGCCAGCTGGAGCACCGCGGCGAGGCCGCCTACTTCGGCATGTTCGCGGTCCGGCCCGAGCTCCAGGGCGCCGGACTCGGCAAGGCGATCATCGCGGAGGCCGAGCGGCGGGCACGGGAGCTGTGGGACGCCCGCGAGATGCACATGACGGTGATCACCGCCCGGGAGGAGCTGATCGCCTGGTACGAGCGGCGCGGCTACCGGCGCACGGGGGAGACGAGCCCCTTCCCGTACGGCGACGAGCGGTTCGGCCTGCCTCGGAGGGACGACCTCCGCTTCGAGCTCCTGGTGAAGCCTCTGGTCTGATCCTTCCGGCGGAAGCACGCCTTCACCCCCCGGCCGACAGGAAAAAATGCGGTCGGGTGGGTGTCTCACGAGAGAATTTCTCTTGCTCCCCTTGCGGTATCCCGTGCTGCCTGGATACGGTTTCTAGACGCAAGGTTCTCCTGTGGAGGAAGAGGCATGACGGAAATTCTTGTGCAGGACGTGACCGGTGAGGGCATAGTCGCCGACACCCGCGTGATCGACCACCCGGCGTGGGCCGAGCTCAAGAACGCCGTGGAGGAGATCCGGGTCTGGCAGCGCGCCGACGGATCCGTGGACTTCGACGCCGAGGGCGCGCCCGCCCGCGCGCTCGTCGAGCTGACCGTCGACCGGCTGATCTCCGCCGTCGAGCAGCTCTCCCCGCTGGTGCCGCACGACGGCGAGTACCACCGCGCGCTCGTCGCCGACCTCCGCAAGTGGTCCGAGGGCGGCTTCGCCGTCCCGGACTTCCTGGACTCGCTGATGGTCTTCCACCCGGCCGCCGGCCGCGCGGACGGGCTCCAGCACCTCGTGCTCTTCCCGATGTACACGCAGAACGGCAACCCGGACCGCAACTTCGAGGCCGTCGTCCTCCGCATGGTCTGGCCCGAGTGGCTCGCCGAGCTGGAGGGCACCCGCTACGACAACCCGGGCTTCTGCGGCATCACCTTCGAGGACTTCACCGCCGGGTACGACACCAACTCGGCCGTCCTCTTCCCGGAGACCGTCGCCGTCCGCGAGGTCCCCGAGCGCTTCACCTGGGGCGGCATCTTCTGCGACCGCGAGGCCGCCCGCTTCCGCAAGGTCACCGAGGCCGCCGTCGACACCCTGGGCCTCAAGCTGCCCGCGGACATCGCCGCCATGCTCGACGACCAGACCCGCTGCGAGCAGGCGTTCGTCCTCTGGGACCTGGTCCACGACCGCGCCCACAGCCGCGGCGACCTGCCCTTCGACCCCTTCATGATCAAGCAGCGCCAGCCGTTCTGGATGTACGGCCTGGAGGAGCTCCGCTGCGACCTCACCGCCTTCAAGGAGGCCGTGAAGCTGGAGGCCGAGGGCAACGAGCACGGCCGTGACGTGCAGTACGCCGTCCTCTTCGACCGGATGTTCCGCTTCCCGCTGACCGGCGACCGCAACCGGAACTACGACGGTCTGGGCGGCCAGCTCCTCTTCGCGTACCTCCACAAGAACGACGTGGTGCGCTGGACGGACAACATCCTCACCATCGACTGGGAGCGCGCCCCCGAGGTCACCAACCGCCTCTGCGCCGACATCGAGACCCTGTACCGCGACGGCATCGACCGCCCGAAGCTGGTCCACTGGTTCAAGGCGTACGAGTTCGTCTCCGGCTACCTCGCCCCGCACCCGGGCTCCAAGTGGGCCAAGGGCCCCGACGCCCTGGACCTCAGCCTCCCGCCGCGCAAGCTCGTCGACGACGTGCTTCCCGACGAGTTTCCGCTGAGCATGTTCTTCGAGGCCCTCGCCAAGAAGCTCAAGGGCGTGATCGCCGGAACCAAGGGCATCACGGCCGCGGACGTCACGGGCACCGAGCGGGTCGCCGCGTGAGCGAGGCCCGCCAGGACACGGAGGAGGCGGCACCCATGAACGCCGAGACGAACGGCGGACCCCTCGACGGGCTCGTCATCGCGGTGGCCGGCGCGGCCGGCCCCGCCGGCCGGGCGGCCCTGCTCCGCCTCGCCGGCGCCGGCGCGACCGTGGTCGCCGCCGACGCCGACCCCGCCCGCCTCGCCGAGGCCGTCGAGGCCGCCCGCGAGGCCCACGGCGCCAAGGTCATCGGCGACACCGTGGACCTCCTCGACCTCGACGCCACGCGCGCGTGGGCCGACAAGACGGAGAAGGAGTTCGGGCGCGTCGACGGCCTCGTCCACCTCGTGGGCGGCTGGCGTGGCAGCTCCTCCTTCACCGAGACCGACCTCAAGGACTGGGACTTCCTGGAGAAGCTCCTCATCCGTACGGTCCAGCACACCTCGCTCGCCTTCCACGACGCCCTGCTGCGCGGCGACGGCACCGGCCGCTACGCCCTGGTCAGCCAGGTCGGCGCGCACAAGCCGCAGGCCAACAACGCCGCGTACAACGCCGGCAAGGCCGCCGCCGAGGCGTGGACCCTGGCCATGGCGGACTCCTTCCGCAAGCTGGGGGGCGAGGACGGCCCGCAGGCCGCGGCTGCCATCCTGGTGATCAAGGCATTGGTGCACGACGCGATGCGCGCCGAACGCCCCAACGCGAAGTTCGCGGGCTTCACCGACGTGAAGGACCTGGCCGACGAGATCGCCGGCCTGTGGGAGCGGCCCGCCCAGGAAGTGAATGGACAGCGCCTGTGGCTGACCCCCGCGCCGTGACCGCGGCCCTCGGACACCGGACCGACGCCCGTCGTCACCACGACCCGTCGGTCCGGGGCTTCGCCAGCGACAACTACGCCGGCGTCCACCCCGAGGTCCTCGCCGCGATCGCCCTCGCCAACGACGGCCACCAGGTCGCCTACGGCGAGGACGAGTACACCGACCATCTCCAGCGGATCGTGCACAGCCACTTCGGCCCGCTCGCGGAGGCGTTCCCGGTCTTCAACGGCACCGGGTCGAACGTGACCGCGCTCCAGGCGCTCACCGACCGCTGGGGCGCCGTGATCTGCGCCGAGACCGCCCACATCAACGTGGACGAGGGCGGTGCCCCGGAGCGCATGGGCGGCCTCAAGCTGCTCACCGTGCCCACCCCGGACGGCAAGCTCACCCCCGAGCTGATCGACCGGCAGGCATGGGGCTGGGAGGACGAGCACCGGGCGATGCCCCAGGTCGTCTCGATCACCCAGAACACCGAGCTGGGCACCGTCTACACCGTGGACGAGATCCGCGCCATCGTGGAGCACGCCCACTCCAAGGGCATGAAGGTGCACCTCGACGGCGCCCGGATAGCCAACGCGGCCGCCTCCCTCGACGTGCCGATGCGCGCCTTCACCAACGCGGTGGGCGTCGACGTCGTCTCGTACGGCGGCACCAAGAACGGCATGCTCTTCGGCGAGGCCGTGATCGTCCTCAACCCGGACGCGGTCAGCCACATGAAGCACCTGCGCAAGCTGTCCATGCAGCTCGCGTCCAAGATGCGCTTCCTGTCGGTGCAGCTGGAGGCGCTGCTCGCCAAGGACCTGTGGCTGCGCAACGCGCGGCACGCCAACGGGATGGCCCGCCGCCTCGCGGACGGCGTGCGCTCGCTGGACGGGGTGGAGATCCTCTACCCGGTGCAGGCCAACGCGGTTTTCGCGCGGCTCCCGCACGAGGTCAGCCGCCGGCTCCAGAAGCGCTTCCGCTTCTACTTCTGGGACGAGGTCGCCGGCGACGTGCGCTGGATGTGCTCCTTCGACACCACGGAGGACGACGTCGACGCCTTCCTCCAGGCCCTGAAGGAAGAACTGGCCCGCCAGTAGGCGAGGACCCAACTGAATAGGTATGCGGTCGAGTGGAAAGTGATTGACTCCACTCGACCGCATTCCTATGCTCGTGGCGCATGGAGCTGAAGCAGCAGATCCCTGACCTCGCGGCGTATCTCGCGGCCGGCGAGGCCGTCGACCACGACCACCCGCTCGTCCGTGCCACGGCCGACCGGCTCGCCACCGCGCACCCCGATGCATACGCATACGCCGAGGCGGCCTTCGAGTTCGTCCGCGACACCATCCCGCACTCCGCCGACTCCGGCGACCTCCGCGTCACCTGGCGCGCCTCCGACGTCCTGGGGCTCGGGACCGGCATCTGCTACGCCAAGTCGATCGCGTACGTGGCGCTCCTGAGGGCCCGCTCCCTCCCCGCCGCCCTCTGCTACCAGCGCCTCGCCGACGAGGACGGCTCGAACCCGGTGATCCACGGACTGGCCGCCGTCCTGCTGCCGGGCCGGGAGCGGTGGGCCCGGCAGGACGTGCGCGGCAACATCCCGGGCATCGACGCCCAATTCTCCCTCGATGGGGAGCGGCTGGCCTGGACCGTCCGCCCGGAGTTCAATGAAGTGGATTACCCGGTGCTCTATGCTGAACCGCATCCGGTCGTCCTCCGCGCGCTCCAGGCCGCGGCCGACCGGCCCCACCTGTGGCGGACCCTCCCCACGGACCTGTGACCCCCGGCAGCAAGGAACGGCGACCATGCCCCTGACGCTCACCGTCTCCGACGAGGTGCGCGCCCTCGTCCCCGGCTTCACCCATCTGGCCGTCGAGGCCCGCGGACTCGTCAACGGCCCCAGCGACGGGACCAGCTCGGCCCTGCTCGACGAGGCCGCCCGGCGGCTCGCCGCCCGTCTCGACGGCCGCACCCCGGACCAGGACCCCCACGTCGCCGCCTGGCGCGCCGCGTACACCGCCTTCGGCGCCAAGCCCTCCCGTACGCGCAACTCCGCGGAGGCGCTCGCCCGCCGGGCGCTCGTCGAGGGCCCCTCCGGCGGACTGCCCCGCATCAACCGGGTCGTCGACGCCTACAACGCGATCAGCGTCGCCCACCTGATCCCCGTGGGAGGCGAGGACCTCGACCGGATCGAGGGCGGCATGCGGCTCGTCCGGGCCACCGGCGAGGAGGACTTCGTCACCGTCGCCGGCGGCGAGGAGAGCGTGGAGCACCCCGAGCCGGGCGAGATCGTCTGGTGCGACGAGCGGGGCGTCACCTGCCGCCGCTGGAACTGGCGCCAGGGCCCGCGCACCCGCATCGACGACGACACCACGGACGCCCTGTTCCTCCTGGAGTCCCTGGCCCCGATGAGCCGCGAGGAGCTGCTCGCGGCGGGGCAGGAGCTCGCCGAGGCGCTCCAGAAGGTCAGCCCCGGGGTGCGGATCACCGTCCGCGACCCCGGGTGAGCCGGGCCGGGAGCTACTTCCCGGCCGCCTTCAGCTGCTCCGGGGTCGGCGCGGTGCCGCCCAGGTGCGCCGGGATCCACCACGTGTCCGCCGCGTCCTTCGGGCGCACCGGATAGGCGCGCTGCGCGGCCTCCAGGAGCTCCTGGACGCGCTCGCGCAGCCGCCGGGTGATGGCACCCGCGTACTGGTCGGCGGGGGCCTCGACCGGCTCCCCGACACGGATCGTCACCGGGATGTGGGCCCGCTTGAAGTTCCGCGGCCGGCCCTTCGTCCAGACCCGCTGGGTCCCCCACAGGGCCATGGGGATCAGCGGGACCCCGGCCTCCTGGGCGAGCCGGGCCGCGCCCGACTTGAAGCTCTTCAGCGTGAAGGACTCCGAGATGGTCGCCTCGGGGAAGACGCCGACGATCTCACCGGCCCGCAGCGCCTCCAGGGCGTGCTGGTACGCGTGCTCGCCCTGCGCGCGGTCCACCGGGATGTGCTTCATGGCACGCATCAGCGGCCCGGAGACCTTGTGCCGGAAGACCGACTCCTTCGCCATGAAACGCACCAGACGCTTCTGGGGCAGCGCGGCCAGGCCGTTGAAGATGAAGTCCAGGTAGCTGATGTGGTTGCTCACCAGGACGGCGCCGCCGGTCCGCGGGATGTGCTCCGAACCCTGTGTGTCGATCTTGAGGTCGAGCGCCTTGAACATGGTGAGCGCTGCGCCGACCACCGGTCGGTACACGAGTTCTGCCATGGGAGAGGTACCCCTTCGTCTGTGCCTTTTGGGAGGGCTCTCCCGGCGAAGTTACGCGGCCGTAGGTTTTCGGCTTTGGGCAGATCGTGCCGCATGTGGGCCGCCGTGACCAGTCCAGGCGGCTTCGTACGGGGAGATTCTCGTCACTCGCGGTGGTCGTGGCGGGAATGCGACGGTTCCGTGCGACGCTGCACCGGAGGGCAGGACGCGGGAGCGAGGGACAGGGATGACGGCGGACAGTACGGAACGGGTCGAACCGGGACAGCTCGGCGGCGCGGAGCTGGGGGAGCGCGCCACCCTCGTCCAGTTCTCCAGCGCCTTCTGCCAGCCCTGCCGGGCGACCCGGCGCACCCTCGCCGAGGTGGCCGCCATGGTGCCGGGCGTCGCCCACGTGGAGATCGACGCCGAGGAGCGGCTCGGCCTCGTCCGCGCGCTCGGCGTCACCCGGACCCCCACCGTGCTCGTCCTCGACGCCGCCGGCCGGATCGTCCGCCGGGCGGCCGGGCAGCCCCGCCGCGCCGACGTCATCGCCGCCCTCGGGCGGGCGCTCTGAACGCCCGGCCGGCCGGCCTTCCCGCCGCGCCCGGCGCCGTCCCTGACGCGGTGACACATCTCCCACATGCCGGTACGCACTTGACCGGGGCCGTCACCCGTCGTCACCCTGACGGAGTGACCGGTGAACTCCTTCTCTACGGCCGGGCCCATGTGGACCTGGGCCGTCATGCGAGCGCGCGCTGTCCGGGCGTCTGACGCCCCCGGACCCCGCTCCATGCCGCCCCGCACGAAGGACAACTCCATGACGGTTTCGCCCGAGCTCCGCACCGTTCCCACGATCGGCGCCCCCAGGTCCGCCACGCCCGACCTGCTCCGCTCCGTCTTCCGCCGCCACGCCGCCGGCGTGGCCGTGATCACCGCCCACGGGGAGCGCCCCGTCGGCTTCACCGCCACCTCGCTCAACTCCGTCGCGGCCGACCCGCCGCTGATCTCCTTCGGCGTGGGCACCGGTTCCTCCAGCTGGCCCGTGGTGGCCGAGGCCGAGCACATCGGCGTCCACATACTCGGGGAGCACCAGGAGGAGCTGGCGGCCACCTTCGCGCGCAGCGGCGCCGACCGGTTCGCCGGGCCGACCCGCTGGAGCCGGGGCCCCGAGGGCGTCCCCGTGCTCGACGGCGTGCTGGCCTGGCTGGTGTGCCGGGTGGTGGCCCGGGTGCCCGCGGGAGACCACCGGATCGTGATAGCCCAGGCGGTCGCGGGCGACCCCGACGGAGCGGGCCGTCCGCTCCTCTACCACCACGGGCGCTTCAACGCCCTGCGCGACTGAGAGTTCCCGTGACGGGCCCGTCACGCGCGTTGTCAAGGTCACATTCCTGAGCGCTTGCTCAATGGTCACGAACTGGGTGTACTGACGAGTAATATCTGGTCGGGGCGTCCGGCGCCCCGACCGGAAACCCGCCCTTCAGGCGCCTATGCTGCGAGCAACAAGGCAGCCCAGTTATGACGATGCAGTAGGAGAGCCGGCGTGAGCTTGAGGATCGTTGTCTGTGTGAAGTACGTGCCGGACGCCACTGGCGACCGGAAGTTCGCCGACGACCTGACGGTCGACCGCGAGGACGTCGACGGTCTCCTGTCGGAGCTCGACGAGTACGCGGTCGAGCAGGCGCTGCAGATCGCCGAGGAGGCGGACGACGCCGAGGTCACCGTCCTCACCGTCGGCCCCGAGGACGCCAAGGACGCGCTGCGCAAGGCGCTCTCGATGGGTGCCGACAAGGCCGTCCACGTCGACGACGAGGACATTCACGGCTCCGACGTCATGGCCACCTCGCTGGTGCTCGCCAAGGCGATCGAGAAGACCGGCTACGACCTGGTCATCGCCGGCATGGCCTCCACCGACGGCACCATGGGTGTCCTCCCGGCGATCCTGGCCGAGCGCCTGGGCGTCCCGCAGGTCACCCTGCTCTCCGAGGTCAAGGTCGAGGACGGCAAGGTCACCGGCCGCCGCGACGGCGACACCGCCTCCGAGCAGCTGGAGGCTTCCCTCCCGGCCGTCGTCTCCGTGACGGACCAGTCGGGCGAGGCGCGCTACCCGTCCTTCAAGGGGATCATGGCCGCCAAGAAGAAGCCGGTCGAGGAGCTGGAGCTCGACGACCTGGACATCGACGCGGACGAGGTCGGCCTGGAGGGTTCCTGGACCGCCGTGGACTCCGCCGACGAGCGTCCGGCGCGCACCGCGGGCACGATCGTCAAGGACGAGGGCGAGGGCGGCAAGCAGCTGGCCGAGTACCTCGCGAGCCAGAAGTTCATCTAAGGCTCGCGCGAGCCGTACAGACTGCCCCCCTTTCGTTCGCAGGAGATTGAAGTCCCATGGCTGAGATTCTCGTCTACGTCGACCACGTCGACGGAGCCGTCCGCAAGCCCACCCTGGAGCTGCTGACCCTCGCCCGCCGCATCGGCGAGCCGGTCGCCGTGGCCCTCGGCAACGGCGCCGCCGACACCGCCGCCGTCCTCGGCGAGCACGGCGCCACCCGCGTCCTGACGGCCGAGGCCGCCGAGTTCGGCGACTACCTGGTCGTCCCGAAGGTGGACGCCCTCCAGGCCGCGTACGAGGCCGTCTCCCCGGCCGCCGTGCTCGTCCCGTCCTCCGCCGAGAACAAGGAGATCGCGGCCCGCCTCGCGGTCCGCATCGGCTCCGGCATCATCACCGACGCCGTGGACCTGGAGGCCGGTGACGAGGGTCCGGTCGCGACGCAGTCGGCGTTCGCCGCCTCGTTCACGACCAAGTCCCGCGTCTCCAAGGGCACCCCGGTCATCACGGTCAAGCCGAACTCGGCCCCGGTCGAGGCGGCCCCGGCCGCCGGCGCCGTGGAGGCCCTCGCGGTCTCCTTCGGCGCGCTGGCCACCGGCACCAAGGTGACCGCCCGCACCGCCCGCGAGTCCTCCGGCCGCCCGGAGCTGACCGAGGCCGCGATCGTGGTCTCGGGTGGCCGCGGTGTCAACGGCGCCGAGAACTTCGCGATCATCGAGGCCCTCGCCGACTCGCTCGGCGCGGCCGTCGGCGCCTCCCGCGCCGCGGTGGACGCCGGCTGGTACCCGCACTCCAACCAGGTCGGCCAGACCGGCAAGTCGGTCTCCCCGCAGCTGTACATCGCCGCGGGCATCTCCGGCGCGATCCAGCACCGCGCCGGCATGCAGACCTCGAAGACGATCGTCGCCGTCAACAAGGACGCCGAGGCCCCGATCTTCGACCTCGTCGACTACGGCGTGGTGGGCGACCTCTTCGACGTCGTCCCGGTCCTGACCCAGGAGGTCCAGGCCCGCAAGGGCTGACGACCAGCGCTTCCGCAGGTCCAGGGGGCCGCACCGCGAGTTTAGCCGGGCGGGCCCCAGCCGGTTAGGGGAAACCTTTTAGCCCGGGCCGGGGGCGACAAACATAGGGATAACGGTTGTTTTTTACGGGAAGAGGAAAAAAGGAGGAGACAGGGATGGGTCAGCAGGAGAAGGTGTCGACGAGCCTCGCGGGCGCGGTCAGCGAGGGCATCAGCTCCTCCCTCGCCGCGGTGGACGCCGAGCTCGACCGCCGCTACCCGGGCGACCCCGGCACCCGCCAGCCCGTCCACACCGTCTACGTGCCTGGCAACGTCTTCGACGCCGGCACCATCCGCTCCTGGGGCGACCAGGCGCTCGCCGCGCTCGACGAGCACGCCCCCGACGCCGCCTCCTTCGCCGCCGTCCTCGGTCTCTCCGACGACCTCGCGGAGGACGTGTACACGCGCGTGCGCACCAAGCTGGAGCGCGAGCCGATCGAGGACCTGCGCGTCGACTTCGAGGACGGCTACGCGGGGGGCGGCGGGGCCGAAGAGGACAACGACGCGGCCCGCGCCGCCCGCCTGATCACCGAGGCGTATGCCGGGGGAGGATCGGCCGCCCCGTACATGGGCATCCGGATGAAGTGCATGGAGGCCGCCGTCCGCGACCGCGGCATCCGCACCACCGACGTCTTCCTCACCGGCCTCCTGGAGAACGGCGGCCTGCCCGACGGCCTCGTCCTCACCCTCCCGAAGGTCACCTACCCCGAGCAGGTCACCGCCTTCGTCCGCCTCCTGGAGGCGTTCGAGAAGGCCCACGGCCTCGACGCCGGGCGCCTCGGCTTCGAGATCCAGATCGAGACCAGCCAGTCCATCCTCGCCGCCGACGGCACCGCCGCCGTCGCCCGCATGATCGACGCCGCCGGGGGCCGCGCCACCGGCCTCCACTACGGCACCTTCGACTACAGCGCCTGCCTCGGCGTCTCCGCCGCCTACCAGGCCAGCGACCACCCGGCCGCCGACCACGCCAAGGCGATCATGCAGGTCGCCGCCGCGGGCACCGGCGTACGCGTCTCCGACGGCTCCACCAACGTGCTCCCGGTCGGCTCCACCGCCCACGTCCACGAGGCGTGGAAGCTGCACTACGGCCTCACCCGCCGCGCCCTGGCCCGCGCCTACTACCAGGGCTGGGACATGCACCCGGGCCACATCCCGACCCGCTACGCCGCCGTCTTCGCCTTCTACCGCGAGGGCTTCGAGACCGCCGCCAAGCGCCTCTCCGCCTACGCGAACCACGTCGGCGGCGACGTCATGGACGAGCCCGCCACCGCCAAGGCGCTCTCCTCCTACCTGCTGCGCGGACTCCAGTGCGGCGCCCTCGACACCGCCGAGGTCGACGCCCTCACCGGCATGACCCGCGCCGCCCTGGAGCGCTTCGCCGCCCCGCGCCGCGGCGACCTCACCGCCGGCGCGGAGCGCTGACCGGCCGGCCGCTCAGACGGGCGGCGGAGGGACCTCGCCCGAGCCCCGGGCGAGGAGCCGCGTCCCGATGACGACCTGACGGGGCGCCTCGGCGGCCCCGTCGAGGCGCCGGAAGAGCTGCTCGGCGGCGGTCCTGCCGAGCGCGGCCGGATCCTGCGCGATCACGGTGACGCCCAGGACGTCGCCGAGCTCGACGTCGTCGAAGCCGACCAGCGCCACCGGGTGCTCCCCTCCGGCCCGCCCGGCGAGCGTCCGCACGGCGGTGACGGTGACCCGGTTGTTGCCCGCGAAGAGCGCCGTCACCGGCTCCGGTCCGGACAGCATGCCGGCGAGCGCCGCCGCCACCCGCTCCGGATCCGTCGGACCGGACGCCACCCACCCCTCGTCGACCGGCAGCTCCGCGTCCTCCATGGCCGCCCGGTAGCCGCGCAGCCGCTCCGCCGCGGTGTGGATCCGCGGCCGGTCGCCGATGAAGCCGATCCGCCGGTGCCCATGGGCGATCAGGTGCGCCACCCCCGCCCGGGCCCCGCCGAAGCTGTCCGAGAGGACGGCGTCCGCGTCGAGGAGGCCGGCCGGGCGGTCGGCGAAGACCGTGGCCACGCCCGCCCGGATCTCCGGCTCCAGATAGCGGTGGTCGTCCCCGGCCGGGATCACGATCAGCCCGTCCACCCGGCGCGCGCACAGCGTCAGCGCCAGCTCCTGCTCGCGCTCGGGGTCCTCCGCGCTGGAGCCGTTGATCAGCAGCGTGCCGTGTGCCCGCGCGACCTCCTCGACGGCCCGGCTGAGCTGCCCGTAGAACGGGTCGGCCAGATCCTCCAGGACGAGGCCGATGGTCGCCGTGCGCCCCTTGCGCAGCACCCGCGCGCTGTCGTTGCGGCGGAAGCCGAGCGCGTCGATCGCCTCGCGGACCCGCCGCTCGGTCTCCGGGGTGACGCCCGGCTCCCCGTTCACCACCCGTGAGACGGTCTTGAGGCCGACGCCCGCCCGGGCGGCGACGTCCTTCATCGTGGGCCGGTTGCCGTAGCGGGGCTCGGGGCGGGTGGTCTCGGCCACGGTGCGGGTGTCCTCCGTTGTGGGGTGCCGGCGGGCGCCGTCCGGCGGATCATGCGCCTCCGGACCGAGCATAGAGCCTGGAAAACGTTGTCAGACCAGGGCCGCCGGTACGGGCCGGAGGCCGGCCCGAGGCGCCGTGAGAACCTACCGGCATGCCCACCACCCCCGGCCCCGTCCCCGCCCCCGGCCCGGTCGCCGCGCTCGACATCGGCGGCACCAAGATCGCCGGGGCGCTGGTCGACGCGGAGGGCCGCGTCCTGGCCCGCTCCCGGCGCCCCACCCCGGCGGGGGAGGACGGGGAGACGGTGCTGAGGGCGGTCGGCGAGGTGCTCGACGCCCTCGCGACCTCTCCGCTCTGGGACGCCACCGAGGCCGTCGGCATCGGCAGCGCCGGACCGGTGGACGCGGCCCGGGGCACGGTCAGCCCGGTCAACGTGCCCGGCTGGCGCGACTTCCCGCTGGTCGGCCGGGTCCGGCGGCTCGCCGGCGGCCGCCCGGTCACCCTCGTCGGCGACGGCGTCGCCATGACCGCCGCCGAGCACTGGCTCGGCGCCGCCCGCGGCCACGCCGACGCCCTCGGCCTCGTCGTCTCGACCGGCGTCGGCGGCGGCCTCGTCCTCGGCGGCCGCCTCCACCCGGGCCCCACCGGCAACGCCGGCCACATCGGCCACCTCAGCGTGGACCTCGACGGCGACCCCTGCGCCTGCGGCGGACGCGGCTGCGTCGAACGTCTCGCCGCCGGCCCGCACATCGCCCGCCGCGCCCTCGACGACGGCTGGCGACCCGGCCCCGACGGCGACGCCTCGGCCGCCGCGGTGGCCGAGGCCGCGCGCGCCGGCCACCCGGCCGCCGTCGCCGCCTTCGAACGGGCCGCCCGCGCGCTCGCGGCCGGCATCGCCGCCACCGCGCACCTGGTGGAGGTGGACATCGCGGTGATCGGCGGGGGAGTGGCCGGGGCCGGCGAGGTCCTCTTCGCCCCGCTCCGGCGCAGCCTCGCCGACTACGCCACGCTCTCCTTCGCCCGGGGTCTGACCGTCGTCCCCGCCGCCACCGGCACGGACGCGGGGCTCCTCGGCGCCGCCGCGGCGGCCCGCTCAGGGGCCCCCGGACGCTGATCCGGCCCGGGCGCCGCGCTCACTCCCGCACCGGAGCGGCCCCGGGCTCCGCCGTCGCCGGCGGCTCCGTCCGGCGCTGCTCCACCACGACCAGGAAGGCGTCCGACGCCAGGTCCATCACCACCCGGGCCGGCACCCCCTCGTCGCGGCACGCGCCCGCGTACTCCTCGGCGGGCCAGTGCCCGCGGGGCCCGCCCGCCGGAAACCGCTCCAGAACCGTACGGTCCATCTCCGCACCCCCTCGTGCTCGCCGTTCTCAACGACGCGGGGCCCCGAAGCGTTACGGATCGGCCCGGACGTGTGTTCGTGGTTTTCGTGGCAGGGTGTTGCGGGCAAGCCACAGGGGGCCGTCGATGAGGGGGGAATCGTGATCGTCTGGATCAACGGTGCTTTCGGCGCGGGGAAGTCCAGCACCGCGCGCGAACTGGTCGGACTGATCCCGCACAGCACGCTGTACGACCCCGAGACGACGGGAGGTGAACTGCGCCGGCTGCTTCCCGCCAAGCGCCTCGCCGAGGTGGACGACTACCAGGACCTGCCGATCTGGCGCCGGCTCGTCGTGGACACCGCCGCCGCCCTGCACGCCGAGGTCGGCGGGGTGCTCGTCGTGCCGATGACGCTCCTGAGGCAGGAGTACCGCGACGAGATCTTCGGGGGCCTCGCCGCCCGCCGCATCGACGTCCGGCATGTGCTTCTGGCACCGGAGGAAACGATCCTGCGGAGCCGTATCGACGGACGCGCCGACTACGGCGACCCGCACGTCGACGCCGACGTGCGCCGCTGGTGCCACGCCCACCTCCCGGCCTACCGGGAGGCCACCGCCGGCTGGCTCGGCGCCGACGCCCACGCCGTCGACACCTCGGCGCTCACCGTCGCCGAGACCGCCCGGGCCGTCGCCGACGCGGTCCAGGGCGGACGTGCCGAACCCTGCGGCATCGTCCAGACACCGGAGCCGACCCGCGAGACGCTGGCCGCCGGCGTCCTCCTCTTCGACGAACAGGACCGCTTCCTGCTCGTCGACCCCACCTACAAACCCGGCTGGGAGTTCCCCGGCGGCGTCGTCGAGGCCGGCGAACCGCCCGCCCGCGCCGGGATGCGCGAGGTCGCCGAGGAGATCGGGCTCGAACTCGACGCCGTGCCCCGACTGCTCCTCGTCGACTGGGAGCGCCCCCAGCCACCCGGCTTCGGCGGTCTCCGGCTCCTCTTCGACGGCGGCCGGCTCGGCGCCCGCGACACCGCCCGGCTGCGCCTTCCCGGCGCCGAACTGCGCGCCTGGCGCTTCGTCACCGAGGAGGAGGCCGCCGACCTCCTCCCGCCCGTCCGGTACGACCGCCTCCGCTGGGCCCTGCGCGCCCGCGAACGCGGCACCGTGCTCAACCTGGAGGCGGGCGTCCCGGTGGGCTGACCGCCCGCCGCCGTCACCCGGCGGCCCCGGGCCGTCAGAGCACGACGGCCCCGGCGGCCGCCGACAGCTGGTCCGCGGTGTCCACCGTCACCGCCGGCCCGTGCCCGCAGCACAGCACCGAAGGACGCAGCTCCGCCAGCCGGCGCAGCGAGGCGAGCGCGAGCGCGCGGTCCACGTGCATCACGCCGAAGGTCACCCCCCGCACCGACGCCACGGTGTCGCCCGCGAAGAGCACGCCGTGGCGGGGGAGATGGACGGCCATCGAGCCCGGCGTGTGCCCGGGGACGTGGACCGCGACCGCGCCGTCCCCGAAGCCGAGCGCGTCGCCGTCCTCGACCTCCCGGTCCACCCGGGTCGGGGGCGCCTCGGGGCAGGTGAGGCCGTGCTCCCAGATCGGGCGCTCCCACTCCAGGAGATCGGGGTCGGGCACCGGCAGTTCGCCGCGGACGTACGGCGCGTCGAGCCGGTGGGCGACGATCTCGGCGCCGTACCGGTCGGCCAGTTCCTGCGCCGCGCCCACATGGTCGCGGTGGGCGTGGGTGAGGACGATCCGGGCCAGCCGCCCGGGGTCGAGCCCCGCCGCCCGTATCGCCGCGGTCGTGCGGTCCGCCGATCCGGCCCAGCCGGCGTCCACGAGTGTCAGTTCCGTGTCGTCCCGCCACAGGTACGCCTGCCCGATCGAGTAGTCGAGCAGATGCAGCCGGGGCGTGATCCCGAGGGGTTCCATACCGCCGAACGTAAGCGCCGGAGCGGGCCCGGCGGGGCGTTCTACGCTCTCGGCGAGCTTCGCTCGACGCTGAATCGCCGGAGCTGCCCCGGTGGGCGGCTCCGGCTCCCGTCAGGACGTCAGGCCCGGTGGCCCGCCGCGTAGTTGACGAGGAACAGCGCCTCGGCGACGGAGAGCCGCTCCAGCTCCTCCGGCGACACGGACTCGTTGACCGCGTGGATCTGCGCCTCCGGCTCGCTCAGACCGATGAGCAGGATCTCCGTCTCCGGGTAGAGCGTGGCGAGGGTGTTGCAGAGCGGGATCGAGCCGCCCATGCCGGCCGCCTGCATCTCCTGGCCCGGGTACGCGATCCGCATCGCCTCCGCCATCGACGCGTACGCGGGGCTGGAGGTGTCCGCCTGGAACGGCTGGCCCTGGCCGACCTGCTCCAGCGTCACGCGCGCGTTCCAGGGCGTGTGCTTCTCGATGTGCGCGAAGAGCAGCTCGGTGGCCTTGGCCGCGTCCTGGCCGGGCGGCACCCGCAGGCTGACCTGGGCGCGGGCGGTGCGCGGGATCGACGGGGTCGCCCCGGCCACCGGGTGGCAGTCGATGCCGATGACGGTGACGGCCGGACGGGCCCAGATGCGGTCGGCGACGGAGCCCGCGCCCGGCAGGTCCACGCCCGGCAGCACCTTGGCGTCGGCGCGGAACTGCTCCTCCGGGTACTGCAGGCCCTCCCACACGGCGTCGGCCGGCAGTCCGTCGATCACCGTCGAGCCGTCCTCGGCCCGCAGCGAGTCCAGGACCCGGATGAGCGCGGCGAGCGCGTCGGGCGCGGCACCGCCGAACTGACCCGAGTGGAGGTTGCCCTCCAGGGTGTCGATCCGGACCCGGATCATCGTCATGCCGCGCAGGGTGGCGGTCACCGTCGGCAGGCCGACGCGGAAGTTGCCCGCGTCGCCGATCACGATGGTGTCGGCGGTCAGCAGCTCGGGGTGCTCCTCCGCGTACCGCTCCAGGCCGCCGGTGCCCTGCTCCTCCGAGCCCTCGACGATCACCTTGACCGTCACCGGCACGCCGCCGTTGGCCTTCAGGGCCCGCAGCGCCAGCAGGTGGAGGATGAAGCCGCCCTTGCAGTCGGCCGCGCCGCGCCCGTACCAGCGTCCGTCCTCGCGTTCGGTGAGCCGGAACGGCGGGGTCAGCCACGCCGATTCGTCGAGCTTCGGCTGCACGTCGTAGTGGGCGTAGAGGAGGACGGTCGGCGCGCCCTCCGGGCCGGGCAGCACGCCGTACACCGACTGCGAACCGTCCGGGGTGTCGAGCAGCGCCACGTCGCGGAAGTCCTCGGCGCGCAGCGCGTCGGCGACCCAGTTCGCCGCGGCCTCGCACTCGCTGCGGGGCGCCACGGCCTCGTCCGCGACCGACTCGAAGGCGACCAGTTCCGCCAGCTCGGTCTTGGCCCGAGGCATCAGGGACCGGACGGTCTCGGCGATCGGATTCGGCGTCATGGGCACGCTCCTCGTGGGTGCGACGTTGAGAGCAAGAGGGAGCGAACGGCGTATCTGGTGGTACGGCGATCGCACCGTCGATCCTACGACCGGGCTGTGGCCTACCGAGCCGTAGGATGCGTGAAGCAGACGCCGGTCGGATCAGGAGCAGAAGCACATCGTGAGCAGCGAGCACGCAGAGAACACCGGTCCGGAGCACACCGAGCCGCTCGTGCCCGGCGAGTCGGCCCCGGCGGCCGGACCGTCCGAAGCGATGGCGGGCGAGGAGCCCGGCCCCGCCGGGGAGACGGAGACCGTCCCCGACGCCGGCCCCGGCCCTGAGACCGGCCTCGATCCGGAGGCCGGCCTCGATCCGGAGCGGCCGGACGTCTGGGACGTCGTGGTCGTCGGCGCCGGCCCGGCCGGCGCGTCGGCGGCGTACGCGGCGGCCGTCGCGGGCCGCCGGGTACTGCTCCTGGAGAAGGCCGAACTGCCCCGCTACAAGACCTGCGGCGGCGGCATCATCGGCCCCTCCCGCGACTCCCTGCCGCCCGGCTTCGAACTGCCGTTCCAGGACCGGGTGCACGCCGTCACCTTCTCCCTCGAAGGCCGCTTCGCCCGCACCCGCCGCTCCCGCCGGATGCTCTTCGGGCTGGTCAACCGGCCCGAGTTCGACGCCCAGCTCGTCGAGCACGCGCAGAAGGCCGGCGCCCAGCTGCGCACCGGCGCGACCGTGACCCGGGTGGAGCAGCACGGGCCGGCCGTGCCGGACCGGCGGACGGTCGCGGTGGTCCTCGCCGACGGCGAGACCGTGCTCGCGCGGGCCGTGGTCGGCGCGGACGGCAGTGCCAGCCGGATAGGAGCCCACGTCGGGGTGAAGCTCGGCCAGGTCGACCTGGGCCTGGAGGCCGAGATCCCGGTGCCGCCGTCGGTCGCGGAGGACTGGAAGGGCCGCATCCTCATCGACTGGGGCCCGATGCCCGGTAGTTACGGCTGGGTGTTCCCGAAGGGCGACACGCTCACCGTCGGCGTCATCTCGGCGCGCGGCGAGGGTGCGGCGACCAAGCGGTACCTGGAGGACTTCGTCGCCCGGCTCGGCCTCGCCGGCTTCGAGCCCACGATCTCCTCGGGGCACCTGACGCGCTGCCGCGCCGACGATTCGCCGCTCTCCCGCGGCCGGGTCCTGGTCTGCGGGGACGCGGCGGGCCTGCTGGAGCCGTGGACCCGCGAGGGCATCTCGTACGCGCTCCGCTCCGGCCGGCTCGCCGGCGAGTGGGCGGTCCGGGTGGCGGAGGCCGGCGACGCGGTGGACGCCCGCCGCCAGGCGCTGAACTACGCCTTCGCGATCAAGGCGGGCCTCGGGGTGGAGATGGCGGTCGGCCGGCGGATGCTCGCCGTCTTCGAGCGCCGCCCGGGGCTGCTGCACGCGGTGATCACCGGGGTGCGGCCGGCCTGGAAGGCGTTCGCGGACATCACCCGGGGCTCGGCGACGCTGGCCGGCATGGTCCGTTCGAACGGTCTGGCCCGCCGGGCCCTCGAAGTGCTCGACAAGCGCATGGACACCGCGTCGGGCGTCGGGCCGGCGGGGCGGGGCGTGGGCCGCAGGGACGACGACGGAACCGCCGGTGCCGACGGGGCCGCCGGGGCCGCCGGAGACGGCGCGGGCGGCGACGAGGTCTCCGCCGAGCGGCGGGAGACCGAGGCGTCCTGACGCGCGGGCGCGTCCGGTGGTGAGGGTGGGTGCGGACCCCGGTCCGTGCCCACCCTCACGCGTTCGGGGCGGCGGTGATGCGGAAGACGGGGTGCTTGGGCGCGACGGCGCGCAGCTCGTCGTCGGTGGAGTCCGGGCCGACGCCCCCGAAGAAGATCCCGACCTCGGCCTTCCAGCGCTTGAGGTAGGCGCGCAGCACCTCCACCTTGGCGTCGTCGCCGACCTCGGTCGCGGTGAACGCCTCGACCTGCTTGCCCAGGTGCAGCTCGCCGCCGCCGACCGCCCGCATGTTGCGGGTCCACTGGACGTGGCCGCGCGGGGCGACGAGGTAGCGCTCGCCGTCGAGGGTGAGGACGTTGACCGGGGTGGTCCGCCAGGCGCCGCTCTTGCGGCCCTTGACGGCGAGGACCCGCGAACCCCAGACGCTGATGCCCTGTCGGGTCAGCCACGCCACGGCGCGGTTCATGACGTTGACGGTGAACCAGCCGGGCTTCATGACGTGGGCGGGGGTGGCGGACATCGGGACCTCCTGGGGTGTGGCGCGGCGGGCGCCGTGGGTCGGTGCGGACGGCCGGCGGTGCCGAGGGGGCGCCACCGTGGACGTGAGCGCTGCTCTCGATCCGTATCGCTTCCCCGAACCGTGAGCACTGCTCTCGCTTGAGAACAGTCTGCATGGATCGGCGCTCACAGGCAAGAGCAGTGCTCACTTTTTAGTGCGGCGCTCTGGAACGTGGCAGACTGCTCTCCATGACCACCGTTCAAGGAGCCCGCGCCCGCGCCCGCATCGAGATCACCGCCGCCATCAAGGACGAGGCACGCAAGCAGCTCGCCGCCGAAGGCGCCGCCAAGCTCTCGCTGCGTGCCGTCGCCCGCGAGCTCGGCATGGTCTCCTCCGCGCTGTACCGCTACTTCCCCAGCCGGGACGACCTGCTGACCGCGCTCATCATCGACGCGTACGACGCCGTCGGCGCCGCCGCCGAGACGGCCCACGCCACCGCCGTCCGCGCCGCACCCCGCGACCACCTCGCCCACTGGACGGCCGTCGGCCGCGCGGTGCGCGCCTGGGCCGTCGCCCACCCCCACGAGTACGCCCTGATCTACGGCTCCCCGGTCCCCGGCTACACGGCCCCCCAGGACACGGTCGGCCCGGCCGCCCGCGTCGGCCTGCTGCTCGTGGCGGTCGCCCGCGCCGCGTACCAGGACGAGGGCGTCGCGCTGCCGCCGCTCCCGGACGGCCTCGCCCCGGAGGCGGAGCGGCTCGCCGCCGACCTCGCCCCCGACCTGCCGCCGGCGCTCGCCGTCGGCCTCGTCTCCGCCTGGGCGCAGCTCTTCGGCCTGGTCTCCTTCGAGGTCTTCGGACAGTTCAACCGGGTCGTCGAGGACCGCGACGCGTTCTTCGCCACCGCCGCCGAACGCCTCGGCCGCGAGGCCGGTCTGCTGTCGCTCCCGCGGCGGTGACCCGGGGCGCCGCGGCCGTGGCCCGGGCGGGCGCCCGCGCCGGGATCGGATCGCCGAGGTCTCCCGCCACAGCCGCAGCGGCTCCGCGTCGCCCGTGACGGTCACCCGCCGGGCCCGGCAGCCGGTTCCACGGCGTCAGTCGGAGCCGCTCGGCGGTCCCGGCGATCTCGGCGTCCGCCGGTCCGGCGGCGGCCCCGGCGCGTTCCGTCACGGGCGGCGCCGCCGAGAGCCGTACCGTCCACGCGTCCCCGGCGTCCTGCCCGGTGGCCTCCGTCGCCGCGGCGAGTGCCGAGTCCGCGGTCTCCGGCGCGTCGACGGGCTCCGCGACCCGCATCGTCCACCCGTCCTCCGCGGACGTCCCGCCGCTGTCGCGCCCGGGTCCCGCCCGGGTCCCGCCCGGGTCCCGCCCGGGTCCCGCCCGGGTCCCGCCCGGGTCCGGCCCGGTCCGGAGGGCGGCCCCGATCATGGCAGACTCGGGCGCATGAACGGCAAGGCGACGACGACGCGTACTCGGCTGGACAGGGGGCGCAGCGCGCTCGGCCCCGCGCTGGAGCTGGTGCACACCGGACGGGCGCCGACCCGGGCCGTCCTCACCGCCGAGCTCGGCGTCACCCGCGCCACCGCCGGAGCCGTCGCCGCCGAGCTGGAGGCCCTCGGGCTCATCCGGGTCGACTCCAACCCCGGGGCCGCCGCCGGTTCGCAGGGCCGGCCCTCCCACCGGCTCGCCGTCGACGAGAAGGGGCCGGTGGCGCTCGCCGCGCAGGTCCACGCGGACGGCTTCCGGGCCGCGCTGATCGGCCTCGGGGGCACGCTCGTCGCCACGGTCCCCGGTTCGGTGACGGTCTCCGCCGACCCGGCCCAGGTCCTCGGCGCCGTCGTGGACGCGGGCGCCGCGCTGCTCCGGGAGTCCGGCAGACGCTGCGTCGGCGCCGGGCTCGCCGTGCCGTCCGCGGTCGCCGAGCCGGAGGGCACCGCCCTCAACCCGCTCCACCTCGCCTGGCCGGCCGGGGCGCCGGTCCGGCAGATCTTCGCCGACCGGATCCGGGACGCGGGCATCGAGGGTCCGGCCTTCACCGGCAACGACGTCAACCTCGCCGCGCTCGCCGAGCACCGGCACGGGGCCGGGCGCGGCGCCCGCGACCTGCTCTGCGTGGCGACCGGCCACCGGGGCGTCGGCGGGGCGCTCGTCCTCGACGGGCGGCTCCACACGGGCAGTTCGGGCCTCGCCCTCGAAGTGGGCCATCTGACGGTCAATCCGGACGGCGGTCCCTGTCACTGCGGCGGCCGCGGCTGCCTGGACGTCGAGACCGACCCGCTCGCCTTCCTCACGGTCGCCGGCCGGGCGCCGGGCCCCGAGGTGTCCCTGCTCCAGCAGTCCCGCGACCTGCTCAGGACCGCCCCGGACGACCCGGGGGTGCGCGGCGCGGTGGAGGAGCTGATCGACCGTCTCGGCCTGGGACTCGCCGGCCTGGTGAACATCCTCAACCCGGACCGGATCATCCTCGGCGGCCTCCACCGCGAGCTGCTGGACGCCGATCCGGAGCGGCTGCGCGCGGTCGTCGCGGACCGCAGCCTGTGGGGCCGCAGCGGCGGCGTCCCGATCCTGCCCTGCACCCTGGACCACAACAGCCTGGTGGGCGCGGCCGAACTGGCCTGGCAGCCGGTCCTGGACGACCCCCTCGCGGCCCTCGGCGGCGCCCCCGTCTGACCGCGTCGCGGGCGGGCCGGGGACACCCGCGCGTAAAGGGGTGGGCGGGGCCGTGCCGGACCGGTAACGTCCCCCTCCATGATCACTCCCGACGCCGGACTCCCGCCCCGCCTGGGCAGTCTCACCTTCCACGGCCCGCTCTCCGAGGAGCGGGCCGAAAGCCTCCTCCGCCGGATCGCCGCCTCCGGCCCCGCCGACGTCCTCGACATCGGCTGCGGCTGGGGCGAGTTGCTGCTCCGGATCCTCGACGCGGCGCCCGGGGCGAAGGGCGTCGGCATCGACATCGACGCCGAGGACCTGGCCCGGGGCCGGGCGCTCGCCGAGGAGCGCGGTCTCGCGGACCGCGCCGTCTTCGTCGAGGAGTCCGCGCGCGGCAGCGAGCGCGGCCCCGTCGACGCCGTCCTCTGCCTGGGCTCCAGCCAGGCCCTGTGCGACCCGGAGCTGCCCCATGACCCGGCGGAGGCGCTGCGCGAGCTGCGCCGGCTGGTCCGCCCCGGCGGTCTGGTCGTGCTCGGCGAGGGCTTCTGGGAGCGGACCCCGACCGAGGCGGAGCTCGCCGGGATGTGGCCCGGCGCGACCACCGGCGACCACGTCCCGCTGGGGGAGCTCGTCGACCTGGCGATCGCGGCGGGGTTCCGTCCGGCGTGGATCGAGACGGCGAGCCGCGACGAGTGGGAGACCTTCGAGTCCGGCTACCGGTACGACACGGAGCTGTGGCTCGCCGCCCACCCGGACCACCCGCTGGCCGCCGAGACCCGTGAGCGCGTCGACCGGCAGCGGTCCGGCTGGCTGAACGGCTACCGGAACGTCCTCGGCATCGCGTACCTGACGCTGGTGGCCACCGCCTGAACCCCGCCCGCCCGCCCGCCGGCCGGACGGCCGGACGCCGCAGGGACGCCGCAGGGGCGGCGCGCCGGGCTGCCGGGGCCCCGCGGGGACGGCGCGCCGGACGGGCGGGGCCCCGCGGGGACGGCGCGCCGGACGGCCGGACCGTCAGGCCCGGGCGCCGCTCGCCGCGAGCGCCGGGGTCTCCGCGGGCGTGCCCAGGGGGACGCCCGCGAGGCGGCTGTACGAGACGATCGGGGCCAGGGGCACGAGGCCGAAGGCGAAGTCGGCCTCGGCGCCGGCCAGGGCCGGTCCGCCGGCGTACGGCGGTGCCGTCAGGGTGAACCAGACGACCTTGCCGCTCGCGCCTCGCGGGCGGACGCCCCAGCTGTCGCTGAGCGCCCCGACGATGGCGAGGCCGCGGCCCGAGGTGGCGAGCGTGTCCGGCTCGTCCCACAGGTCCTCGGCGGCCGGCTCCGCCGCCACCGGTATCCGGGGGTCGTTGTCCCCGACCGAGACGGTCAGCCGGTCGAGCAGGAGTTCCAGCTCGACGGTGCACTCCTTGTCGGGCTGCGCGTGGCGGTGCACGTTGCTCAACAGCTCGGTCACTCCCAGAGCGACGGGATCGACCAAGTCGTCGAGCTTCCATCGGCGCAGATGGGTGGCGACGATCCTGCGGATCTGTCCGATCCGCGGCGGCAGGGCCTGGAGCTCCACCGCGTAGTACCTGCTCGGCTCGCTGATCACGGCTGCGACTCCCCGAAGTAGTCCTGAAGAAGACGGAGATTCGGATCTGTCATGCGGTCCATCGGGGTGGCGCGCTGAGCTCGATGTCACCACCGCTCGACCCTCAGTGAGGTGGTTCCAGCGTGAACCAGCCGTGACCGCCCCGCAACCCGCCGCGAGCTTCCCCAGGTCAGCGCCCCGGCCGGCCGGTCATCTGCCGCCGGCCGCCCGCCTCAGCGCGGCGAGGAACCGGCCCGCCTGCTCGGCGTCCCGGTCGTCGTCCTCCCCGGCGCCGTCCATGGTCAGGCGGTACCGCGTGCCGTTCACCTTCGCCACCGTCTCGTCCGCCTTCGCGAACCACGGGCGGCCCGCCCGCACCGCCTTCACCGGCGCGCTGTCGATCTCGGTGCCGTAACTCGTCAACAGCGCGAGCCGGCCGTCCTCGATGCGGACCTCGCCGGCCCGGGTGAGCGAGCGCGGCCACCGCGCGATACGTACGCCCCTGGCGCTGAACTCCGGTTCCGTCATGCCGGACCACCCCTTCCGCCTGCCCGTCCCTCCCAGTGTGCCGGGCCGTCGGCGCGGGCACCAGGGAGCGTCGTACGACCGTTCCCCAAGGCGTCCCTATGGAACGTCAAAGAGAACGTTTGCCCAGGTGAGAGCGATATCGTCGGGGGTGGGAAGCCAGGGTCCGCCCCGGCGGGACAGCGAGGAGAAACCGTTGAGCACCACCCCCCACACCGCCGACGCCGTCGCCACCGTGGACGTCGACCGCAGCGATCCGGCCTACCGCGCCTGGCTGAAGGAGGCCGTCCGCAAGGTCCAGGCCGACGCCAACCGCTCCGCCGACACCCACCTGCTGCGCTTCCCGCTCCCCGAGAAGTGGGGCATCGACCTGTACCTCAAGGACGAGTCCACCCACCCCACCGGCAGCCTCAAGCACCGCCTCGCCCGCTCGCTCTTCCTGTACGCGCTCTGCAACGGCTGGATCCGCCCCGGAAAGCCCGTCATCGAGGCGTCCAGCGGCTCGACCGCCGTCTCCGAGGCGTACTTCGCGAAGCTCATCGGCGTCCCCTTCGTCGCCGTGATGCCCCGCACCACCAGCCCGGAGAAGTGCCGCCTCATCGAATTCCACGGCGGGCAGTGCCACTTCGTCGACGACTCGCGCACCCTGTACGAGGAGTCGGCGGCGCTCGCGGCGCGCACCGGCGGCCACTACATGGACCAGTTCACCTATGCCGAGCGGGCCACGGACTGGCGCGGCAACAACAACATCGCCGAGTCGATCTACCAGCAGCTGCGCCTGGAGCGGTACCCCGAGCCGGCCTGGATCGTCGCCACCGCCGGCACCGGCGGCACCTCCGCCACCATCGCCCGCTACGTCCACTACACCCAGCAGGACACCCGGATCTGCGTGGCCGACCCGGAGAACTCCTGTTTCTTCGACGGCTGGGTGCACCACGACCCCGACGCCACCGCCGACTGCGGCTCGCGCATCGAGGGCATCGGCCGGCCCCGGATGGAGCCCAGCTTCGTGCCCGGCGCCGTCGACCGCATGATGAAGGTCCCGGACGCGGCGAGCGTCGCCGCCGTCCGCGCCCTGGAGACCGCGATCGGACGCAAGGCGGGCGGCTCCACCGGAACCGGTCTGTGGAGCGCCTTCAAGATCGTGGCCGAGATGGTCGCCGAGGAGCGCACCGGCAGCGTCGTCACCCTCCTCTGCGACCCCGGCGACCGCTACCTCGACAAGTACTACTCCGACGCCTGGCTCGCCGCGCAGGGGCTCGACATCGCCCCCTACTCCGCCGCTATCGAGCGGTTCCTGGCGACGGGCGTCTGGCCGGAGTGAGCCGCCGGTCCAGCAGGGCCGCCGCCCGCCGGAACGACAGGCCGAGGCCCGGTGACGACAGCCGCAGACCGGCGCGGAACGGCGCCGGGCCGTCGGCCGCCATCGTCCAGCGCAGCCGCGTCCCCGCGCCCTCCGGGGACAGGGCCCACTCCTCGGCCAGCGCGGACACGGCCGGCGCGTTGGTCACGTCCACGCGGTAGGCGTAGCGGAGGTCGGGTTCGGCGGCCAGGATCGTCTCCTCGAACCGGACGCCGCCGCGCAGCCGGATCGTGCGGCGCGCCCCGTCGTCCAGCGGGACGGCCGAGGCGACCGGGGTGAACCAGGCGGGCAGACTGCCCACCTCGACCGCTATCGAACGGTAGACCGCCGGGGGCGGCGCCTGGAGCGTGGCCTCGAAGGCGAGGCGGACGGGCGCGGTGGCGGTGAAGCCGAGCTCCACCGGCCGCAGTCGGCGTGGCATGGACCGTACCTCCCGGGGGCGAAGGGAGCCAGCACCTTAGCCGAGACGGCGTCAGGCCGAAAGACCGTTCGAGGGGCGGTGGCCGAGGAGTCCGTCGAGGGCCCGCCCGAAGACCACCCGCCCGGCCCGCGCCAGCACCCCGTCGAAGACCCGGGGCACCCCGCGCACGGTCAGCTCCTCCGTCCAGACCACCCGCGCGCCGCCGGACCCCGCCGCCACCTCGATCTCCGCCCAGCCCCGCACCCACCGCCCGTACTTCTCCAGCCGGCACACCCCCGGCCGGTCGCCGAGCGGCGGCTCCCAGCGGACCACCTCCATCGGGTCGTCGAAGCCCAGCGGGCCGAGCCCGGTGCGCGCGGTGAACCGCGTCCCGGCCCCGCTCGGCCCCGGCGTGAGGACCACCGTCCGGGTCAGCGGCACCTGCCGGCCGTGCGCCGGCCAGTCGGTGAGCCGCCGCCACGTCTCCTCCGGCCCCAGCGGCACGGAGCGCACCACCCGGAACCGGCTCACGCCGCCGTCTCGCCCGCCACCAGCAGCCCCGGCACGTGCTCCGTGACCTCGGCCCGCACCTCGGCGGCCATGCCCCGGTCCGTCACCCAGGTGTCCACCTCGTCCAGCGTCCCGAACGAACTCAGGCCCACCGTCCCCCACTTGGTGTGGTCCGCGACCACCACCACCCGGCGCGCCGCACGGATCAGACAGCCGTTGGTCTCCGCCTCCGCCAGGTTCGGCGTCGACAGACCCGCCTCCACCGAGAGGCCGTGCACCCCGAGGAAGAGCAGGTCGAAGTGGAGCGAGCGGACCGCCCGGTCCGCCACCGGGCCCACCAGCGCGTCCGACGGGGTGCGCACCCCGCCGGTCAGCACCACGGTCGGCGCCCGCCGGCCCTCGCCCGACACCGGCCGCGCCTCGTGGAAGACGTCCGCCACCCGGACCGAGTTCGTCACCACGGTCAGGTCCGGCACGTCGAGCAGCTGCCGGGCCAGCGCGTACGTCGTCGTCCCGCCGGAGAGCGCGATCGCCGAACCCGGCACCACCAGCGCCGCCGCTGCCCGCGCGATATCGTCCTTCGCGCTCGGCTCCAGCACCGACTTCGCCTCGAACCCCGGCTCGTGCGTGCTCGGCTCCGCCACCGGCACCGCCCCGCCGTGCACCTTCGCGACCATGCCCTGCCGGGCCAGCGCGTCCAGGTCGCGGCGGATCGTCATGTCCGAGACGCTGAGGCGCCGCGTCAGCTCGTTCACCCGGACACCGCCGCGCCGCCGCACCTCGTCGAGGATCAGGGCGCGCCGCTGCTCCGCGAGGAGGTTCTGATTGTCAGTCACCGCCGGGGCCGGTCCTTCCGCAGGAGACGAGGGGATGGCTGTCGGATTCGGTGAGGGACCGTGCGCGGGGGCACGGTCGTCCGCGATCCTGGAGCCGACGTCGCATCCTCCCACCCACGAGAGGAAGACTCCTAAGTGTCCCCTGCCACACCCGCCCCGGAGCACGGGGGCGCGGCGCTCGAACTCCTCGTCCACGGAGTCGGCGGAGCCACCCCTCAGTCCATGCTGGACGACCCCAGGACCGTACGGGTCACCGGCGACGAGACCGCCGCCGTGCACCGGCGCGCCGACGACGTCGACGCCGAGGAGCATCCCGGCCGGTACGCGGCCGGGCCGGTGCCGGAGGCGTACGTCTGGTCCAACCTGACCTCGGGCGACGGCGCCCGCGCCCTGTGGCTGCTGCTCCTGCCGTTCATGGTGGTCAACCTGGCCCACTGGATGCGCCCGCCCGCCCCCGGCCGGCCCGGCCTCGTCCGGCTCTACGGCGTGCTGGTCCGGCTGCTCGCCCTCAGCCTCACCGTGCTGCTCACCGCCGCCGTCTGCGAGGTCGCCCTCGATCTGACGGCCTGGCAGTGCGCCGGCACCACCGCCTGCGCCGACGGACGCGCCTGGCTCGGCTTCGTCTCCGCCGACCGGGCCGGCTGGTGGTCGGGGCCCGGCCGCCGCCTCGCCCTCGCCGCGGTCCTCCCGGCCGTGCTCGTCGGCCTGCTCTGGTACCTCTCCCGCCGCACCTGGAGCGCGTACGAGGCCCAGCGCCCGCCCACCGACGACCCGCCCGCTTCCGCGGAGACGCCCGCCCCGGTCGAGACGCCGGCTCTCGTCGAGATGCCCGTCCCCGCCGGGGCGCCCGCTTCCGCCGGGGCGCCCGCCCCCGTCCCGTCCGAGGATCCGCGGCCCGCGCTCGGCCGTCCCGGCTTCTGGTACGGGAGACGGCTCGTCGCCCGGCTGCGCGCGGCGCACACCGCCGCCGGCTTCCTCACCGTCGCCGGGGTCCTCGCCGCCGCCCCCGCCCGGCACGACACCGGCGCGCTCGCCGCCACCGGACTCGCCCTGCGGGCCGCCCTGGTGGTCTGCGCCGCGGTCGTCCTGTGGGCCGTCTGCGCCCGGGGCCGCAGCGAACGCCGGCTCGACCAGCGCGTCGACGGCGTCCTCGTCACCCGGCTGCCCGCCACCGCCGTCGCCCTGCTCGCGCTGACCGTCCTCCACACCGGCTGGGACCGGCCCGGCTGGACCTCGTCCGGAACCCTCCCCGGGAACGCCGTCTTCGGGATCGTCACCCTCGTCCAGGGCGGCCTCGTCGTCGCCCTCGGCGTCGTCGCCCTGCTCCTCCAGCGGGAGCGGCACGACCCCCGTACCGCCCTCGCCGGCCTCGGCGGGCCCGCCACCGCCATGCTCGCCTGCGCGCTGGGCGGGGTCATGTCCGGCGGCGTCGCCCAGTGGGTCGCGGACCGGCTCGACGGAGGCGCCACCCCCGGCACCGGCGGCAGCCCCCTCGCCGGACCGCCCGTCCTCCTCAGCTGGCAGGCGTCCGTCATCCCCGTCCTGCTCCTGCTGCTCCTCGTGCCCGCCGCACTCCTCGGCGTCCGGACGGCGCTTGCGACCCGCCGGCTGCGGTCCGCCGTCGAGGCCGACTACGCCGGTGAGCGCCCCGATCCGGTCCGCACCCGCCAGATCGCCACCAGCCGCGCCCGCGCCTCCCTCACCGACTCCGCGCCCGTCCTCATCGCCGTGATCTCCGGCACCGCGCTGCTGCTCGGCGCCGCCTCCGTCGCCGGCGCCTGGACCAGCGACGAGGTCCCCGGCAGCGCCTTCTCCGGCGCCCACCCCGCGATCGCCGCCCTCGCCACCACCACCCAGGCGCTCGGCTCCTGGATGATCGGCTTCGGCTTCCTGCTCTTCGTGACCTGGGGCCGCCGCGCCTACCGCGACGCCTCCGCCCGCCGCACCATCGGCATCCTCTGGGACGTCGGCACGTTCTGGCCGCGCGCCGCCCACCCCTTCGCGCCGCCCTGCTACGCGGAGCGGGCCGTGCCCGACCTCACCTGGCGGATGCGCTCCTGGACCCGGCACACCGGCGGCCGGCTCGTCATCTCGGGCCACTCCCAGGGCAGCGTCCTCGCCGCAGCGGCCGTCTGGCAGCTGCCGTCCGCCACCCGTGCCCGGGTCGCCCTGCTCACCTACGGCTCCCCGCTGGAACGCCTCTACGGCCGCTGGTTCCCCGCCTACTTCGGCCCCGACGCCCTGCGCGGCCTGCACCGAGCCGTGCACTGCTGGACCAACCTGCACCGCGCCACCGACCCCATCGGCGGCCCGGTCCGCGTCCCCGCCGAGGACGGCCGCCCGGGCGTCGACGCCCCGGTGCTGCGCGACCCCGTCACGTACGGACGCACCCGCGCCCACCCGCTGCCCGAACCGCTCCTCGGCCACTCCGACTACCAGGCCGACCCGGCCTTCGCGGTCTGCCGGGCCGCGCTCCTCGACCGGCTGCTGCCCGCCCTGCCGCGCCAGCGAGGCGTCGACGAGACGGCGGACCAGGGGAGTCCGGATCAGGGGAGCTCGGGCAGGTCCTCCGGGTAGAGCAGGGTCAGGTCGTCGGTGCTCGCCTCGGCGAGCACGGCGACCCGGCCCGCGTGCCGCTCGACCATCGACTCGAAGGTCTGGCGCGCGGTCCGCCCGTTGCCGAACGCCGGGCCCTTCGGCAGCTTCTCGAAGTAGGTGAGGAGGGCGTCCTCCGCCCCCTCCGCCAGCCGGTACTCGTGCTCCTCCGTCTGCTGCCGCACGATCCGCAGCAGCTCCTCCGGCGTGTAGTCACCGAAACTGATGGTCCGCGAGAAACGCGACGCCACGCCGGGGTTGACGGTGAGGAACCGCTCCATCTCGGCGGTGTAGCCGGCGACGATCACCACGACCGCGTCCCGGTGGTCCTCCATCAGTTTCACCAGCGTGTCGATCGCCTCGCGCCCGAAGTCCCGGCCCGAGTCCTCGGGCGACAGCGCGTACGCCTCGTCGACGAACAGGACGCCGCCGCGCGCCCGGTCGAACGCCTCCTGGGTGCGGATCGCGGTCGAGCCGATGTGCTCGCCGACCAGGTCCACCCGGGAGACCTCCACCAGATGCCCCCGCTCCAGCACGCCGAGCGAGGCGAGGATCTCGCCGTAGAGACGGGCGACGGTGGTCTTTCCGGTGCCCGGGTTGCCGGTGAAGACGAGATGGCGGCGGACCGAGGCGGCCTTCAGCCCGGCCTCCTGCCGCTTGCGGCCCACCTCGATCATGTTGGTGAGCGTCCGCACCTCGTGCTTGACGCTGTCCAGGCCGACCAGTCCGTCGAGCGCGCCGAGCACGTCCTCCGACGACCGGGGGGCGGGCACCGGAGCCGGGGCCGCGGCCGGGGCGGTGGCGGTACGCGGCGGGGGGAAGGCGCTGAGCAGACCGGGGGAGTGCTGGGTGGCCGTCAGCACCGGGGCGGGCGCCGCCGGCTCGGGCGGCGGCGGGGTGCGGACCGCGCTCTCGTCGCCGGTGCAGTCCTCGACCACGGGCCCGTCCTCGGGGAACTCGTACCCGCCGCGCGCGCACCGCTCGGTCCGGCAGCGGCGCAGCACGGTCCGGCAGCCGTCCATCACGTGGAAGCCGTAGCCGCCGCTGCCCGTGACCCGGCAGCCGTGGAAGGTGCCGCGGCCCTCCGCCGACACGTAGAAACCGGCTTCGGCGGGCGAGGTGACCACACAGCGCTCGACCGTGGGATCGGCGCCCTTGGTGACGATGACGCCGGTCTGCACCGTGTCCACGGTGCAGTTGGCGAGGGTGCCGCCGCTGCCGTGGTCGCGGAACCAGGCTCCGGTGGACGCCTCCTTGATCCGGCAGTCGTCGAGCTGGGCGGTGGCGCCGTCGCTCACCGACACGGCGGTGTTCCGCACCTGGGTCAGATCGCTGTCCACGACGTCCACCCGGGAGCCGCGGTCCAGCACGAACAGCGCGTCCGGCACGTCGTGCACCCGGCACGCGTCGAGGACCGCGCTCGCCCCGTCGCTCACCCACACCGCCGGGTAGTCGCCCGTGCTGTCGTGGATCTCGCACTGATGGGCGTCCACGCGCGTGCCCGGGTCCCAGACGGACAGCCCGTTGCGCCCGAAGCGGCGCACCGTCGACCGGGTCAGCGTGAGCACCGAACGGGACCGCAGGTCCACCGCGTTCTCCGGCACGTCGTGGATGTCGCAGTCGGAGAGCGTCAGCACGGCGTCCGTGTCCAGGGTGACGCCGTCGGCGGAGGTGCGGTGGACGGAGGAGTCCACGAGGTGCGCGGCGCCGCGGGCCGCGATCTGCAGCCCGGCGCCCTTGATCTCGTACACCTCGCAGCCGATCCCCTCCAGTCCGCTGCCCTCGCCGGTGACGGCGATCCCGGCCCCGGAGGCGTGGTGGATCCGGCAGCGCTCCAGCCGCGGGTGCGCCCCGCCGCGCACCGACACCCCGGCCTGTCCGGCCGAGACGACCTCGCACTCCTCGAAGACCCCGCCGGCGCCGTCGACGGTGGCGATGCCGACGCCGGCCGGGTTGTCGATCGTGCAGCGGCGGGCGGTCGGGCGGGCCTGGCCGCGCACCTCGATGCCGGCCGCCGAGCGGGTCATGATCCGCAGGTCGAGCAGTTCCGGCGTGCCGTCCTCGACGAGCAGCGCGGGCGCCGCCACGTCCTGGCCCTCGATGTGCAGGTCCTGCACGATGGCCGACGCGCGCAGCGTCAGCGGCACCCCGTCCGGCGGGGCGATCCGCACCGGACCCGCGCCGTCCTCCGGCCCCCGCAGGGTCACCGCGCGGGTCACGACGAGGTTCTCGCGGTACGTGCCGGGCGCGACGGTGAGGATGTCGCCGTCGCCCGCCGCCTCCAGCGCGGCGGCGAGGGAGGCGTACTCGCCCGTGCGGCGCCGCCACCGCGACGTGCCGGTGTGCGTCACCTGGACCGTGCCCTGTGCCATGGGTGTGCTCTGCCCCCGCCTCGTGCGTCGACGCTGAACCGGATCGGATGCGCCGTCCGGCAGCCGGCCTCCGGGATCCGATCGCTCGGATCCGGTCTCCTGGACGCTGGATCCGATGCCCCACCGTAGCGCGCATGACGGCGCGGGGTTGACGGGTCGTCGAGCCGCACCCGTACGGGGCACGGAACCCCGGGTTCCCGTTGCCGTCAGCTGCCGGTGCCGGTGCGGCCCCAGTCGGGGCCGACCGAGGCCCAGGCGCGGTCGAGGCGGGCGTACCGGCGGAAGCGCAGCCGTCGCATCACGAGCCGCCGGACGACCTCCACGCCGAGCCCGGCGAGCAGGGTCACGGTCAGGCCGACGACGAGGGCGTGGGCGCGGGCGGTGTCGCGGGCCAGGGGGGCGGGGACGGGGCGGCCGTCCCGGTCGGTCCAGAGCGGGAAGGTGTCGCCGGGCGTGGCACTGCCCCGGGAGGCGGTGACGGTGCCGGTGCGGGAGGTGCCGTCGGGGGCGGTCCACCGGGCCACGACCGCGCGCCGGAACCGCTGTTCGGCCGCCTGGTCGCTCGCCTCGGCGGCGCCGTGCGGCGCGGGGGCGGGCCGGAGGACCTGGGCCGCGGTCTCCAGACGCCCCTGTTGCTGGGCCCGGGCCGCGCGCTGGAGGGACTGGTGCGCGGAGGAACCCGCCGCCCAGCCGGCCACGGGCACCGCCACGCACAGGACGACGGCGGCGACGAGGGCCACCCACGCCTCGACCAGGTCCGTCGTCCGGCGCAGTGGATTGTGCCGCCAGCGCCAGAGTCCGGTGACTGCGCGCATGCCGGAACCCTCTCGTTCGTCGCTCCTTGGACGAGTGTGCCCGGGGTGTGCCGGGTTCGCCTGTCGAGCGGAGAGCGGAGAGCGGAGAGCGGAGAGCGGAGAGCGGCGAGCGGAGAGGGGAGGCGGGGTCAGCCGAGGATCTTCACCGGGTCGCCGACGCGGACGGTGCCGCGGTGCTCGGGGACGAGGAGCTGGCCGAAGACGAGCTTCCCGTTCAGCTTCCGGTGCGCGCCCAGCGTGCGCAGCGGCTCCTTGCCGCGTGCGGCGGTGGCCTGGTCGGTGGTGGTCACGACGCACCGCCCGCACGGCTTGGCCACCCGGAAGCTCACTTCGCCCACGGTGAGGTGGGTCCAGCCGTCCTCCGCCCACGGCGCGGTGCCGTCGACGACCAGGTTCGGCCGGAAGCGGCTCATGGGCAGCGGGCCCTCGTCGGGGTGATCGCCCCGCGCGATCAGCGTGTTGAGGGCGTCGAGGGAGGCGGTGGTGGCCACGAGCAGCGGGTAGCCGTCGGCGAGGCTGACGGTCTCGCCGGGGAGCGCGTACGCGGGGTCGACGGGGCGCCGGTGCTCGGGCGCGTCCAGGTGCACGAGGCGCGCGTCGGCCTCCAGGTAGGCGGAGAACCAGGCGGCGGCCGCCTCGCCGACGGGTACGGTCTCCACCGGCTTGTCGAAGATGTTCATGGTGAGCGTGGCCGAGGGTTCCGGCACCGCGACCACGAGAGGCTCCAGGCCGGGCGCGGTCAGGCGCAGACCGCCGTCCGCGAGGGGCTCGGCGGACGCGAGGGCCAGCCGGGGGTGACGGCGCTGGGTCATGACCACGCCCTGGGCGTCGACGACGGCCCAGCGGCGGTCGTGCGCGAGCCCCCAGGGCTGCACCTCGGCCTCCGCGGGGTCGAGCGCGCGGAGGGACTTCACCGGGTGGACATGGACGGAGCGGAGGACGGGATCAGACATGCCCTCATCCTGCCAGCCGCTCCGTCCCCGGTGGGACCGGATGCGCGGCCCGTCAGTAACCGCCGCCCTGGTAGGGACGGTTGTACGGGTCCTGGTACTGCGCGGGGGCCGGGACCGGCGCCGGTGCGGGGCGCGGGGCGGCGGGGCGCATCGCCTCGTAGCCGCCGGCCATCGGGCGGGCCGGCTGCGGGACCGGTCCGCCCGGGTAGCCGCGCGGCGGCGCGGGCTGCTGCGGGATGTACGGCGTGGGCGCCGGCTGCAGGGGCGCGGGCGCCATCTGCGGGGCCGGCTGCGGGTATCCGTACCCGCCGCCGTGGTAGGCCGGGGCCGGCTGGGGGGACGGCGCCGAGGGGAGGGCGGGCAGGGCCGCCGGCAGCGCCGGCAGGTAGGAGCCGGTCGGCTGGGGCGCCGGGTAGCCGGCGGGGGCCTCGTACGCGGCGGGCACTCGGATCGGGGCGATCTGAGGCGTGCCCCGCTCCGCGACCAGGGAGTCGTAGATAGGGGTGTCCGGGAAGGACGGCGCGGTGTAGTAACCGCCTCCATAGCTGGAGCGGGGGGAGGTCATGGCACATAAGTTAAGCCCACGATCTGCCGATTGGGGAGCCTGCTCAACACCTTCTTTGACAGGGTTCTGACGGTTGCGGATCCCCAACCAGAGCGAACATGTCAAAAACGGGCACACTCTTGTCCCATGATCGCGCAAAACCCGAGCTGGGAGGGGGTTACCGGTGGGTCGGCCGGATCGGCGTGGAGGGGTGCCTCCGGTATGAAGAACGGATAAAGAAAAAGCGACCGGAAGGAGTGAGGGAAGTGATCTTGGGTATGCCGAAACGTCAATACGACGCCTCGCGCCGTGACGCGCACGCGCCGAATTCGCCGCGTTACTCCCCGTGGCGGGAAGCGAATTCCCCGCCCTCCGGCGCGCGGCTTCCCGAGTAGACCCGCCCCTTCCACGCCCCGCCGCGCCCCCGGTGGTGGCGCACCGCCGAATCCACCGTCATCAGAAGGTAGAGGAAGGCCGTGAACGGCAGCAGCGGTGCCGTCCAGGGCGGCCGGCGGTAGTAGCGGAGCATCGGCAGGTACGTCCCCGCCATCACCGCCCATGCCGCACCGCCCGCCCACGCGGCCGGCGCGTCACCGGCCGCGAGCCCCGCCACCAGCGCGACCGGCGGCACCAGGTAGACGAGCGCGAGCCCGGCGATCGTTCCCAGAAGCAGCAGCGGGTTGTGGCGGAGCTGGGCGTAGGCGCTCCGCGTCACCATCCGCCACAGCTCCCCGAGCCCCGGATAGGGGCGCACCGAGTCCACCCGCTCGGCCAGTCCCAGCCAGATCCGGCCCCCCGCGGCCCGCACCGCCCGCGCCAGTGCCACGTCGTCGATGAGCGCCGTGCGGATCGCGTCCGGCACCCCGGCCGCCACCGCCGTCTCCGTCCGCAGCAGCACGCAGCCCCCGGCCGCGGCCGTCGCCCGCGGCTGGGCGGCGTTGATCCAGCGGAACGGATAGAGCTGGGCGAAGAAGTAGACGAAGGCCGGGACCACCAGGCGCTCCCAGGGGGCGCTCACCCGCAGCCGCGCCATCTGCGAGACGAGGTCCCGGTCGTCGCCGAGCGCCGCGGCCACCAGCCGGCGCAGACTGTCCGGCTCGTGGGCGATGTCCGCGTCCGTGAGGAGCAGGAACTCCGGCTCCCGCGCGCGTGCCAGGGCCATGCCGTGCCGCAGCGCCCACAGCTTCCCCGTCCACCCCGGCGCGGGTTCGCCCGGCGACGCCACCGTCAGCGGAAGTCCGCCGTGCCGCGCGGCCAGCTCGGCGGCGAGGCGGCCGGTGCCGTCCGTGCTCCCGTCGTCGACCAGGACCACCTCGGCCCGCCCCGGATAGTCCTGGGCCAGCAGCGACGGCAGGCTCAGCGGCAGGACCCCGGCCTCGTCCCGCGCGGGCACCACCACCACGACCCCGGGCCACCCCTCCCGCCCCACGCGCGCGTGGGGCCGGTTCCGGCCCGGACCGACCCGGGGCAGGCGCTGGTCCGTGCGCCAGAAGAAGCCCTGGCCGAGCAGGAGCCAGACCCAGACGGCCAGGGAGGCGGACGCGAACCAGGCAAGGGTGCTCATTTGCCGCAGTCTGCCCCAGAACGCCGGGGATCCGGGGGCCATCGGCTAGGGTGACCGGGTGAAGATCGCGCTCATGGACTCCGGAATCGGCCTCCTCGCGGCAGCCGCCGCGGTGCGCCGGCTCCGCCCGGACGCCGAACTGCTGCTCTCCAACGACCCCGACGGCATGCCGTGGGGACCGCGTACCGCCGAGGACCTCACCGGACGGGCGCTCGCCGTCGCCCGGGCCGCCGCCGCCCACCGGCCGGACGCGCTGATCGTGGCCTGCAACACCGCCACCGTCCACGCCCTGCCCGCCCTGCGCGCGGCCCTCGAACCGGGGATCCCGGTCATCGGCACCGTTCCCGCGATCAAGCCGGCCGCCGCGGCCGGCGGCAAGATCGCCATCTGGGCGACCCCCGCCACCACCGGCAGCCCCTACCAGCGCGGGCTCATCCGTGAGTTCGCCGCGGGCGCCGAGGTCACCGAGGTGCCCTGCCCCGGCCTCGCCGACGCCGTCGAGCACGCCGACCCCGAGGCCGTCGACCGGGCCGTCGCCGCCGCCGCCCGGCTCACCCCGCCGGACGTCCGCGCCCTCGTCCTCGGCTGCACCCACTACGAACTCGTCGAGGAGCGCATCCTCGCCGCCCTCGCCCCCCGCCGCAGCCCCGGGCTGCCGCCGATCGTCTTCCACGGCTCCGCCGACGCCGTCGTCGCCCAGGCCCTCCGCCGCATCGGCGCCGAGCCCGCGCCCGCCGCCGACCCGACCGGCACGCTCTCCGTGCTCCTCAGCGGCCGGCCCGGCCGGCTCCCGGCCGCCGCCCTCGAGTACGCCGCCGGGCGGCTGCTCGCGGCCGCCCCCGCCCCCGCCTCCTGACGCGCGTCTTTCACTCCGGGTGACCGGGTGGTGGCACTTCGCCACGCTGAACCGGGCGCGAGTGGGTAATCTTCCCGATATGAGGCATTCCGGGCAGCAGCGTGCCGACGGGCGTTCGCCCGCCGTGTGGACCGGCCACGCGACCAACCGCTTCCAGTGGGTCGCCGCCGTCGCGGGCGCCGCCTGCATGGCGCTCGGCATCACCCTCGCCGTCGAGTCCCCCTGGACCTCCGGCATCGCCGCCCTCGTCATGGCCGTCGTCGGCTGCGTCGCGGCCGGACTCCTCGTCCTCTTCGGCACCCTCGCCTTCGTCCACGTGGAGGTCCGCGTCGACGAGCGCGCCATGGAGGTCCGCTGCGGACACATCGGCGTCCCGCGCCGGACCATCCCCTTCACCGAGGTCGTCGACGCCGCCTACGCCCCCACGGTGACCCCCCGCCACTGGGGCGGCTGGGGCTACCGCTGGCGCCCCGACGGGGGCACCGCCGTCGTCGTCCGCCGCGGCGAGGGCCTGGTGCTCCGCCTCGCCGACGGACGCAGCTTCACCGTCACCGTCGACGGGGCCGAGGGGGCGGTCGCCTCCATCCGCGACCACCTCCGCCGCCCGGCCCCGCCCCAGACCCCCGCCGGCGCCTGACCGGCACGCGCGCGGACGCGTGGGACGGACCGGCGGGAGCGGGCGCCGGGCCCGACGCCGTACCCTGCCGGACCAGGCGTCAACAGGCACGCCCCGTACACTCCGCAAGGTGAGCACCACCATCACCCCCGAAGCGGCCGGAGCCGCCGACGACCCGTCCGCGACCGAGGACCGGCCGCGCCGCTTCGGCCGGGCCGCGCGGTTCGTCCGCCCCGGAGCGGCCCTGCTCTCCGGCGTCCTGCTCTACCTGAGCTTCCCGCCGCGCCCCCTGTGGTGGCTCGCGCTGCCCGCCTTCGCCCTCCTCGGCTGGAGCCTGTACGGGCGCCGCCTCCGCGCGGGCTTCGGCCTCGGACAGCTCGCCGGACTCGGCTTCTTCCTGCCCCTCCTCGTGTGGACCGGCGAGGAGGTCGGCCCGGTGCCGTGGCTCGCCCTCGCCGCCGTCGAGGCCCTCTTCGTCGCCGCCGCCGGACTCGGCATCGCCGCCGTCTCCCGGCTGCCGTGGTGGCCCGTCTTCGCCGCCGGCGTCTGGGTCCTCGGCGAGGCGGCACGCGCGCGGGTACCGTTCGGCGGCTTCCCCTGGGGCAAGATCGCCTTCGGCCAGGCCGACGGCGTCTTCCTGCCCCTCGCCGCCGTCGGCGGCACACCGGTGCTCGGCTTCGCGGTCGCCCTGTGCGGCTTCGGCCTGTACGAGGCCGTCCGCCTCGTCCGCCTCCACCGCGCCACCGGCGCCGTCCCCCGCGGCCCGCTGGCCGCCGCCGCGCTCTCCGTCCTCGTCCCGGTCACCGGCGCCCTCGCCGCCCTGCCGCTCGTCAGCGACGCCCCCGAGGACGGCACCGCCACCGTCGCCGCCATCCAGGGCAACGTCCCGCGCCTCGGCCTCGACTTCAACTCCCAGCGCCGCCAGGTCCTCGACAACCACGCCGCCCGCACCCGCGAGCTCGCCGAGGAGGTGAAGGCCGGCACCGAGCCCCAGCCGGACTTCGTCCTGTGGCCGGAGAACTCCTCCGACATCGATCCCTACGCCAACCCCGACGCCGCCGCCGTCATCGAGGGCGCCGTCGACGCCGTCAAGGCCCCCACGGTCATCGGCGCCGTCATCGCCCCGCCCACCGGGAAGCTCCGCAACACCCTCATCCAGTGGGAACCCGGCAAGGGCCCCGTCGCCACCTACGACAAGCGGCACGTGCAGCCCTTCGGCGAGTACATCCCGATGCGGTCCGTCGTACGGATCTTCAACAGCAACGTGGACCGCGTGGCCCGCGACTTCGGCCCCGGCGACAAGGTCGGCGTCTTCGACCTCGCCGGCACCAAGGTCGGCCTCGCCACCTGCTACGAGGCCGCCTTCGACTGGGCCGTCCGCGACACCGTCACCCACGGCGCGCAGCTGCTCACCGTCCCCAGCAACAACGCCACCTTCGGCCGCAGCGAGATGACCTACCAGCAGCTCGCGATGTCCCGGGTACGTGCCGTGGAGCACAGCCGGGCCGTCGTCGTGCCCGTCACCAGCGGCGTCAGCGCGGTGATCCGCCCCGACGGCGAGATCGTCTCCAGCACCGAGATGTTCACCCCCGACTACCTGGTCGAAGAGGTGCCCCTGCGCTCCACCCAGACCCCCGCGACCCGGCTCGGCACCCTCCCGGAGGCCCTGCTCGCCGCCGTGGCCGCCGCCGGACTCGGCTGGGCCGCAGCCCGCGCCGTACGGGCCCGCCGCGCGCGGTCCTGAGCCCCGGGGCCCGCTCCGACGGATGATCTAGGGTCGAACGCATGGCTATCCCTGACTTCATCCGAGAACTCCGCAAGACCGCCGGGCACCAGCTCCTCTTCCTGCCCGGGGTCAGCGCCGTCGTGTTCGACGACCGGGGCCGGGTCCTGCTGGGACGGCGCGCCGACACCGGGGCGTGGGCCGTGATCGGCGGCATCGTCGAACCCGGTGAGCAGCCGGCGGACTGCGCGGTCCGCGAGGTCGAGGAGGAGACCGGGGTCCTGTGCGTGCCCGAGCGGATCCTCCTCGTGGAGACCCTCCGCAAGCCCGTCGTCTATCCCAACGGCGACATCTGCCAGTACCTGGACGTGGCCTTCGCCTGCCGGGCCGTCGGCGGCGAGGCACGGGTCAACGACGACGAGTCGATCGACGTCGGCTGGTTCGCGCTGGACGCCCTCCCCGAGATGAAGCGCTTCTCCCACCGGCGCATCGAGAAGGCGCTCGGCGACGGGCCCGCCTGGTTCCGCACCGCCCACGGGAGCTGAGGCGGGGAACGGAGCCGGGACGGAGCCGGGGAGGAGGCCCGCCCCGGACGCGGGTGGCGTCGTCCACAGGAGTCGTCCACAGGGCTGGTGCCCGCCCCCGTCCGCCGGGTATCCCTGTCTCCATGTCCCACGAACACGTCTCCTACCTGGAACTCCTCGCCCGGGGAGCCGCCACGGAGGCATACGACCGGCCCGTGCTCCTCGCCCGTGCGAGCGGCGCGGGTCCCGAGGCGCTGGCCGGTCTCGAGGAGGCCAAGCAGCTCGCCCTCCGGGTCCGCGCCGAGCTGGAGGGCCGGCGGCGGCGCGAGGCCGAGCTGTCCGCCCTCTTCGCGACCGCCCACGACCTCGCGGGGCTCCGTGACCTCGACGCGGTGCTGCGCGCCATCGTCCAGCGCGCCCGCGCCCTCCTCGGCACCGAGGTCTCCTACCTGAGCCTCAACGACCCCGTCGCCGGCGACACCTACATGCGGGTCACCGAGGGCTCCGTCTCCGCCCGCTTCCAGCAGGTCCGGCTGGGCATGGGCGAAGGGCTCGGCGGACTGGTCGCGCAGACCGCCCGCCCGTACGTCACCGACGACTACTTCGGCGACGAGCGCTTCCAGCACACCCGCACCATCGACACCGCCGTCCGCGACGAGGGCCTCGTCGCCATCCTGGGAGTGCCGCTCACCCTCGGCAGCCAGGTCATCGGGGTGCTCTTCGCCGCCGACCGCAGGGCCCGGGTCTTCGAGCGCGAGCAGGTCGCGCTCCTCGGCTCCTTCGCCGCCCACGCGGCCGTCGCCATCGACACGGCCAACCTGCTCGCCGAGACCCGCTCCGCCCTCGCCGAGCTGGAGCGGGCCAACGACATCATCCGCGAGCACAGCGCCGTCATCGAGCGCGCCTCCGAGGTCCACGACCGCCTCTCCGAGCTCGTGCTGCGCGGCGGCGGCGTCCACGACGTCGCCGAGGCCGTCTCCGAGGTCCTTGGCGGCACCGTCGACTTCACCGAGACCACCGCGGGGGCCGCCCGCCGCGCCGGCGGGCACGCGGTCCGCGACGGCGACGACTGGGTGGCCGCCGTCTCCGCCGGCGGCGAGCTCCTGGGCGCGCTCGTCCTGCGTGGCCGGCCCGACCTCGACCCCGTCGACCTGCGCACCCTGGAGCGGGCCGCGCTCGTCACCTCCCTGCTCCTGCTCGCGCGCCGCTCCGCCGGCGAGGCCGAGCAGCGGGTCCGGGGAGAGCTCCTCGACGACCTCCTCGACGCCCCCGACCGCGACCGCCGCCTGCTCCGCGAGCGCGCCGCCCGCCTCCGTACCGACAGCGACGCGCCGCACGTGGTGCTCGCCGCCCGCATCGACCGGGCCGGCCCGGCCGTCGGCACCGAGCAGCCCGGCCGCGAGAGCGCCGACCGGCAGCGCCTGTGGTCCGCGGCCTCCCACCTCGCCGCCACCCGTCACGGTCTCGCCTCCGCCCGCGACGGCGGCACGGTCCTGCTGCTGCCGCTGGGCCCCGGCGAGGACGCCGCGCTGCTCGCCCGCCAGACCGCCGCCCAGCTGGGCGGCGCCCTGTGCGAACCCGTCACCGTCGGCGCCTCCGCGCCGGTACGGGCCCCGCTCGACCACCCGGACCAGGTGGCGGGCGCGTACCAGGAGGCCCGCCGCTGCCTCGACGCGCTGCGGCTGCTGCACCGCGCGGGCGAGGGCGCGGCGGCCGAGGACCTCGGCTTCCTGGGCCTGCTCCTCGCCGACAGCCGGGACATCGGCGGCTTCGTGGAGCGCACCATCGGCCAGGTCGTCGCCTACGACGAGCGCCGCGGCACCGACCTGCTGCGCACCCTGGACGCCTACTTCGCCAGCGGCATGAGCCCGGCCCGCACCAAGGACGACCTGCACGTCCACGTGAACACGGTGGCGCAGCGGCTGGAGCGGGTGGGCCGGCTCCTCGGCCCGGACTGGCAGTCGCCGCCCCGCGCCCTGGAGATACAGCTGGCGCTGCGCCTGCACGCCCTGGCGGCCCCGCCCGCCCGCGGGTGACCGCGGGGCCGCCGGGGATGTCAGTCGCCGCGCGGGCTCCAGAGGTCGACCGAGGTGACGAGGACGTAGTCGAAGTAGATCGGGTCGCCCTCCTCGTCCATCGGGTACTCGAAGCTGCTCTCGTTCGAGAGGATCATCCGCAGGTCGGGCAGCGTGTCCACGCCGTCGTCGTTCTGCTCGACCCGGTGCCCACGCTCCGCGAGGAGGTCCAGCAGCTCCTCGCTGGGCGTCCGGAAGACGTCGAGCCCGTCGAGGGCGACGGTGACGTCCGCGTCCTCGTTCCGGAACCGGTACACGTGGATGTCGGTGAGCGCGCCCTTGGTGAAGCCGAGGGTGAAGTCCGTCTCCGACTCCGGGTGCTCGCAGAGCACCTGGCCGGGCGAGTCCCCGTGGTCCGGGTCGGGGAGGACGAAGCCGAGCGCGCGCGCCGCCCCGACCGCCTCGTCCGCCGACGAGCCCAGCCTGAGCGTGGCGACTCCGGTCTCCGGGAGCAGTTCCAGGATCATCGTCAAGCCTTCCCGAGGGTGCGTAGGTAGCGTCGTCCACTCTGCCTCATGGCGCCCCGTCCCCGTGTGCGGGGGCCGGGGCGTGCGGGGGAGTCCTCATCGCAGCAGTTCGGCCTCGTCGATCGTCCAGCCCCGCTTCTTGAGCATGTCCTGGAAGTTCTTGTTGTCCTTGAGGCTCTCCACCATCTCCCGGATGTGGTCGTCGTACTTCCCCGGGAACTTGTGCTTGATGTCGTCGATGTCCATCCGCATCGCCTCGGTGAGCCGGCCCTGGCCGATCAGTTCGCGCTGCCACTGGTGCCACGCCTGCGCCACCAGGTCGTTGTCCGTGCTGTTGAGCTTCTTGTGGTCGGCGCGCTCCATGCGGATGGCCGGGCCGTTGTTGACCTTCTGCTTCTTGTGCGGCTTGTTCGCGATGTAGAAGCCCGGCTCGATCACCTGCTTCCACGCCGCCTTGGGCGGGATGTGGTTGACCTCCATCGCGGTGGGGAAGCGCGATCCGTTGGCCCTCTCGTTGGCCGGCAGCAGACCGCCGTACCATCCGGCGTTCTCCGTGCACCCCTTGGCGATCAGCCCCTCGGGGTCCATCCAGGTGTACGGGTTGACGACGTAGGCGGCCGGGTTCGGCGCGGGGGCGAGTCCGAGGGGGTCGGACGACACGTAGCGGGCCGTCTCCGGGTCGTAGTGCCGGTGGACGTTGTAGTGGAGCCCGGTCTCCGGGTCGTCGTACTGCCCCGGGAAGCGGAGCGGCGTGTAGGCGGTGGCGTCGCGGTTCCAGGCCGTGAGGCCCCAGACGGTGGAGCGGTTGTGCCAGGCGACCCCGCCGTCCTCGTCGACGAGCTCGGTGGGCGTGCCGACCAGGTCGGTGACGATCGCGAAGAAGCGGCTGTCGACCTCGTCCCGGCAGGTAGCGTCGCCCGTGGTGCGGCGCTCCAGCTGGGACAGGGGTCGGTAGCCCTCGTGGTCCCAGGTGAGGGTGACGCCGGACGCGAGGTCGGTCTGCTCGGCCAGCCGGGTGTCCTCCCACGAGAAGAGGACGGTGGCGGCGACCGTGGTCCCGTCGGCGGCCATGCGGTGCTTCGCGGTGCGGCGGCCGAAGGGATCGTAGGAGTAGCGCCAGACGGTGCCGTCCGGGGTGGTGCAGGAGGTGAGCCGGTCCTCGGCGTCCCAGGTGTAGTGCCAGGTGTCGGGCTTGCGGGACAGGCGCTTCCTCTGCCGCAGGACGACCCGGCCGGCGTCGTCGTACGTGTAGCGCAGTCCGCCCGCGGAGACGAGCCGTGTCCCCTCGTACACCCGCTCCCCGCGGCTCTCCGTGTGCCGGGCCCGGTCGGGCCACCGGGCGTCGGTCTGGTTGCCGGCGGCGTCGTACGCGTACCGCTCCGACCAGCCGTCCACGGTCACCGCGAGCGGGCGGCCCAGCGGGTCGAGGTCGAACCGGGTGGTCAGCCCCCGCAGTTCGTCGGTGGCGGAGAGGAGCAGGCCGTCGGCGCGGTAGCCGAACGTCCGGGAGCGGACCGCGCCGCGCCCGGCGGAGACGGTCTGGGACGTCAGCCGGCCG
The DNA here is from genome assembly GCF_042885515.1 of Streptomyces sp. NPDC058052. Taxonomy (NCBI): domain Bacteria; kingdom Bacillati; phylum Actinomycetota; class Actinomycetes; order Kitasatosporales; family Streptomycetaceae; genus Streptomyces; species Streptomyces sp. NPDC058052. The sequence goes on along the minus strand of NZ_JBHVRX010000028.1, from coordinate 15,381 downwards.
ATCGTGTCCCAGGTGGAGGTGAGCGTCACGGGGGTCTCGGAGGACCCGAAGGCGCGGGTCAGCTCGCGGCCCAGCACGTCACGGGTGAAGCGGAGGGCGTGGCCGCCGGCCACGACGCTGGTCCGGTTGCCGCCGGCGTCGTAGCCGTACGACGTGACCGCCCCGGTGGGCGTGGTGCGGGAGATCAGCTCGCCGTGGGCGTCGTAGCCGAAGCGCAGGGTGCGTCCGTCGACGGTCTCCGCCAGCAGGCGGCCCATCACGTCGTGCTCCAGGGCGAGGACGGACGTGGGCGTCTCGGCCCGGGTCAGCCGGTCGGCCGCGTCGTACTCGAACCGGGTGACGGTCCCCGCGGCGTCCTTCTCCCGCAGGCGGCCGAGGGCGTCGTAGGCCAGGGTGACGCGCGCACCGGACGGGGCGGTGCGGGCGGTGAGCCGGCCGGCCGGGTCGTGCTCGTAGCGGGTGGTGCGGCCGTCGAAGTCCGTCTCCGACGCCACCAGACCGGTCGGGCCGTAGCCGTAGGACCAGGTCCGGCCCTGCGCGTCGCGGACGCCGGTGACCCGCAGCTCGGTGTCGTAGGCGAACTCGTACCGCGCCCCGTCCGCGCCGGTGCGCGAGGCGAGCAGGTCGAACCAGGTGTACGCGAACCGCGTCGTGCCGCCCGACGGGCCGGTGTGCGACAGGCAGTTCCCCTCCTCGTCCCAGGTCCACGACTCGGTCGCGCCGTCCGGGGCCGTGCGCCGTGAGGGCAGGCCGTCCGGCGTCCACTCCAGCCGGGTGACCGAGCCGGCCGGGTCGGTCGACTCTCGGGGCCGCCCGAACGCGTCCCGGGTCAGGGTGTGGGTGGCTCCCTGGCCGTCGGTGACCGACAGGGTGAGCCCCGCGGGATCGTTGACCCTGCGCTCCGTCGGTCCGCCCGGGAAGGTCACCGTCGCGGGGGCGCCCGCGGCGTCGTACGTGTAGTGGGTCGAGGTTCCGTCCGGGGCGGTCACCGACAGCCGGTTCCCCCGGTCGTCGAAGGTCTGCCGCCAGACGGTGCCGTCCGGGCCGGTGACGGCCACGGGCAGGTGCAGCTCGTCGTAGGCCGCGGAGGCGCGGCGCCCGTCGGGCAGCACCATGCCGACCAGGTCGCCGCGCTCGTCGTAGGAGAACTCGGCCGTGTTGCCGAGTTCGTCGGTGCGGGAGAGCAGCCGGTCGTGGCGGTCCCGGACGAAGCGCACGGTGTGGCCGCGGGCGTCGGTCTCGGCGACGGTCCGGCCGTGGCTGTCGAACCGGGTGACGGTGACGGCGCCCGTGGAGTCGGTGAACCGGGTGACGCGGGCCTCGGTGTCGTAGGAGAAGCGGGAGGAGAGCGCCCCGCCGGGGCCGAGGGTCTCCACCACGCGACCGGCGGCGTCGTACACGTAGGAGTACGTGTGGCCGTTGCGGTCCGTCCAGGACGTGACCCGGCGCCGGTCGTCGTAGGTGAGGCGCAGGGGGACACCGGACGAGCCCGCGACCGTCTCCAGGTTCCGCTCGCCGTCGTATCCGAAGGCGGCGACGCGGACCGGTCCCTCGGGGGTCTCGACGTCCAGGGAGGTGACGACGCCGCGCGCCGGGTCGGTGCCGACGCGGACACGGTAGCCCGCGTCGTGGCTCACCAGCGCCGGCAGGCCGTCCTGCGAGCGGCCTATCCGGTAGGCGTTGCCGTTGCGGTCCTCGACCTCGGCCAGCCAGTAGAGCCCCGAGTGGTAGGGGTTGCCGGTGAAGCGCCGGACGAGGCCCGACCACGGGTCGGTGACCGCGTAGGTGACCTCGCCGAGGGCACCGCGCTCCTCCAGGACGAGCGGCAGCCGGGCGCCCTCCACCGGCAGCACCTCCTGGTCGGTCCCGGTGGGGACGGCCGGGTAGAAGAGGACGGAGCCGTCCTCCCGCGCCCAAGCGACGCCCGCGCCGGTCATCTCCAGGCGCTCGTCGAGCGTGGAGGCCCAGCTGCTGCCGAAGCAGTGGCCGAAGAGGTAGCCCGATATGTGGGTGCGGCGCAGCACCAGGGCGAGGACGCCCGGCAGCGCGAGGTCGGTCTGGGGCATGACCATCTCGCCGGTGGCCACGTCCACCGGGTCGCTCTTGCACCTCCGGCCGAGGAGCGGGGCCGCGACCTCGCGGAGGCGGTCCAGCGCCTCGCGCATCGAGGTGGGCCGGGGCCGGCGCGCGGGCCCGGAGCTGCCGCGGCGGCCGTCGAGCCCGCCTCCGTCCCGGCCGTCCCCGCCGTCCTTCGCGGCGATGGCCCGGAGGCGGTCGCGGACGTCGTCGTCGGTCGCCCTGTGCGTCCGGGAGCCGCCCTTGATCGCGGCGGGGACCTTCTTCCCGACGTGGTCGCCGAGGTCGTCGAGCGCCTTGGTGAGCTTCTCCGTGATCCCCTCGACGGTGGTGTCGAGCACGGCGGTCAGGGAGTCCTTGCCCTTGGCGCGGCCGTGGTGCCCCTTGGCCCTGCCCAGCTTGTCGCCGGCCCGGGACCGCATGGTGACCTGTACGGAGGCGAGACGCGTCGCGGCGTTGCCGTGGGCGTCGTGGTCGATCTCCGGGCCGCCGCCGGGGCCGCGGCCGCCGGGCCCCGCCGAGTTGAGCCGGAGCCCGTCCTTGCCCGCCTGCGCGGTCTGCCCGGCGTCGTAACCGTTCTGGACACCGGCGACGTTGAAGGCGGTCTGGATCACGAGGTCGGCGACGATGTTCTCGATCGCGGCGACCGCCGGTTCGGTGAGCGTGGCGACGATCTCGGCGACGGCCGCCTCCGCCATCTCCTTCAGGATCCGCTTGAACGCGACGCGGGTCGCGGCGATCTTCGCGCCCGCCAGGAGCGTCGACAGGCCGGCGGTGACCGGCGCGAAGGCCAGGGTGATGCCCACCGTGGCGCACAGGTCGGCCAGCTCGGCGACGGCGGCCGCCTTGCGGGCGACGACGAGGTCGGCGACCCGGTCGAGCGCCCCGGCCACCAGGCGGGCCGCCTTCGCCAGGTCCTTGTGCTTGGCCTGCACCTTCGACCAGTGCTCGTCCAGGGCGGTCATCGACTCGCTCTGTCCGGTGGCGAGGAGCTTCTGCACGTGGGCGAAGGCGGTGCCCGCGTCGTCGTCCGCGTCGTCCGCGAACTCCCGCAGCGCGTCCGCCATGTCGCGGTAGGCGTCCTCGTCCACATTCGGCCATCCGACGCCGATCACGTCGAGCATGGTGTCGACGCCTTCGGGAATCGTGTACCCCATGTCGCTGCATCCCCCGTTCTCACATGCAACACAAATGCGCGGGCCAGTCTGACATGTGACGGAGCGTCGCCTCGCGGCGGAGTCGGTGGTTCCGCGCGAGGAGGCGGTGGGGGAGGGCCCGGCGGCCGGATGGCCGGGTGGCCGGGTGTCGCGCGGCCGGTCCCGGCGGCCGTGCGGGTATCGTCGCGTTCACGGTTGGCGATGGCGAAGTCACCCGGTGTGACGGGAGGGCGTCGGGAGGGTGTGGAGGCGGGTCCGTGACCCGGAGTGTCCGGCGCGCCGCGCCGTGTCGTCACTCGTGCCCCTCCGGGTCGTGCTACGGTGGACTTGTTGCAGTTGTGGTACCCATGAACCTATGTGCGCCTGACCGGAATGCTTTTCCGCAGGCGCATTATTCGTTTTTCCGGCATCTCCGGATGGGGCCTCTGCCTACAGAAGGAGAAGGTCATGGCACAGGGAACCGTGAAGTGGTTCAACTCGGAAAAGGGCTTCGGCTTCATCGAGCAGGACGGCGGCGGCCCGGACGTCTTCGCCCACTACTCGAACATCGCCACCCAGGGCTTCCGTGAGCTCCAGGAGGGCCAGCGGGTCTCGTTCGACGTCACGCAGGGCCAGAAGGGCCCGCAGGCGGAGAACATCGTCCCCGCCTGATAGCCGGACGTTCTTCCGTCGCTCACCGGGGTTCGCACCGTCGTGGTGCGGACCCCGGTTTGTGCTGTTCGATGAAAGGCAGAGAATTTTATGTCCCGCAGGCCCCGGAAGCCGAACAAGCGCGGCTCGGCATCCTCGGCTCCGGCCTCGTCCCCGGCTTCGCCCGGCGAGTTCCGGATGCCCGAGAGCGCGACGCCCGCCCTCCCCGCCGCGGAGGACTTCGCCGGCCTGGACATGCCCGCGGGGCTGCTGGCGACCCTCACCGCGCAGGGCGTGACCACGCCCTTCCCCATCCAGGGCGCCACCCTGCCCGACTCGCTTGCCGGCCGTGACGTGCTGGCGCGGGGGCGGACGGGCTCCGGCAAGACCCTCGCCTTCGGCCTGGCGCTGCTGGCCCGTACGGCGGGACTGCGCGCGCAGCCCAAGGCTCCGCTCGCGCTGGTGCTGGTGCCGACCCGGGAGCTGGCGCAGCAGGTCACGGACGCCCTCGCGCCGTACGCGACCGCCGTGAACGTCCGGCTGACCACCGTCGTCGGCGGGCTGTCGATCACCAAGCAGGCCACCACCCTGCGCCGCGGCGTCGAGGTGGTCGTGGCGAGCCCCGGCCGCCTGAACGACCTGGTCGAACGGGGCGACTGCGTCCTCGACGACGTCCGCATCACGGTGCTGGACGAGGCCGACCAGATGACCGACATGGGCTTCCTGCCGCAGATCACCAAGCTGATCAAGCAGGTGCGGCCCGACGGTCAGCGGATGCTCTTCTCCGCCACCCTGGACCGCAACATCGACCAGCTGGTGAAGCGCTTCCTCACCGACCCGGTGGTGCACTCCGTCGACCCGTCCGCCGGTGCGGTGACCACGATGGAGCACCACGTCCTCCATGTGCAGGACGTGACCGACAAGAAGGCCGTGACCACGAAGATCGCGGCCCGCGACGGCCGGGTCATCCTCTTCCTCGACACCAAGCGGTCGGCGGACCGCCTCGCCAAGCGTCTGCTCTCCGTCGGTGTCCGCGCGGCGGCCCTGCACGGCGGCCGGACCCAGCCGCAGCGCAACCGGACCCTGGAGCAGTTCAAGACCGGCCAGGTCACGGCGCTGGTGGCGACGAACGTCGCGGCCCGCGGCATCCACGTCGACGACCTCGACCTCGTCGTGAACGTGGACCCGCCGGGCGACCACAAGGACTATCTCCACCGCGGCGGCCGCACCGCGCGGGCCGGCGGTTCCGGCAGCGTCGTGACGCTGGTCCTGCCGGAGCAGAAGCACGAGGTCAGCCGGCTGATGAAGGACGCGGGCATCGCCCCCCGGACGACCCGCCTCAAGTCCAGCGACGAGGAGCTGACGACCCTCACCGGCGCCCGCGAGCCGTCCGGCGTCGCGGTCACCATCGAGGTGCCCCAGCCCGCGGCCCCGGCCGCCCGCCCCGCCCGGAAGACCGCTGCCGAAGGCGGCCGCCCGTCCCGGCGCCGTCGTGGCGGCGGCGGCACGACGGCGACGTCCGAGGCCCCCGCCCGCACGGGCGGCCGCGGCACCGGCCGCCGCACCGCCGGCGCGGCGAAGGCCGCCACCGGCGCCGCCGGAGCGAAGCCCGCCACGGGGGCGAAGACCGCCGCCGGGGCGAAGACCACGTCCGCCGGCGGCGCGACCGCGGGCGGCCGTGCCCCCGCCCGTCGTACGGGTTCCGCGGGAGCGGCCAAGTCCGGCGAGGCCGGCGCCAAGGCCGGCACCCGCGGCGGCGACCGTCGTCCGCGCCGCCGCACCTCCGCCCAGGGCGGTACGTCGGAGCGCTGACGCCCGCCGCGGCGGCCCTCGGAGGGCCGCGGCGGCGACACGTCGACGAGCAGGCCCGGCCCCTCAGGGGGCCGGGCCTGCTCGTGCGAGGAGGGGGACCGTCAGCCGAGGAAGTCGGCGACGAGGTCGGCGAACGCCTCCGGCGTGAGGACCTCCACGCCGAGCTTCTCGGCGGCGACCGCCTTCGAGCTGGGCTTGCCGCCGGCGGAGGGCGCGGAGACCAGGTAGCTCGTCCTCGCGTTGACGCCGCTGCCCGCCCGGCCCCCGGCCCGCTCGATGAGCTCGTTCATCTGCGAGCGGCCGTAGCCGTCCAGCCGGCCCGTCATCTTCCCGGTGACCACCACGGTCCTGCCGGCCAGCGGGCCCTCCGCGGACGCGGACCCATCGGCCGAGGCACCGGCGGGTGGCGCGGGCCGCTCCGGCTCCGTCATGGTGACGCCCGCCGCGATCAGCTTGTCCACCACGGGGGCGAGGGCGGCCAGCTCGGCGACGACCACCGGCGCCTTCTCCGGGCCGATGCCCTCGACGGCCAGCAGGTCCTCGGCGCTCGCCGCGCGGATCGCCTCCATCGTGCCGAAGTGCGCCGCGAGCCGCCGCGACATCCGGCGGCCGGTGCCGCGGATGCCGAGGGCGCAGAAGACCCGGCTCAGCGGCCGGCTCCGGGCCAGCTCGAACTGCTCGAAGAGCTTCGCGCCGCGCCGGGCGCTGCCCGCGGCGACCGTCAGCTGCTCCTCGGTGAGGGTGAACAGGTCCGCCACGTCCGTGACCAGACCGGCGTCGATCAGCGCCTTGACGTACGTCTTGCCGAGCCCGTCGATGTCGAGGACGTCGCGCCCGGCCGCGTACTCGATGAGCGGGGCGAGCGCGCAGCCCGCCCCCTTCGCGCACCGCCAGCGCTCCTGGCTCTTGTCGATGTCGCCGCCGCAGTTCGGGCAGGCGGCCGGCAGCGGGACCGGCCCGGCGCCCTCGGGGCGCAGCTCGACGACGGGGGCCTGGACGCGCGGGATGATGTCGCCAGCCTTGTAGACGGTGACCGTGTCGCCGAGGTGGAGGCCGCGGCGGGCGATGTCGGCCGGGTTGTGCAGGGTGGCGCGGGAGACCGTGGAGCCGTCGATCTCGACCGGGTCGAGGACGGCGGTCGGCGCGAGGACGCCCGTGCGCCCCACCTCCCACACGACGTCCCGCAGCACCGTCTGGCGCTCGACGGCCGACAGCTTGTAGGCGATGGCCCAGTAGGGGAAGCGGCTACCGAGTCCGGCCTCGGCCTGCTCGGCGGCGCTGTTCGCCTTCACGACCACGCCGTCGATGCCGAAGGGGAGCCCGGCGCGGAGCGCGCCGATCGCGTCCACCCGCTCCTGCGCCTCGGCGACGGTGTCCACCACGTGGAGCCCGGCCGGGGTGTCCGCCGTCGTCATGACACCCGCGCCGGCGACGGCGGCCAGCACCTCGGCGTGCGTCGCCCCGGCGGGGAGAAACGATCCGCCGTCCAGCTCGACGGCGCCGTACGCCCAGAACGTCATCTCCAGCCGGTACGGCCGGTCCTTGGCCCGCAGGGTGCCCGCCACCGCGTTCCGCGGGTTCGCGAACGGGGCTCCGCCGTGCGCCGCGCGCACCTCCTGCGCCGTCTCGAACTGCTCGTGCGTGAACAGCACCTCGCCCCGGACCTCGAAGGTCACCGGCTCCGCCAGCCGCTCGGGCAGGCCGACGACGGAGCCGACGACATGGCTGACGTCCTCGCCGTGGGCGCCGTCGCCGCGGGTGACGACCTGGGTGAGCCGCCCGTCCCGGTAGCGGGCGGCGACCGCCGCCCCGTCCAGCTTCGGCTCGACCGTGAACCCGCCCTCGACCGCCCGGCCGAGGCGCCTCTGGAGCGAGGCGTCCCAGGCGATCAGCTGCTCGGGTCCGAAGACGTTGTCCAGGCTGAGCAGGCGGGTGGTGTGCGCGACGTCGCCCTCCGGCGCGGCGCCGTCGGCGACCAGCCCCGTCGGCGACTCCGGCGCCTCGCCCGGGTGCTCCGCCTCCCACGTCAGCACGGCCAGGCGCAGCGCGTCGTACGACGCGTCGTCCAGCGGGCTGTTCTCGCCGGCGTAGTAGGCGCCCGACGCGGCGCGCAGCCGGTCGAGCGCGTCCTCGTACGCGGCGGAGCTGGACAGGACGAGGTGCGCCTCAACGGCGGGAGTTGCGGTCATGGATCCATCTTGGCGCGAGGGTCTGACAATGCCCTTCCGGCCGGCGGGCGGGGAGCGGTGCCGGTCCGTCAGGAGGCGAACGTCGGGGCCAGCGCGGCGAGGAGGCGGCGGGTCAGCTCCTCGCGGACGGACGGGCCGGACCCCCCGGACGCCGCACCGGCGGCCGGCCCCTCCTCGGGGAAGGCCGACCAGTCGACCTCACGGGCCGCCCGCTCGAACACGGCGGGGGAGAGCGGCTCGTCGTGGTCGCCGGGCCACTCGCCGGCCTCCCTCAGGACGGTCTCCAGGAGGGGGAGCGGCAGGGTGCAGCTCTCGGCCAGCAGCACGGCGTCGTAGAGGTCCTTGGCCTGGGGGTACATGTCGCAGCTCAGCCAGAGGAGTTTCCACGCCAGGGAGAGCTCCCGGTCCGCGGCGCGGACCCGCACGCCGGCCACCTCGGCCGGCCGCGGCGGCGTCGGGAGGCGCTCGTGGAAGACGAAGTCGAGCTGCACCTGCCCGCCGGGCAGGCCGGGGGCGGTCCAGGGGAGCACGAGGCGGTGTCCGGGGACGCGTTCGTACGTCCAGATGTACTCGGACACGGCGCCGGCGTCGTCGAGGGTGAGGTCGACGTCGAGCGCGCGGGCGAGCCGGTCGGCGGCCACGGCGATGCCGTCGAGCATGGCCCGGGTGCGCGCCTCCTCGATGCGCCAGGTCTCGGGGACCACGACGAAGTCGATGTCCTTGGGCGGGCGCGCGGCCTCACCGAACCACGCGGACATCAGCATGCTGCCGCGCAGCACGAGCGAGTCCGCCCAGGCCGAGCCGGCCACCGCCGCGAGCACCAGGTCGAGCGCCGAGCGGCGTGCCGCCTGCCAGCGGACGCGCAGTTCCGGGTCCTCGACGACGTCGTCCGTGGGGCGGAAGGCGTCCTGGAAGTGCTTGAGGGCGGGGTCGAAGACGCGGTGCCGGACCGCGGCCGCGCCGATGCCGGCGGTCAGCGTGTCCGGGTGGCTCACCCGGCGCCGCCGCGCCTCGGCGCCCGGCTCGCCGCCGGTGCCGGGGCCGTCCGGGATGGGGTCCGTCCATGGGGTGCCGCTCATGCCGTCTCCTCCGTGTCGCGCGGTTCCGCGGGGGTGCCGCCCGGATGCCGGGCGGCCGGTGCCAGCCAGCCTTCGTCCACCGCCGGGTCGCTGTCCGAGAGGACCCGTTCGCGCTCCTCGCCGACGACCTCGTGTCCGGCCGCGGTCAGGGCGGCGAGCAGGGCGTCGCAGGCGCGCAGGGCGGCGGGGGCCGGTCCTGGGTGCCGCTGGGTGACGAAGCGTTCGTGGCGGCCCCCGGGCCCGGGGAGGGCCCGGCGGGCGTTCCAGGAGACGTGCGCGCCGTGGGGCACGACGAGGGCTTCGAGGGCGGCCCGGTCGTAGGCGGCCGGCAGCGCCAGCTTGAGGTGGTGCTCGTGATAGCCGCCGCCGGGGCCCGCCGGTTCCTCGCTCCACGGGACGGTCTCGACCTTCACCCGCACCGGCGCGAACCCGTCCGACCGCAGCGCCTCCACGAGCGCCGGGTGGCCGGTCCGGTCGGGGAGCGTCAGCATCGGCTGGACCGGCGTGCGGCCGCGGGCCAGCACGATGGTGGTCAGCTTGAGGCCCCGGCGATCGGCCCAGGACGCCAGCCGCGTCCGCTCGTCCTCGCTGCCGCAGCGCACGGTGATGTGCGTCTCGTACGTCCCGGGGGCGTCGGCCGCCCCGCCGGTCTCTTTCCTCACGTGCACCCGCGCCCCTTCTCCTGGCGGGGCGAGTGTGCCAGACGGGAGACCGCTCGCTCATCCCGGTTACCGCGCGCGGCGTCCGGCCGTGTCCGGCGCCGGGATACCACGCGATGGGACTGTTCCTGCTGGTCGTGGCCTCGCCCTTCGCGCCGGCGCGGGCGACCGCGCCGCGACCCACGGCGTCGGGACCGGCGCGTTCGGCGCGTTCGACGGGTCCGGCGACGGGACTGGCGCGCTCGACGGGTCCGGCGACGAGACCGCGGCCTCCCGGTGCAGCGCTACCGGCGCCTGGAGGTACTCCCCGGGCGACGACCCGTGGGCGCAGCGGGTGAGGGTCGAGGTCGACGGCTGCGGCCTGGAGCCGTGGAGGGCCTACGGAACGCCGGAGCACCCGAAGCTGTTCGTGCCCGTCGGCGACCCGGACGAGGGCAGGATCCACGTCCTCCACAAGGGGGCGCCGGAATAACGGGTGGGGCGATTCCGGCGCGGACCCTACGATCCCGGAGTGCTTCCGACGCCGAGCCCGCAGCCGAGCCACCAGCCGTCCCCCCGCCCGTCCCCGCCTCACCCGTCCCCTCCCCGCACGTCGCCGTCCCGCACGTCGACGTCCCGCACGTCGCCGTCCCGCCCGGCACCGGCGAGTCCCTCGCCGTGCCCCGCGGTTCCGGCGAGCCCCGAGGAGGCGCTCGCCCTGGCCGCGGCCGCCGGGGGACCCCCGCCCGGCTGGCGCGCGTGGCCCGCCGAGGTGCTGGTGCCGCCCGTGCGGGTGGCGCTGCTGACGGCGGAGCTCGTACGGGATCCGGCGCCGCTGCGGCACGAGGAGCGCGGCGAGACGCTCTACCAGGCCGTCCGGGGCGCGCACGCCGACACCACCACCCGCGCGCCGGACGTCCTCGTCGGGGCGCTGGCGGGCAGCGGCGACGCCGTCCTGGAGGCGGAGGCGCTGCGGCTGGCCGGGGAGGGGCTGCGCGCCCAGGTCCTCGACCCCGCCTTCGTCCGCGCCACGCTGACGGGCCTGCTCGGCTCGGCCGCGACGGCCGTCGTCGGCGGCGCGCTCGCCGCGCTCGCCGAACCCTGGGCCGCCGCCGAGCCGTTGCCGGCCGCCCGGCTCGCCGGACTGCTCGGCCCGGCGACCGCCGACGCCGCGCTCACCACCGCCGCCGCCCACGGGCACGGCGACCTGCTGTGGGAGGCCGCGCGGGACCCGGACCACGCCCCCGGCGTACGGAGGCGCGCCCTGGCCCTGTACGGCGAGACCGCGCGACGGGGCGACGTGCCCGCCGTCCTGGACCTCGCCGGGGAGGACCCGCTGCTGCTCGCCGGGCCGGCGGCGGACTGCCTGCGCGCGATGCACCGGCGCGGCCACTTCGCCACCGGCCCGGACGTCCCGGCCGTGCTGGCCCTCGCGCTCGCCGACCACACGATCCCCGCCCGCACCGTGGCGACCGTCCTCTACACCGCCCGCGGCGAGCTGCTGCGCCTGCTGGCCGACACCACGCCGGACGACCCCGCGTGGCCGCGCCGGCTCGACCTCCTCGTCGCCCTGGACGAACAGGGCGTCGGCGACCTGCCGGTGGCCGCGGAGATCGCCCGCGTCCTGCCGCTCGCCACCGTCCCCGGCCCCTTCCTCCGCGCCCTCCGCGCGCTGCGCGACCCCGGGACCGAGGACGCCGTCCTCGCCGCCCTCCCGCACGCGCCCGCCGACGCGCTCGACGCGCTGGAGGCCGTCGGCGGCGAGCGGACGGTACGCGTCCTCGGCGCGGCCCTCGGCCTCGACGGCCCGGAGGCGGCCCCCTCCCGCGGCCTGCCCGAGCCGGCGCACGTCGAGCGCGCGGTACGGGCCTTCCGGCACCGGGCCCTGGAGCTGGTCTGGCTGCTGGCCACGGATCCGGGGGTCCGGCGCCAGCTGCTCGTCCGGGCCGACGCCGCCGAACTGCCCGCCCGGATGGCCGCCGACCTCGGCGGACCCGACGAACGCGAACTCGCCCTCCTCGCCGCGCACCTGGATCCGGACCGGCCCGTCGCCGCCCTGACCCGGCTCGCCGCACACGCCGGCCCGGGCCTCCTGCCCGTCCTCGCCGACCTGCTGCTGCGCATCGCGGGGGAGGCGGCCGCGGCGTGGGAACCCGGTGGCACGGAGCCCGTGCCCGGCGCGGAGCCGGTCGTCCCGCCCGAGGCCGCCGACGCGCTGCGGGGTCTCGGACGGCGGCTGCACGAGCGCCGCCGGATCCGTCCGGTGTGCCTGCTGGACGTCCACGACGCCGACGCCGCAGGACAGGCGCTCGTCACGGAGCTGACCCTGGGGCTGCTGGACCGGCCGGGGCTCACCGCGGGCGAACAGACCGTCCTGCTGCGCCTGCTGACCGACCTCCCGCGCGCCCCGCACCGCACCGTCCGGCGCCGGGTGCACCCCTTCCTGCGCCACCCCGACCCGCACGTGCGCAAGCACGCCGTCGTCCTCCTCGCCCGCGACACCGAGGGTGACGGCGTCGAAGCCGTGTCGGCGACGCTGCTCGCGCTGACCGGACCGGACCGGGATCCGCAGACCGTGCGCCGGACGCTGGAAGCCCTCGGCGACGCCGGGGCCCGCTGGGCGTCGGGCGCGATCGCCGCCTGCCTCGACCACCCCGTCATGAACGTCCGCAAGACGGCCGCCCGGGCCCTCGCCGGCGCCGGGACCGCCCGGGCCGTACCGCCGCTCCTCCGCCGGCTCGGCCACGACGACAACCCCGGCCTGCGCACCCTCCTCCTCGACGCCCTCCGGGCCCTCCTCGGCGACACCCTGCCCGCGGCGGTCACCGCCGCCGCGGCCCGCGCGACGGACGACCGCGTCCGCGACCGGCTCCGCGCCGCGCTCGCCACACCGGACCCGGACCCGGACGAGACCGGCCTCGACCGCCTGACACGGGAGGGATGGGACCCGGACACCGCCCTTGGCCTCGCCGAACGCCACGCGCCCGGCACGCCCGCCGCCCGCCGGGCCACGCGGCTCCAGGCCACGCGCCCGCACCTCTCCGACTGGCTCGCGCTCGCCGCCACGTCGGAGCGCGCCCGGCGGGCCGTCCTCGGCGTGCTGCCGGACGGCGTCTGCCCCGGCCCCCGCACGGCACCCGAACGCGACGCGCTCGCCCGGCACGTCACGGTCCTCCTCGACGGCCTCGCGGAGGCGGAGGGGGAGAGCCGGGACGGACTCGTCTCCCTCCTGGAGACGATCGCGGAACGCGCCTCCGTCCGGGACCGGATCGCCGGCGCCGTACGGGCCTCGCCCCCGAGGCGCCCCGGCCGGCGGACGACGCTGCGGCTGCTCCGGCTCGCCGGAGCGGTCGTCGTCCGCGCCGACCTCGACCGCGAACTCGCCGCCGCGGCCCTGGCCTCCGACCCGGAGGCCGCGGGCGCCGCGCTGCTGCGGGAGGCGTTCGGAAGCGACGGCCCCGCCGACCGCACCCCTGTCCGCTCCGCCGTCCGGCCGACCGTCCTGCCCGCCTGGCACGGCGAACTCGCCGCCGCCGCACGGAGCGTGCGCGCGCTCGCCGCGTACCGCGAGCGGGGGACCGCCGCCGGATCGCGCGCGCTGCTCGCCGCCCTCGCCGACGCGCACGCCGCCGCGCCCCCGGACGTCCAGGCCCGGCTGGTCGACTGGATGACGGACCTTCAGCCGCTGGGCGCCGCGCCCTGGACCCTCGCCGAGGACGCCCGGGCGGCCGCGGCCCGCGCCCCCCGGGCCGCCCACGCCGCCGACCTGGACCAGCCCCGTTCCGCCGCCCAGCGGGACCGGCTGCTCGCCCTGCTCGCCTCCGGCACCCCGGAGCAGCGGAACACGGCCGCGCGCACCCTCCTCGCCTGGCCCGAACCGGAGGCGGCCGACGCCGTCCTCGACGCCTGCCTGCGCGGCCGCACCGACGTACCCGACGACCGCGCCCTCGGGACCGCGCTGGCCCGCGCGCTGACGGGGGTCGACCCGGAACCGCTGCTCGCCGGCGCCGGTGGTGCGCTGCCCGGCCGGATCGCCCGGATCGCCGCCACGAGCCTCGACGCGCGGCAGCTCCAGCCCCTCCTGCCCGTCCTCCTCCACCTGTGGCGGCACGGGCCGCGGGAGGCACGGGCGGACGCGCTCGGGGCGCTGCGCCGGGTGCCCGCCGACGCCCTCGCGGTCCACCTGGAGCATCGCGTCGCCACCGGGGAGCCGGGCCTGCTGGAGCTGCTCGCGGACCGCCCCTTGCTGCGCACGCCCCTCCTCGCCCGGCTGGGCGAGCGGCACCCCGAGGCCCGGCTCGTCCTCGTCGACGGTCCGCTGTCGGGTCCCGGGGCCGCCGAGCGCCAGGCGGTCGCGCTCCGCGCCCTGCGGGAACGCGCGCCCGCACCCGTACCGGCGGGCACGTCCGCCCCCTCGTACGAGGAGCTGCTCGCCCTGCTGCGGTCGCCGGAACCCCTCCGGATCCGCCGCACCCTGGCCCGTCTCACGGAGCGCTCCGCCGTCCTCGGACCGGAGCGCCTCGAAGAGGCGCTGCGCGAGCTGCTGGCGCACCCGGAGACCGGCGTACGGCTGCACGCGCACCGGACCTCGCGGGCGCTGCTCGACCGGGACGCGCACCTGCGGCTGACCGAGGTCCTGCTCGACGACACGCGGCCCGACCTGGTGCGCACCGCGATCCGGATCCTGTCGCGGGCGCGCTGGGAGCCGGCCGTCCCGGCGTTCGTCGCGCTCCTCGACCACGGGCGGGCCACCGTGCGGCGGGCGGCGGAGGAGGCCGTGCTGCGCGCCGGAGCCGACGCCGTCCCCCTGCTGCGCCGCACGGTCTCCCGGGCCCGCCCGGACCGCCGGGCCGGCTACGAGAGCCTGCTCGCGCGCATCCGGGACGCGCAGGGGTAGGCCGTTCCTTCCGGGATCCCGCCGGGCTCGGGGCGCGGGCGAACGCGGCGGGGGCGAACGCGGCGCGGGCGAACGCGGCGGGGGCGGCGTACGCCGACCGGTGTCGGGTACGCCGCCCAGGCGGCCGGTGGCCCCGCTGAGGGGCCGCGGGGGACTACGTGGGGTCGCGGTCGAAGACGGACTTCGACCAGAGGTAGCCGAGGACGGTGAGGCCGGCGCACCAGGCGAGGGCGAGCCAGCCGTTGTGGCCGATCTCGGTGCCGAGGAGGAGGCCGCGGAGGGTCTCGATGGCGGGGGTGAAGGGCTGGTACTCGGCGATGGGCCGGAACCAGCCCGGCATCGAGTCGATCGGGACGAACGCGCTGGAGATCAGCGGGAGCACCACCAGCGGGAGGGCGTTGTTGCTCGCGGCCTCGGCGTTCGGGGAGACCAGGCCCATGCCGACGGCGATCCAGGTGAGCGCGAAGGCGATCAGGGCGGTCAGGCCGAACGCGGCGAGCCATTCGAGAGCGGTGGCGTCGGTGGAGCGGAAGCCGATGGCGACGGCGACGGCACCGACGAGGACGACGCTCATGAGGCACTGGAGGACGCTGCCGACGACGTGTCCGACGAGGATCGAGGGCCGGTGGATCGCCATGGTGCGGAAGCGGGCGATGACGCCCTCGCTCATGTCGTTCGAGACGGAGACCGCCGTCCCCACCACCGTGCCGCCGACGGTCATCATCAGGATGCCGGGCACCACATAGGCGACGTACGCGGCGCGGTCCGCGCCTCCGCCCATGCCGGCGCTCATCACGTCACCGAAGACGTAGACGAAGAGCAGCAGCATCATCACCGGGGTGAGCAGCAGGTTCAGCGTCAGCGACGGGTAGCGGCGGGCGTGCAGGAGGTTGCGGCGGAGCA